>CAZMSS010000031.1:0-19398 GCA_964568965.1 uncultured Verrucomicrobiota bacterium | reverse complement strand
GTTTGGTCCAGTTTGCGGAGCGCTTCCTTCTTGTCGGCCTTGAAGCGCGTGATGCCGCTGGCTTCCTCGAAGATTTCGCGGCGGTCTTCCGGACGCGAGCTCAGGACCTGGTCGATGCGGCCCTGTTCCATGAGGGAGTAGGAGGAGGTGCCGATACCCGTGTCCATGAACAGCCGCTGGATATCCTTGAGGCGGCAGGCGGTCTTGTTCAGGAAATACTGGCCTTCCCCCGAACGGAACACGCGGCGGGTGACGGTCACCTCGTTGTAGTCGGTGCCGAGCGTTGTTTCGCAGTCGGCGAAGGTGATGCTGACTTCCGCCATGCCCACGGGCTTGCGGCTGTCGGTGCCGTTGAAGATGACGTCCTCCATTTTGCTGCCGCGGAGGGCTTTGGCGCTGGTCTCGCCCAACACCCAGCGGACGGCGTCGGAGACATTGCTTTTCCCGCAACCGTTCGGGCCGACAATGGCCGTCATGCCGGGCTCAAAGGATAATGTGGTGGGATTCGCAAAACTCTTGAACCCGACCATATGTAGTGATTTCAGATACACAGCGCTTCTCCTGGTCTAAGGGCCGCTTCCGGCCCGGCAAAAATAAGTTGGAAAAGTAGCATGAGGACGGGTGGGCTTCAACCAGAAATCCGATGCCCCGGGTTCCGGACAGAAGACTGGAATTTTCGCGCCAACCGCGCGCCGGGTATTGACCTGTCGGAAATCAAAAAAGGGAGGGCGGCGGAATCAATGGGTTTCTGTTGTGTATATCGGGATGACTGTGATAAAGAAACCGTGTTTTCGGGGTGGCTGGAGAGATCCAGCCCGGAACTTGTTGCAGGGACAAAGCGAAGGGAAAACGAGCATGAAGGACATTGCTGTTACTGACGTTCGGAACTTTGTTTTGATGGGGCATACGGCCAGTGGAAAAACCACGCTGGCGGATGCGATGCTGTACAGGATGGGCGTGAACGACCGGCTGGGTTCAGTTGACCAGGGCACCAGTCTCGGTGATTACACCGATGAGGAAAAATCCCGCAAGACCACCATTTACGCCAAGTCCTTCTGCGGCATGTACAAAAGTTCCGATGGCCATAACATGGACATTGTCTTTTGTGATACCCCCGGCTACGCCGATTTCTTCGGTCAGGTCATCCAGGCGAGCCGCATCGCCGGTGCCGCCCTGATCACGGTCGATGCCCATGCCGGCATCCAGGTCGGCACCATGAAGGCCTGGAAACAGGCGTCTGCCCTTGATATCCCGCGTGCCATCGTTGTCACGGGTTTGGACCGCGAGAATTCGCCTTTCGAGAAGATTATGGACGAGATCAAGGCCACCTGGGGGGACCGTTGCATTCCCGTTCTCATGCCGCTACCCGACAACAGCGCCGTCGTCGACGTCCTGGCTGCGACCAATGTGCCGGATTCCATGGGGGATGCCGTGAAGGCCGCCAAGGGCGCCCTCGTGGAAATGGCGGCGGAGACCGACGATACCCTGATTGAAAAATACCTGGCCGGGGAGCCCCTGACCGCCCGTGAAATCGCCGATGGATTGCGCCACGCCGTGTTCGATCGCAAGCTGGTGCCTGTTTTTGCCTGCATGGCTCTGAAAAACATCGGGGTGGGGGAACTCCTCGACGGCATCGCCCGGTTCTTCCCGTCCCCTGCGGATCGTCCCATGAAGGACGCCGCCGGCAAGGCTATCGACACATCGCCGTCCGCGCCGTTTGTGGGGTATGTGTGGCGCACGGTCAATGATCCTTTCATCGGGCACATGAGCTTCGTCTATGTCTGCGGGGGAACCCTGAAGGCCGACACCGAGGTGTTGAACGTCAACAAGGAACAGAAGGAACGCATTGTCCAGTTCGTGGCGCTGAATGGCAAGAAGCAGCTTCCCATCACGGAGGCCGAGGCGGGCGACATCGTTGCCATTGCCAAGCTGAAGGCGACAGGGCTTGGGGATTCGCTCTGCCAGAATGGCGCCAAGGCGACGTTTGAACCGTTCAAGTTTCCCAATCCGGTAATGTGGTATGCCGTGGCGGCGAAGACCCAGGGGGATGAGGACAAGATCGGGACGGCTTTGCACAAGCTGGCGGAAGACGACCCGACCATCCATGTCGAGCGCCACCCCGCCACCCACGAGACCATTCTCTCGGGGATGGGTGACACCCACCTGTCCGTGGCTGTCGAGCGGATGAAGAAGCGCAACAGCGTGGATGTCGTCCTGAGCACCCCGAAGATCCCCTACACGGAAACGATTACAGGGCGGTCTGAAGGCCACTACAAGCACAAGAAACAGTCCGGTGGCCGCGGCCAGTACGGCGAAGTTTACCTCAAGGTCGAGCCGCTTCTCGAAGGCGATGAGGACTGGTTCGTGGATGCCCTTGTGGGCGGCGCCATCCCGCACAACTTTGTGCCGGCGGTCCAGAAGGGCATCGTCGAGGGGATGACGAAGGGTGCCCTTGCCGGGTGCCCGGTGGTGAAGGTGAAGTCCACCGTATATGACGGGTCGTACCATGATGTGGATTCCTCGGAAATTGCCTTCAAGATTGCCGGCAGCCGGGCCTTCCGGGATGCGATCAGCAAGTCCAAGCCTGTCCTCCTCGAGCCGATCATGTCGGTCAAGATCACGATCCCCGAGCAGTTCATGGGCGATGTCAACGGCGATATGAGCCACCGGCGCGGACGGATTGTCGGAATGGAGTCCGCTGACGGGATGCAGACAATCATCGCGGACATACCCCAGGCGGAGCTGTTCACCTACTGCGCCGAGTTGCGGAGCATGACGGGGGGACGCGGTTCTTTCGAGATGTCCTTCGCGCGGTATGATGTGGTGCCCTCGACAGTCGCCCAGAAGATCATTGCGGCGGCCGCCAAGGTGAAGGAGGAGGAGCAGGATTAAGCCTGGCTGGTGAATCCGTTTGCCTCATCACTGACGAACTGCGAGCTTTGCCCGCGAAAATGCGGCGTGAACAGGCAGGCGGGCCAGCGCGGATATTGCCGCGCGGGGAGTGTCGCGGAAGTATACCGGTACGGCCTGCATCACGGTGAGGAGCCGCCTGTTTCCGGCAACAGGGGGTCGGGCACGGTCTTCTTTAGCCGGTGCACGTTGAAGTGCCTGTACTGCCAGAATTATCCCTGGAGCCAGGACGGACAGGGACGTGCCGTGGAGGCGGAGGAATTCGCCATAATCCTTGGAAAACTGGCCCTGGAAGGGTGCCATAACTGGAACTGGGTCAGCCCGACGCCCTGGCTGCCCTGGATCTACGAGGCCTGGGATCAGGCAGTGAAGGCTGGACACGCGCGTCCGATTGTGTATAACACAAGCGGTTTTGAACGGGTGGAAGTGCTTCGGGCGATGGAAAACTGGGTAAATGTGTACCTGACCGACCTGCGGTATGCAGACTCCGGGACGGCCCGGGAAGGCTCGGATAGCGCCGGATATGTTGAGTTGGCGAGAACGGCCTTGCTTGAAATGTGGCGCCAGACCGGGCCGCTGAAGACGGATGCGGACGGGATTGCCACCCGGGGAACGATCTGCCGGCTGCTGGTGTTGCCGGGTCGGGCCGATGAGGCGGTGGCCAATCTGGAATGGCTGGCGGAGACGGTGGGTCCCCGGATCCCCGTGAGCGTGATGGCGCAATACACGCCCGCGTACAAGGCGGTGGACGTGTCGCCTTGGAACAGGCGCCCGACGGCCGGGGAATACGGGCGCGTGGTTGAAGCCGTGGAACGGCTGGGGTTTACGGAAGGCTGGGTTCAGGAGTACGAGACTCCCACGCCCGACAATTTGGTTGGATTCAAGATGAGTCCGGTGTAGCCGGACTGATTAATATCAGGAAAGAGAGGAATGAGATGAGCGGTCATAGTAAGTGGAAGACAATTCAGCACAAGAAGGGCGCGGCGGATGCCAAGCGCGGCAAGATTTTCAGCAAGATGGCCAAGGAGCTGATGGTCGTCGCCAAGGCGGGTGGCGGAAATCCGGATACCAATACGGCGTTGCGCAACCTGATTGTGCGTTGCAAGGCAGTCAGTATGCCCAACGACAACATTGACCGCGCCATCAAGAAGGGTACCGGCGAACTGGCGGCCGACATCATGGAAGAAATCACCTATGAAGGCTTCGCGGATGGCGGAGTCGGGGTGGTGGTCAAGGTTCTGACCGACAACAAGAACCGCGCGGCGGCCGAAATCCGCCACATTTTCTCCAAGATGGCCTCGGGGTTCGCGTCCCAGGGTGCTGTGTCACGCGGGTTCAAGCGCCGTGGCCAGATCTTCGTCGATGCCAACGCTGTTGAAGAGGATAAATTGATGGACATCGTCCTCAACGCCGGCGCCGAGGATATGAGCCGCGATGGCGAGCAGTTCGAAATCCTCACCGATCCGAATACCTTTTCGGCGGTCATGGACGCCCTTGAAAAGGCCGGCATCAAGACGGAAGACGCGGAAATCCGCCTCGTTCCGGAAACCTATGTGCCGGTAACCGAAAAGTCCGTGGCCAAGTCCGTCATGAAGTTTGTTGAAGCCCTCGAGGACAACGACGACGTCCAGAATGTTTACACAAACATGGACCTCGACGACGCCGTTCTTGCGGCAATTGAAAAGGAATAAGACGGGTCGCCATGCGCGTGCTGGGGATAGACACTTCGCTGCGTTCAACAGGCGTGGGAGTAGTTGATTCCCTGGCAGGCAAGACGGTGGCGGTGGAATACGGTCGGATTCACAACTCCGACCGTATTTGTTTGTCGGAGTGCCTCCGGCGCATCGATGGCGGGATCCGGGAGATCATCAGCCGGACCAAGCCGGACATCGCGGCCATCGAGAATATTTTCTTCGCCAAGAACCCCCGGACCGCGATGGTGCTGGGCGAGGCGCGGGGCGTGGTTATCGCCGCCTGCGCTTCTGCGGGCATCCCGGTCTACCAGTATGAACCCCGTCGCGTGAAACAGTCCATTGCGGGAACCGGGGCGGCCGACAAGCTGCAGGTCCGGAAAATGGCCATGGTTCTGCTCGGGATGAAAGAAGAACCCCAGGAGGATGCCGGGGATGCCCTTGCCATCGCCCTGTGCCACCTGAACAGCCGGTCCCCGGTAGCGGAGCTGGCGCCAAAACCCATTTGAGGTCTGTCCCATGATTACATTTCTGGAAGGCATAATTGAGGACAAGCAACCGACCCATCTCGTCCTGAATGTCGGCGGGGTGGGGTACGATGTGGTCATCTCCCTGAGCAGTTACGACCGCTTGCCCGGACTCGGGGAGAAGGTCCGCATCCTGACCCATGATCACATTCGCGAGGACGATCATCAGTTATTCGGGTTCATGACGGCTGATGAGCGGAGGGTCTTCACCCTGCTGCTGGGGGTTTCGGGCATTGGTCCCAAAACCGCGCTTTCGGCGCTGAGCGGCATGTCGGTCCGCGAACTCAAGGTGGCCATCACGGACCGGGACGTCAAGCGGCTCAGTTCCATTTCCGGTATAGGCAAGAAGACTGCCGAGCGGATGATTGTGGAATTGCGCGACAAGTTTGGTGCCGGGGAAGTCATGGCCGCTGCGGCGCAGGGTAACCCTGAAACGGAATCCGATGTCAGGCTGCGCGATGCTGTGCTGGCTCTGATTTCATTGGGCTACAAAAGGGCTGAAGCCCAGGAGTTGGTGATGAGGGTCACCAGTCAGCCTTCCATGGCGGGCAAGGATGTTGAAGCCATTATTCGCAAAGCCCTGGCCGGGTAATCCCGCTTGGGACTGGGGCTCATGTCCTGGTGTTCTGCTGTTGATACTGCCTCGGTGACATTCCCGTGATCCTGCGGAACTGACGGGAGAAGTAGTTGCTGTCGGAGAAGCCCGTGGCCAGTGCAATCTCGGTAATTGAACTCTCCCCATCCGTCAGCTTCGCGCAGGCGTGCTGAACCCTGAGCCGGATCAGGTGGTCAATCGGCGACCGTTTCATAACCCGCCGGAACGCTCGCAGTAGTGTGCTCTGCGACATGCCGGCAATGTGCGCGAGCCGGGCTAGCGGGATTGACTCCTGGCAGTGGCTCTCCATGTGCGCCAGAACCTTTCCCAGACGCATCATCGCCCGCGGCTCCGGATCCCGGACTCGCGAGTAGCTTCGCGCCAGGAATCCTGCCAGTTGCAGCATCAGGGCGCCTGCCATCGAGCGATAGCCGCCGGCCTTGCATGTCAGCTCGCGCTGAATGGCTTCAGCCAAGCCCTTCGCGACCGCCAGGTCATGCGCCGAAAGCGACAGGCGGTACAGAAGCCCGTGCTTCTGCCGCAGGACCGGTTCCAGCGTGATGAGCGCGTGAAAGCCGGGCAGTTCGCCAAGATCCGTGTCACCGCCGAAGAAGTGCCCGGCGTCGAACAGGACGTTGATCACCTCCATGTCTTGAACATCCTTGTAAGAGTGTGGCTGGTCCATGTGGATCACGAACACATCGCCCTCGCGGATCGGGTATTCCTCTTCGCCGGTGACGTGCATGCCTTCCCCTTTCGTGACAATCACCAGCTCCGTGAAATCATGGCTGTGGAAAGGAAGAGATCTCTGCACGGGGGTTTGCATCACATACAGGGGAAGACCCGCTTGCGGGAAGAAACTCTTCCGGCTGTAACGGGTATGGGGTGAACTGCTATTTTGTGCTGGCATGACCGGATAGTGCTGATATTTGACCAAATCGTCAAGGCGCATAAACGTCAGTAAACCTATTCTGGAGACGATTATTGCAGATATGGGTTTCTGCACGATGCGGTCATAATTAGATATGCTCTGAAACCAGGAAGAGACCGGGATGACAGACCTAGAACGCTTTATCGCATGCATGGAGTACCAGCCGGCCGATCGCCGACCCAACCACGAACTTGGCGTCTGGTCCCAGACCGCCAACCGCTGGCAGCATGAAGCGCCGGATGCGGTGGCGGGATTCAGCTGGAACTGGTTCGATAATGAGCCGGCGTTGAAGCTTGATCGCCGGGAGTTCATCCATGTGGAATACGATTTTGTGCCGTGCTTTGAGCACCAGGTGCTTGAGGAAACGCCGGAGTACGAGATCTCCCGCAACTACCTCGGGATTGTTACCAAGGCACTCAAGGAGGGCGCCATTGGCGGCGCCCGGATGTGCATGGATCAGTACCTTGAGTTCCCGGTTAAGGTGCCTGCCGACTTTGCGGATATCCGGAGCCGCATGAATCCGCACCTGGCGTCTCGGTATTCGTCCACCCTTGACCGGCAGGTCGCGCGCTGGAAGCAACGTGACTACCCGCTTACGCTTGGCCGTAATTGCGCAGCCCGCGGGTTCTACTGGCGTGCCCGCGAACTGATGGGGACGGAGGCTCTCTCCTATGCGTGGTACGACTACCCTGATCTCATGCACGAGATGATGGAGTTTATCGCCGACTTCATCATCGAGGTCAGCCGCCCCGTCCTGGAGAAAATCCAGGTTGAGTGCTTTGTGTTCAACGAGGACATGTCCATGAAGGGCGGTCCGCTGCTGGGGCCGGACACCTACCGCGAATTCATTTTTCCCCACATGAAACGCGTGGTTGATTTCATGCGCAGTCACGGCACCCGCTATGTGGCCGTGGATTCGGATGGCGACCCCACGGCGCTGATCCCGCTGCTGATGGATGCCGGCGTCGATACGATCTGGCCGATTGAGCGCGCCTCCGATGTCAGCCCCATGCAATGGAGGAAGCAGTTCGGCCGGTCGCTTCGGCTGTGGGGGGGGGTTGACAAGCGCGTTCTTTCCCGGGGCCGCGAGGCCATAAGCCGGCACCTGCAGGAGTTCATTCCCCTGATTGAAGAAGGCGGGTTCATTCCGACCGTGGATCATACCGTTCCGCCGGATGTGTCGTGGGATGACTTCCGGACGTACATGGATCTGAAGCTGGAGCTGTTAGCCGGGAATTTCAAGGCGCTAAAAGCATAATAGAAATACCCCCCGCGACTGACCTTGTGTTCCCGGATCGCGGCCATGCGAACAACTAGAATGAAGGAGTAGACGATGTTGCCAAGAGAAAGAGTTGCGGCGGTTATTCAACACAAGAAACCCGACCGGATGCCCATCTATGGCTGGGTCTCTGCCAATCTCGACAAGCAGATCTCAGCCGCTTTCGGATCGGTTGCCGCCTTCGAGGACCGGTATGAGTTCGATTATGCCCATCTGTTTGGCGGCCCTTGGTGCTATCCCGGCAAAGCCGTGGACAAGCTTCGCCTGGATCTGGATCGCCCGATCGAACCAGCGGACTTCCTGGCGATCCCCTATGATGATCCCAACAATGCCGCTGCCTATGCCGACCTGATAAGGGCTGTGAAGCATCACAAGGAACAGCGTGGACGCTTCGTGTATGTCCAGACGCCGGGGATATTCGAGGCGCTTAACGGCGTATTCGGCATCGAAAATCACCTGGCCTGGCTCCTGCTCTATCCCGATGACCTGAAGGCGGTGTATGCCCGGCAGGCCAATTGGAACCGGCAGTTCGCAATGAACTGCATGGACCTCGGAATCGACATGATCCACGTCTCTGATGACTGGGGGTCGGAACGCTCCCTGCTTTTCAGCCCGGAAACATGGTGGGAGATGATCTATCCTTATCACAAGGTGACCACGGATGCGGTTCGGGCGCGCGGGGGTATTGCCAGTCTCCATTGCGACGGCAATTTCTCCCAGGTGGTCGATGGCGTGGTCAAGCTGGGGTACTCCGTGGTGCATCCGTGGCAGGAGTCGGCGGGCATGAGCCTGCAGGTGTTCAAGGACTGCTGGATGGATAAACTCGTTGTCATGGGCGGCCTGGATGTGCAAACGACCATAGGATTTAACGACCGCATCAAGCTGCAGCACGAGATAGAGCGGGTGGTCGGGATGTTTGCCGATGGGGGCATGATGTTCTGTACCACCCATTTCGTCCAGGATCACTGCACGATCGAAGAGCTCACCTTTGCCTATGACCTGGTCTACGACCTGGTCCGCAAGCAGGGGAAACTGCGTTAATCCGGTTTGGCTTCCCGATAATACGGGTGGGGTGGGGGCGATCAAACCCCGGCGGGGCTGATGTGTTTCCAAACGGAGCCGGAATGAACTCTATTGACGTGCGACAGTCGATCCCCATAAAGTGTCCCGTCATTTAGGAAAGTTTGACGGTATGACTGAACGTTTTATCAGTGACGGACTGAATAAACCCGACAAGGACCTTGATGTCCGCTTGCGGCCCACCCGGTTCCGGGACTTTGTGGGGCAGAAGAAGGCCAGCGAGCGACTCGAGCTCTTCACTGCCGCTGCGAAAAAACGCGGCGATGTGATGGAGCATGTGTTGTTGTCCGGCCCCCCGGGGCTGGGCAAGACCACGCTGGCCTATATTCTTGCCGAGGAGATGGGGGTCAATATCAAATCCACCTCCGGTCCCGTCATTGACAAGCCCGGTGACCTGGCCGGCCTGTTGACTGGCCTGGAACGCGGGGACATCCTGTTCATTGACGAGATCCACCGGATGCAGCGCTCCGTTGAGGAGTACCTCTATTCCGCCATGGAGGATTTTGTGATCGACATCATGATCGATCAGGGAGCCAATGCGCGGTCCGTCCGGCTGAACCTCCAGCAGTTTACACTGATCGGGGCCACCACGCGCAGCGGGCTGCTGACCTCGCCGTTTCGAGCCCGCTTCGGCCTGCCCATCCGCCTTGACTATTATAGTGCGGTAGATCTGGAGCATATCGTCAACCGGTCGGCGCGCATCCTGGATGTGGATGTCGATGCGGGCGGGGCGCGCGAAATTGCCCGCCGCTCGCGGGGAACGCCCCGGATCTGCAACAATCTGCTGCGCCGCGTCCGCGACTTCGCGCAGGTCAAGGCCGATGGGAAAATCACCGGGGATATCGCGGCGCAGGCCCTCACCATGCTGGATATCGATGAGGACGGCCTGGATGAGATGGACAAGCGCATCCTTGAAGCCATCATGCACCGTTTTTCAGGGGGGCCGGTGGGGCTGAGTTCGCTGGCGGTTTCCGTGGGGGAGGAAGCCGACACCATTGAGGAAGTGTATGAGCCGTTCCTCATCCAGGAAGGTTTTCTCAAGCGCACTCCACAGGGACGCATGGCCACGGATCTGTGCTATAAACGCTTCGGGATCAAGCCGTCTGAGGGGCAGGGGCGATTGCTTTAACCAGCGCGACATTGTGTCCTGCGTTTTTTCAAAACCCCGCGTATCGCGTCATTCTGTCGCAACCAATCGATGATTTGAGTTCAAGAATATTTTATTGAAATAGTTGTATCTAGCTCCACGGGAGATAATTAGGAGCTGAAACACCGTCTGGTTTGCCTGATGTTGGCACATGCTTTGCTATAGAAGAGTGCGCAGGGAAAATAACAATGTATGTCGCACTTCCCGTCTGATCGGGAAAGGAGATATTTATGTCAAAGGTATTGGGAATTGATTTGGGCACGACGAATTCGTGTATGTCGGTAATGGAGGGTGGCGAACCGGTTGTGATCCCGAATGCCGAGGGGATGAGGACGACTCCTTCCATCGTGGCGTTCACGAAGTCGGGCGAGCGTCTGGTGGGGCAGGCCGCGAAGCGGCAGGCGATCACCAACTCAAACAACACGATCTATTCGATCAAGCGTTTTATGGGCCGCAAGTATGACGAGGTTGCCCATGAAATATCCCTGGTGCCGTACAAGGTGGTTCGCGCGAAGAATGGCGACGCCCATGTGCAGGTGGGTGACAATGTCTACTCGCCGCCTGAAATCTCCTCGATGATCCTCCAGAAGATGCGCGCGGATGCCGAGGCCTATCTGGGCGAAAAGATCACCCAGGCGGTGGTCACGGTGCCGGCTTATTTCAATGACAGCCAGCGCCAGGCGACCAAGGATGCCGGGCGTATTGCCGGTCTGGATGTGCTGCGTATCATCAACGAGCCCACCGCCGCGTCGCTGGCCTACGGGTTGGACAAGAAGAAGGACGAGAAGATCGCGGTCTACGATCTGGGTGGCGGCACGTTCGATATCTCTGTTCTCGATATCGGCGAGGGCGTGTTCGAGGTGAAGGCGACCAATGGCGATACCCATCTGGGTGGCGACGATTTCGACCATACCATCATGCTTTGGCTGGCCGAGGAATTCAGGAAGGAGCAGGGGATTGACCTGACCAAGGATCCCATGGCGATGCAGCGCCTCAAGGAGGCAGCGGAAAAAGCCAAGTGCGAACTGTCCAGCGCCCTGAGCACCGATATCAACCTCCCGTTCATCAGTGCCGATTCATCGGGGCCGAAGCACCTGAACGTCACGCTCTCCCGCGCCAAGCTGGAGCAGCTGGTGGATCCCCTGATCGAGCGCACCATGCAGCCCGTGAAGAACTGCATGAAGGACTCGGGCCTCGCCACGGTTGACGAAGTGGTGCTGGTGGGCGGAATGACCCGTATGCCCAAAGTCCAGGAAATGGCCAAAAAGCTCTACAACAAGGAGCCGCACAAGGGTGTCAATCCGGATGAAGTGGTCGCCGTGGGCGCCGCCATCCAGGGCGGTATCCTGAAGGGCGAGGTCAAGGATGTGCTGCTGCTCGACGTGACTCCCCTGTCTCTGGGTATCGAAACCCTCGGCCGCGTGTTCACGCCCCTGATCGAGCGCAACACGACCGTCCCGACCAAGAAGACGGAAATCTTCAGCACGGCGTCCGACAACCAGCCGTCCGTGGAAATCCATGTCCTGCAGGGCGAGCGGAAGATGGCCGACCAGAACAAGACCATCGGGCGCTTCCATCTGGATGGCATCCCCCCGGCGGCCCGCGGTGTTCCGCAGATTGAAGTGACGTTCGACGTGGACGCCAACGGGATCCTGCATGTGTCGGCGAAGGACCTGGGTACCGGTCGCGAGCAGAAGATCACCATCACCGCCTCCAGCGGCCTGTCGGATACCGAGATCAAGGATATGGTCAAGGATGCCGAGGAGCACGCGGAAGACGACAAGAAGCGCCGCGAATCGGCCGAAACCCGGAACATGGCGGACAATCTGGTCTACCAGACCGAGAAGCTGATCAAGGATCAGGGCGCCAAGATGGCGGATGACAAGAAGAAGCCCGTCGAGGAAGCCGTCGAGAAGGTCAAGACTGCTCTCAAGGGTGAGGACAACGACGCGATCAAGACGGCCATGGACGAGCTGAACACCGTGATGCAGGCCTTTACCTCGGAGCTGTATTCCCAGGCCAAGGCGGCCCATCCGTCAGGTAACCCCGAAGAGGGTGCCGCGCACGAGGGTAAGGCGCATGACAAGGGCAAGGGCGGCAAGGATGACGTGATTGACGCCGACTTCGAGATGGTTGACGATAAGAAGAAGTAAGGATAGGACGCGGGTGCGGCCGTTCCGTGCCCGCGATAGGGTAACGTAATAAGAAAGGAGAACTGTAATGCTGAAAGTGAAACCGTTGGCTGACCGGGTTCTGGTTGAACCCAAGAAGGAAAAGGAAATGACGAAGGGGGGAATCATCATTCCCGACAGCGCCAAGGAAAAACCCATGGAGGGTACCGTCATCGCCGTGGGAACCGGCAAGCGTGACGAGGCTGGCAAGCTGATCCCCTTCACCGTCAAGGCGGGCGACAAGGTCCTCATGCCCAAGTACGGCGGCACCGAGGTCAAGATTGACGACAAGGAATACCAGATCATCCGCGAAGATGACATTCTCGGCGTCCTTGAATAAGGCTCGCGCATTGATTCAATAACGATAACCACAGGAGATAAAAAATGGCTGATAAAGGCAAACAACTCAAGTATGACAGCGAAGCGCGCCAGGCGATGCTTCGCGGTGTTGAAAAGCTGAGCCGCGCCGTCAAGGTAACCCTTGGCCCGTGCGGGCGTAACGTGATTCTCGACAAGAAGTTCGGCTCGCCGACCATCACCAAGGACGGTGTGACGGTTGCGAAGGAGATCGAACTGCCGGACCCCTTTGAAAACATGGGCGCACAGATGGTGCGTGAAGTCGCCAGCAAGACCAGCGATACCGCGGGTGACGGCACGACGACCGCGACCCTGCTCGCCGAGAACATCTACCGCGAAGGCCTGAAGAACGTCACGGCCGGCGCCAACCCGATGAGCCTCAAGCGCGGCATCGACAAGGCCGTTGAGGCCGTGGTCGCCGCGATTGCCAAGCAGTCGCAGAAGGTCAAGGAGCATGTCGCCATCGCCCAGGTCGCAACGATCTCCGCGAACGGCGAGCGCGCCATCGGCGAGATCATCGCCGACGCCATGGACAAGGTCGGCAAGGATGGCACCATCACCGTCGAGGAGGCCAAGGCCATCGAGACGACGCTGGATGTGGTCGAGGGTATGCAGTTCGACAAGGGCTACATCTCCCCGTACTTCGCCACGAACATGGAGGCCATGGAGGCGGTCCTGGAAGACGCGTACATCCTGATCTACGAGAAGAAAGTCTCGAATCTTCAGGATCTGCTGCCCCTGCTGCAGAACGTGGCCAAGACGGGCAAGCCCATGCTGATCATCGCCGAGGATGTCGAGGGCGAAGCCCTGGCGACTCTCGTCGTGAACAGCCTGCGCCGCACGATCCAGATCTGCGCGGTCAAGGCGCCCGGTTTCGGCGATCGCCGCAAGGAAATGATGAAGGATATCGCCGTCCTGACGGGTGGCGAGTGCATCACCGAGGATCTCGGCATCAAGCTGGAGAACGTCAAGATCGAGGATCTGGGCCGCGCGAAACGCGTGACCGTGGACAAGGAAAACACCACGATCGTGGAAGGCGCCGGCAAAATGGCGGCTATCCAGGGCCGTGTCGCGCAGATCAAGCGCCAGATCGAGGACACCACCTCGGATTACGACCGTGAGAAGCTCCAGGAGCGCCTGGCGAAGCTCGCCGGTGGCGTGGCCGTCATCAACGTCGGCGCCGCGACCGAGACCGAGATGAAGGAGAAGAAGGCCCGCGTCGAGGACGCGCTGCATGCGACCCGCGCCGCGGTGGAAGAAGGCGTGGTTCCCGGTGGTGGCGTGGCCCTGCTGCGTTGCCTGAGCTCTCTGGACAAGGTGGATGCCGAAGGCGACGAGAAGATCGGCGTGGATATCATCCGCCGCTGTCTCGAGGCGCCCCTGCGCCAGCTTGTGGACAACGCCGGCCTGGAAGGTGCGGTCATCGTCCAGGAAGTCAAGAAGCAGAAGGGTAACATGGGCTATAACGTGGCGACCCGCCAGTACACCGACCTGATCAAGGACGGCGTTCTGGATCCGGCCAAGGTGACCCGCATGGCGTTGCAGAACGCCGCGAGCATCTCCGGCCTGCTCCTGACCAGCGAGTGCATGATCACCGAAATTCCGAGCAACGAGAAGCCGGCTCCGATGCCGGGCGGTGGCGGAATGGGTGGCATGGGCGGAGATATGTACTAAACCGTTTGTAGAAAACGGTTGACCTGTGTAAACGGGGCGCATACACTGCGCCCCGTTTACTTTTCCTTACGGAGGTGAATTTTGAACGCTGAACTGATTGAAAAAGCAAAACTGAAGATGGGCTCGGTCCCGCTTCTCGTGAATATGGTCTCCCGGCGCGTCCGCCAGCTCAATGCCGGCATGCGTCCCTATCTCAAGCCGCTCAGCCCGAGCGAAGAGAAGGTCGACATCGCACTCCGCGAAATCGTGGAAGGCAAGTTGACGGCTGAAATCGGATACTTTGACCCGTCCAGCTCCGCGTCAGCTGCCAGCCATTAAAAACCGGCAGTGACATATGGCGGCCGCTAAGGATAGTAAAGAGGCGGAGAAGGCCGCGACCAATCGCAAGGCGTTCCACGACTATTTTGTCGTGGATCGTTTTGAGGCTGGCATTGAACTCCTGGGAACCGAGGTCAAGTCGGTCCGCGCCGCAAATGTGACCCTGACCGGCGGTTACGCCAGGATCGAGGAGTCCGGACGGGTCGTGCTCTACGACGTCCATATCGCCCCCTACGAATGCGGGAACCGCTTTAACCATCAGCCCACCCGACCCCGGACGCTGCTGCTCCATCGCAAGGAAATTGAGCGGCTCAAAGGGGTGATCGCCACCAAGGGGTACACCATGGTCCCCCTCAAGCTGTATTTCCGGAAGCGCTGGGCCAAGGTGGAAATCGGACTGTGCAAGGGGAAGCAGGACGAGGATAAACGCCACGCCCTGCGCCGCAAGGACGCCGACAAGGAAGCCCGCCGCGCCATGGCCCGGTTCTAGTCCCTCCGGCTATTTCACGGCAGTCTTTTGAACCCAGCCGATACCCTGGTCACAGGAGATGCGAACCCACTCATCGCTGGTTGAATCCACCACCACGGCCGTTCCGGGCTTGAGGGCGAAAAGTTCACGGGCTGCATCCGAGGGGCCGAACCTTACGATTGTTTCAGACGGTCCCTGCATGACCATGCGCTGGTGCCCCTGCAGGCGCGCCAGAAGCCGGCTCCACCATGAATCAGAAGCCGGTGAACTTGTCGTAACCTGGCGCGGGGGTTCTGCTGTTGTCGCGCCTGAGCGCTGCTGGGGGGGAACATATGCCGGCTGGCGGGGAGCCTGCTCGGCGTGGTGCTTGAGCGGGAAGGGGCCGGCTACCCGTGTCTTATACCGCGATTCCCGGCTGTCAAAGTAGGTCAGGCTGATGGCAGGGAGTGCCTGAAGCGGGCCGTCTTCCGGAACCACAGTCTGGGTGTAGACCTGTCGAGTGGGGCTGCTCTCCGCCGGCATAGGCTTTGCCTCATAGACTTTGAGGCCGGGGATGCTGGCAACCTTGGGGAGCGTGCAGGTTTCGGGAAACCAGTCGCCATCCACGGTAAAGGTCAGGGTAATCAAGTCGCCCGGCGCGATATCCAGGGGCGCAGCCTCCACGGCGAAGGTGTAACTGCCGACCAGGCCTGAAAAATCGGAAGGTTTACCGGTCTCCGGAAGGGGGAGTGCGGTGATCTGAAAGGGCTCAACCGGGATATGGATGGGGCTGCGCGCTTCCTGCATGAAAAAATGAGTCCGGCTGGTTTGAATCAGGGTGCCATCCAGGCGGGGGGCCAATGTCAACGTGCCTGCTGTTTTCACGCGGGCCCATGTCTGGAATCGGCGGATCTCGACCGGTTGCCCCCCTTGTGTGGCCGTCTCGATGGGGAGTTCTTCAAAGGCTCGAGTCTGGAAATCCGTTTGGGCCGGGAGCGCGGATATGGATATCTGCTTGTCGAGTGTGTTCCCTGATATCCGGATCTCCAGAGTCAGGCGAAACGCTTCGCCGGCCCTCAGGGATTCCCGATCCGCCGAAAACCGGGCCCACACAGGGGGGATCGGGAAGGCGGGCGGCACAAACAACCCGGTCAATGCCAGAATCATCGCAATGGAGTGAGACCTTTTCATCATCGGCACGAAAGATTAACTTCCGCCTCTGAATGCGTAAAGGTTTTATGTTGATGACCCCCTCTAATGTCTGGCTAAAACCGGGGAGTTCTGCATAATTCAATCCCATTGTCATTAGTTGCCGGGAGAGATACGGTCATGATTCTTTACGTAGTGATGGAAACAGCCAGGAAATATGAGTTGGGAAACTGGCATCGTCAACGTTTGGCGCTTGAAAGAATGTCCGGTGATTTCTGTCTGATGATTCATTACAAGCAGTTGAGCCTGAAGATGCTCGCGACCGTCAAGCCCTGGGCGATTGTCTACAGCGGCGCGGGCACGCCGTTCGGAGAGTATGATGTCCGGAATCACCGGCCATACAAGCAGGTGGTCCTGACGTCTGACATTCCTCAGCTCGGGATCTGCGGCGGCCATCAGCTGGCTTCCGAGTTTTTTGGCAGCACACTGGGGATCATGAGGCGGACCCGCGCCGATGAAGCCGATCATAACCCCAAGTATCATCCCGGACAATTCAAGGAATGGGGCGTCTATCCTGTAACGGTGCTCCAAAAGGACCCCTTGTTTTCCGGGTTGGGCAGCGTGATCAAGGTTCAGCAGCTTCACCGGAGCGAAATCAAGAAAATCGGCAGGGATCTGATTGTCCTGGCGAGCAGCCCGGCCTGCCGTGTCCAGGCCTTTCGTCACCGCACAAGACCCTTTTACGGGGTCCAGTTCCATCCTGAGGAGGCGACGGAGGCTTATCCTGACGGGTTCAAGATCCTTCAGAATTTCTTCCGCTGGGCTGCCGCTCGACAGAAATAAGGGCTGTGTGGTAAGTTTGGAGCCTCTTAACGGGAATTTATCGTCATGAATGAAGCATTGAAATTCAGGCAGAGCATCGCGGATGCCCGGCGGGTGGTGGTTAAGATCGGCAGTCGTGTTCTGGTTCAGAAAACCGGTCGCCCGGAGCATCGCCGCATCAAGGCGATTGTCGGTGAACTGGCCAAATTGCAGCAGTCCGGGCTTGAAGTCGTCCTCGTCACCTCCGGTGCAATCGGGGCGGGTATGGAAGCCCTGGGGATCAAGACCCGGCCAACGGCGCTGCCTGACCTCCAGATGGCCGCCGCCGTGGGGCAGTCGCGCCTCATGACGGCCTATGACAAGTTGTTTTCGGCCAGGCGCTGCAAGATCGGGCAGGTGCTGCTCACTCACGATGATTTCAATCATACAGTCCGCCAGACCAATGCCTGCCGGACGATCGAGAACATGCTCCGTCACAAGGTTATTCCCATCGTCAACGAGAATGACGTGGTGGCCGACGAGGAAATCCGGGCCGATATCACGCTTGGCGACAATGACTTCCTCGCATCCCTCGTCGTGCGCCTGATCCGGGCGGACCTGTTCATCATCCTCAGCACGGTGGATGGCTTGCGCGCCCCCGGTGCCAGCGGGAAGACGCGCCGGGTGTCGTATCTTGAAAAGGTGGACAAGGAATCCCTGGCTCTGGTGACAGGCCAGAAGGGGAACTTGTCCAAGGGTGGCATGGGATCCAAATTACGGGCGGCGGAACTGGCATCCCATGCGGGCTGCCATGTGGTTATCGCTGACGGGCGGGCCGTCGGGACGATCACCCGCGTGATGCGCGGGGATGATGTGGGGACTTTCGTGGTCGCTTCGCTATAGAGATAACGCGGACAGGAGTGATGTATGGGCTTGCATGAAGATATGCTGATGCTGGGTAACAAGGCAGTGGCGGCATCTCGTGAACTGGCCCGGCTTACGGCCCGCAAGAAGAACACGATCCTGCTGGCCATGGCCGATGAGATCGAGTCTTCCCGCGAGATTCTCAAGCAGGCGAACTCCAGGGACCTTGAAGCCGCCCGGGCGTCCGGCATGACGGCCTCCTTGCTTGACCGCCTGACACTAACGGATTCACGCATCAATGCCATGGCGAAGGGGTTGCGTGAAATCTCCGGACTCAAGGATCCTGTGGGGGCGGTGATCAGTCGCTGGATCAGGCCCAATGGCCTGGAGATCCTCAAGACCCGCGTTCCCATCGGTGTGATTGCGATTATCTTTGAGTCGCGCCCCAACGTGACCGCCGATGCCTCGGGATTGTGCTTCAAGACGGCCAATGCCGTTATTTTGCGGGGCGGCAAGGAAGCCATTGAGTCGAACCAGGCGATTGTCGCGGTCCTTCAGGCTGGCGGAAAGAAGAAGGGCTTGCCCGAGAATGCCATTCAACTGGTGACGACGACGGACCGCGAGGCGGTGCGCGAACTGGTGCAACTGGAGGGAAAGGTTGACCTCGTTATTCCGCGCGGCGGCGAAAGCCTGATTCGTGCCGTCGTCGAGCAGGCGCGCGTCCCGGTGATCAAGCACTACAAGGGGGTGTGCCACACCTATGTCGACGCCTCGGCGGATTTGAACATGGCCCTTAAAATCTGTGAAAACGCCAAGTGCCAGCGGCCGGGCGTATGCAATGCGATGGAAACCCTCTTGGTGCATGAGGCCGTTGCGGCGCCGTTTTTGCAGAGGGTGGCGGCGAGGCTGGGGGAAGAGCTGCATGTGGAATTAAGGGGCGATGAGGCCGCCAGGGCCATCATCCCGACCATGACTCCGGCGACCGAGGAGGATTGGAACGCGGAGTATCTTGACCTCATCCTGGCGGTCCGGGTCGTTCCCTCCCTTCAGGCCGCGATCGAGCACATCAGCCGGTATGGGTCGAACCATTCCGACGCCATCATCGCCGACTCGCCCGAGGCCCAGAAGGAATTCACCCGCGAAGTGGGGTCGGCGGCGGTGTACGTCAACGCCTCCACCCGGTTCACCGATGGCGCGGAGTTCGGCATGGGCGCGGAAATCGGAATCAGTACCGACAAGCTGCATGCCCGCGGGCCCATGGGGCTTGAAGAATTGACGACCTACAAGTACGTCATCAGCGGAGACGGCCAGATCCGCGAATAGACCCCGCCACTTCTCCCTCTCCCCTTGAGGGAGAGGGTTGGGGTGAGGGGTCCTATCCCGAGCGGATACAGGTTCGATCCATGACCACCTCGAACTGGCGCATGGCGACGGCACGTACCTCCTGCATGGTCGG
>CAZMSS010000030.1:0-19629 GCA_964568965.1 uncultured Verrucomicrobiota bacterium | reverse complement strand
CCCGTTCCCTCCCCGAGACGCATATTGAGATCAAGAATGGGCCGCAGGTCGAGGGCTTTCATGACAAACCGGTGACCACGCTCATCGGAAAGGTGGCTGAAGAAAATGTAGTCCGCCACCGCAGGCTGGAGCCTGAGGGCAGCCAGGGCACCGGCGGTGGAGATGAATCCGTCCACAACCACGGGGATACGGTGGGCGGCCCCTCCCAGGACAAGGCCCGCGATGCCGGCAATCTCGAATCCGCCAAGTGCCGCCAGCGTGGCCAGTGGATCGCCCAGTGCCGAACGGTTGGCCGCCAGCCCGCGCTCGATGACGGCGATCTTATGCTGAAGCCCCTGATCGGTCACGCCGGTACCACGTCCTGTAATGTCGGCCGGCTTAAGGCCAAGATAGGCGGCGAAGAGCGCGGTGGCGGGAGTCGTGTTGGCGATGCCCATATCTCCCGTACCGAGGAGGGTTACGCCCTCCCGCGCGGCCTCCGCGGCGAGCGCGATACCGGCTTCAAGCGCCTGGGTGGTCTGAGCCACGGTCATAGCGGGTCCAACAGCCAGATTGGCCGTTCCCCGGGCGACCTTGCGCTGAACCAGGTTGGGAGCATTGGCAAAGTCGGCATCCACGCCCATGTCCACGACCTTCAACTCCGCGCCGGCATGGCGGGCGAACACGTTGATGGCGGCGCCGCCGGCCAGCATGTTGAAGACCATTTGCGGGGTGACTTCACGCGGGAAGGCCGAGACGCCTTCGGCGGCGACGCCGTGATCGCCGGCAAAGCAGCAGATGCGGGATTTTCCCAGCTCCGGCTTGGCGGTTCCCCTGGCGAGGCAAAAGCGCATGGCGAACTCCTCCAGCCGGCCGAGGCTGCCCTGGGGCTTGGTCAGGTCGTCGAGGTGAGCCTGGATGGCGGGCTTCAGTGACAGGTCAACGGGTTTGATCAACTTCAGGGTTTGTTCCAGCGTATTCATGTCGTGTCTCCTTGTTTTTTGTTTAGCCAAATAAAAAAGGGTTCCGGCAGGATGCGTCGAAACGCATCCTGCCGGAACCCTTTACCATCGAATTCCATCGCTCCTGTGACCCAGCAGGTCTTCTGACTTTCGGTTCGTTGCCGGCTCGGCGCCTTCCCGTGCCGCTCAGCCCAAAGGGCGCTCGACACAGTGGCTGGGGTTACCCTGCCGAACCCGCTCCCCGATTACAGCGGCGGGACCGCCGCGGAATTTCACCGCGTTCCGGGATGCTGGGATCAATCATTCAGTTATCGGCGGGAGAGTATGGATTTACCGCAGGCTTGTCAATGGGAGCTTATGACCGGCGATCAACCCCTGTCTTTCAAGTCATACAAGGCGATGATGTAGGGGTGACCGGGGTCATAATGGGTCAGCGTATCGGGATGTTCCACCCGCCCGATGGGTCTGGTATTCCGGCCCTTGACCCCGGTGGCCTCATCGCCGATATCGCTCCGGCAGGACTCCACATGCGCCATCAGGGCCTTCACCACTCCGGGATTCGAGTCGTAGAGGTTCTGCGTTTCACCGGAATCGGCCACAAGGTCATACAACTCCCGGATCTCATTCTTCCCTTTCCGCAAATGCAGCTTCCAGCGTGTATTCCGCACGGCTTCCAGAGAGTTCAGGCTGTAATAGAAAAAGGTGTCGCGGGGGGAAACTGGATCCATCCCGAAGATCAGGGGTGAAATATCCTTGCCGTCAATCAGGCGGTCCTGCGGCAGGCTCGCGCCCGCAAGTTTCGCCAGCGTCGGGTAGAAATCGATCGAGGCGGTCAGCTCCCTGCAGACACCACCCGCCGGGATCCGCCCCGGCCAGCGCATCAGGCAGGGCACCCGCATACCGCCTTCCCAGGTGGTTCCCTTGGTCCCGCGCAGGTCCCCGTTGCTGCCCCCTTCTCCACGGCAGCGCGAACCGTTGTCGCTGGTGAAAATAACGAGGGTGTTCTCATCCAGTCCGAGCGTTTTGAGCTCATGCAGAAGAACTCCCGCAGCCCAGTCAATGCAGGCCACAGCGGCACCGTAGCGTCCGTTCTTCGACTCCTTCATGAAACGGGGAGGAGCATAGATGGGCACATGGACGTGCATGTGGGCAAGATAAAGGAAAAAAGGACGCTTCTTGTTCTCGCGGATGAAGCGGACGGACTCCTCGACATAGCGCTCCGTGATGGACGCCTGATCCGGTTGCTGCTGGATGACTTCTTCATCCCGCACCAGCGGCAGGGGCGGATAGATATCGGTCTCATGCTGCCTGCCCATGTCGTTGCTGTACGGGATGCCGTAGTAACTATCGAACCCATGCCGTGTTGGCAGGAACTCCTTCTGGTCGCCGCAATGCCACTTCCCCACAATCTTTGTCGAGTAGCCTGCCTGTTGCAGCAATTTCGCGATGGTGACTTCCCCCGGGTTCAGCCCCACGGCCTGTCCGGGGAATAAAACACACTGGCCATCAAAAGACCCGAACCCGACCCGGGGCGGGTAGCAACCCGTCATCATGGCGCCACGGGAGGGGGAACAGACCGGCGAGGCCATGTAGAAATCAGTGAACCGGAACCCCTCGCGCGCCATTTTATCAAGCACAGGCGTCGCGTTGTTATCGGAACCATAGCACCCCAGATCGCCATACCCCAGATCGTCACAATTGATCAGGATGATGTTGGGTTGTTTTTCCGCCGCAGCATTGGTGTGCATCTGTTCCACTAATTCTTTCCGTGCGTCTGTTCGAGGTGGACGATCTGGTCTCGAATTTTGGCGGCGTCCTCGTAGCGTTCCTGGGAAATGGCCGTCTCCAGTTTGACTTTCAACTGGTCAAGAACGGATACCGTGGGGACCGGTTTGGCCTTTTCCTCCGGCTCCCCCTTCCCCTCCTCCTTCAACACCCCGTCCTTGTCCTCCAGGATCACCCCGGCTGAATTCATGACTTTCTGGGTCACATAGAGCGGCGCTGAACAACGCATCGCCAGGGCAATCGCATCGCTGGGCCGGGAATCCACTTCCGTCTCCAGCCCGTCCCGCTCCAGCACCAACACAGCGTAGAACGTACTCTCGACCAGCTCGTTGATCACCACCCGTTTCAGGCGGCACTCCATGCAGTCCAAAACATTCTTGAACAGGTCATGGGTCAGCGGCCGGGGAATCTTCACCTTGTCGATATGCAGGGCGATGGACTGGGCCTCAGCCCCCCCGATGAAGATCGGCAGCGTCCGGGGATCCTCCTCCCCGCGCAGCAACACCACGAACCCCATGTTCGACAACGATAACCCGGCTATCTTGACGTGAATCATATGACCTCGTTTTTGGCAGGGGTATTGTACCTAAATTCCTTCCTGTTCCACAACTGGAAGATGTCTCAGGGGGCGTAACCACATCCGAGGATGCGAGCGTTCAAATCTCCTGATCACGGGAACACATCAGGCAAGGGCGGCATGCACCTTGGGCATCCACTTGCTGATCGGAATGCCCTGGGGGCACTTCTCCTCGCATATCCGGCAACTGATGCAGGTATCCGCACGCTGTTGCGCTTCGAGCCGGGCATAGCGGCGCTTGCTGGAGGCCACGCGCGTTTCGCCGTAGACTTCAATATCGTTGAGCATGGAGAAGACTTCCGAGATCTTAACACCCACAGGGCAGGGCTGGCAGTATCCGCAGGCGGTGCAGGGAATGGCTGTCAGGCCCTTGTACTTCTCCTGTACGGCGGTGGCCAGTTTCACCTCTGCCTCGCCCATGCACCCGACACCCGCCCGCCGGGTGGACGCGATATTTTCCTGCACCTGCTGGAAAGCGCTCATGCCGCTGAGCACGAGGCTGACTTCCGGTTTGTTCCAAAGCCAGCGCAGGGAAAGTTCCGCCGAGGTCAACCCCAGACCGGACGCATCGTAGAGGGCCTGCACGGCCGGAGGCGGGGCACAGAGCGTCCCCCCCAGAAGAGGCTCCATGACGATGACGGCAAGGCCTTTCCCCGCAGCATACTTCAACCCGTCCGTTCCGGCCTGCACGTCTTCATTTAGCAGATTGTATTGAATCTGCGCGAAGGCCGCGCCCTCGAACTCGTCCACGATCTGCTTGAAGGCGGACACCTGGTCGTGGAAGGAAAATCCAAACTGGCCGATCTTTCAGGCGGCTTTTGCCCGGCTCAGCCAGGGGATGACGCCGAGGTCGCGCATTTTCAGCCAGGCCCCCTGGTTGAGCGCGTGCAACATGTAGAAATCGATCGTCTCGACCTGCAATTTGCGCCGTTGCTCGTCAAAAAGCCTGTCAAAATCCGCTTCCGCATTGACCTCCCAGACAGGCATCTTGGTGGCGATTGCCACCTTCTCGCGGTAGCCCTCCTGAATCACCTTTCCCACGAAAACCTCACTCTGTTGATCATGGTAGCCGTAGGCGGTATCCAGGTAGTTAACCCCCTCGTCAATCGCGTGACGCACGATACGCGTCGCCTCGGGAAAATCGATTTGCCCGTCCTTTGTCGGCAAGCGCATGCAGCCGAACCCAAGCCCTGAAACCTTGAACCCCGTTTTTCCAAAATCCCGATAGTGCATTGATGTTCCCCCTGTTCACCGCGCGCCCACACCGACCGACCGCGACCTCCATAGCAAATAGATCGCCGGGTAGACCAGCAATTCCATCAGGAACGAGGTAGCCAGACCACCCACCATGGGTGCCGCGACCCGCTTCATGAGATCCGCGCCGGTGCCCATGGACCACATGATCGGCATCAACCCCAGAGAGGCTGCCGCCACGGTCATGAGCTTGGGCCGGATCCGCTTCACGGCGCCATGAATGATGGCCTCGTGAAGATCCCCCGGCGTGCTGAGCCGCCCCTCCCGTTTCGCCTGATCGTACGAGAGATCCAGGAACAGCAGCATGAACACACCCGTCTCCGCATCCAGCCCCATCAGGGCGATCATGCCGACCCAGGTCGCGATCGACAGGTTGTACCCCAGCGCATACAGCAGCCAGAACGCCCCCACCAGCGAGAAAGGCACTGCCAGCATCACCACCATCGCCTTGAAGGCTGACTTGGTGTTCAAGTACAACAGCACGAAGATCAGCAGAATGGTAGCCGGAATCACCAGCTTAAGCCGCTCGCGAACCCGGAGCATATTTTCATACTGGCCGCTCCACGACAGGGAATAGCCCGTCGGCAGTTTCAGCTCCCGGGCCACCGCCTGCTTGGCCTCCTCAACGTAGCCCCCGATGTCGCGCCCGATGACATCGACATACACATACCCCACCAGCATGCCGTTTTCATCCCGGATCATCGCCGGCCCCTTGTTCAGGGTGATCTCCGCCAGCTGCCCCATCGGCACCTGAACCCCGGCGGGCGTAGTCACCTTGATCCGCGCCAACTGGTCCAGATCCGACCTGAAGTCGCGGGAGTAACGTACATTGATCGTGTACCGTTGCCGCCCCTCCACCGTGGTGGAAACATCCAATCCGCCGACGGCGGACATGATCACCTCATGGACATCATTGATCGTCAACCCGTACCGGGCCAACGCCTCACGGCGGGGCACGAAATCCACGAAATACCCGCTTGCCGTCCGCTCCGCGATCACGCTCCGCGTGCCCGGCACCTTCTGCAGGATCGGCTCGATCCTCGCACCCACCCGTTCGATCTCCTCAATATCGGCCCCGAAAACCTTGATGCCAACCGGAGTGCGAATACCGGTTGAAAGCATGTCGATCCGCGCCTTGATGGGCATGGTCCAGCCGTTGACACACCCCGGGATCTTGATGGCCCGGTCCAGTTCGGCCACCAGCTCATCCCACGAAATCCGTTCCGACCAGAAATAGCCCAACGCCCACCGTACCGGCCCGGGCGCCCATGAGGTGAACCACCGCTCCTTCGCCCGCCATTCGGTCGGCGGCTTAAGCACCACCGTGGTCTCCATCATCGAGAATGGCGCCGGATCGGTCGAGGTATCCGCCCGGCCCGCCTTGCCGAACACCGAGACCACTTCCGGGAATGACTTGAAGATCCGGTCCTGAGTCTCCATCAGCCGCTGGGCCTCGTTCACGGAAATACCCGGCAGGGTTGTGGGCATGTACAAGATAACTTCCTCATTCAGCGGCGGCATGAATTCATGCCCGAGCTTGAGGAACACCGGCACGGTCGAGGCTACTATCACCACCGCTGCCAGGATTACCGCCCGGGGATGCCGAAGCACCCAGCGGCAGGGACCCTCATAGAGTTTGAACAGCACGCGGCTGACGGGGTGTTTCTCTTCGGGGTAATACGTTCCCACCGCGACCGTGGACACCAGCCTGGCCAGCCACCGCGGCCGGAACTGGAACGGCTCCATCCGGGTGAACATCATACGGACCGCGGGATCGAGCGTAATGGCCAGCAGCGCGGCGATGGCAATGGCCAGGGTCTTGGTGTAGGCCAGCGGCTTGAACAGGCGTCCCTCCTGGTCAACCAGCGTGAAGATCGGCAGGAAGGCAACGGCAATCACCAGAAGGGAGAAAAACACCGACGGCCCGACCTCCAGCATCGCTTCCAGCCGGATCCGGTGATAGTCCCCCTCCCGGCCCTTCTCCTGCCAGAGCTCAAGTTTCTTGTAGGCGTTCTCCACCTCCACGATGGCGCCATCCACCAGCACCCCGATGGAGATGGCAATCCCGGCCAGACTCATGATGTTGGAACTGATCCCCAGCCAGTACATGGGAATGAAGCAGGCCAGCACGGAAACCGGGATCGTGATGATGGGCACGATCGCCGAGGGCAGGTGCCGCAGGAAAAACAGGATCACCAGGCTGACAATGATGATTTCAAGAACCAGTTCATGCTTGAGATTGTGGATGGATTTGTCGATGAGCTCAGACCGGTCATAGGTCGCGACCACCTCCACCCCCTCGGGCAGGGAGGGTTTCATGTCGACGAGCTTTGCCTTTACCCGCTCAATGACACTCCGCGCATTTTCACCATGACGCATCACGATGATGCCGCCCACGGTGTCCCCACCGCCGTCGAGGTCCGAAACCCCGCGGCGCATCTGGGGGCCAAGCCCCACCGTGGCCACGTCACGCAACAGCAACGGTGTGCCGTTCCGGTCGGCCTTGACCACCACCTGCTCCAGCGCATCTGGCTTCTGGATATAGCCGCGGGCACGAACCATGAATTCGCGGCCATTCCACTCGATCAGGCGCCCGCCCACTTCGTTGTTGCTCTTGCGGATGGCATCGGCCACCTCCACCACCGACAGGCCGTATCCCTGCAGCCGGTTCGGGTCAAGCGTCACCTGGTACTGCTTCTGGAACCCTCCGATTCCGGCAACCTCGGACACGCCCGGCACGCTTTGCAGGGCATATCGCAACACCCAGTCCTGATAGCTCCGGAGTTCCGCCAAGTCATGCTTCCCGCTCCGGTCAACCAGCGCATACTGGTATACCCACCCGACCCCGGTGGCATCCGGTCCCAGTTCAGGCGTCACCCCGGCGGGCAGGTTCCCCTGGAGTTTGGAGAGATATTCCACCACCCGACTCCGCGCCCAGTAGATATCCGTGCCATCCTGAAAAATCACATAGACATAGGAAAAGCCGAAGTCGCTGATCGCCCGGATCGCCTTGACCTTTGGAGCGCCCAGCAGCGCGGTGACGATCGGATAGGTAACCTGGTCCTCCATGATATCGGGGCTGCGATCCCACTTGGTATAGACAATGACCTGGGTGTCACTCAGGTCGGGAATGGCATCCACCGGGATATTCCGCAGGGTGTACCAGGCATAGGCCGCCATCATGGCCACCAGCCCGATCACGAGCATCCGGTTTCGTGCGCTAAACGTGATAATCGAGTTAATCATGGCTATTTTCCGCCACTTTGGCTTTCAATTGCCTCCCGGATTGAGGACTCGGAATCCACCAGAAAATTCGCGGAAGTGACCACCCGGTCGCCCTCCGACACTCCCTTGAGCACCTCATAGTACCCTGCATTCCGAAGCCCCAACTTGACCGCGACGGGTGTCAGTTTCCCTCCTCCGTCATCCCGAAAGACATAGCTATGTGTTCCCGTCTGCATCACCGCCGACTCCGGGACAGCCGTTCGCTCCCCCAGCGACAACCGGATCTGCGCATCGGCATACATCCCAAGCTTGAGCAACCCATCGGGATTGGGAACGGACACCCTGGCCTTCAACGTGTGTGTTTCGGGATTCAGGCCCGGCGGCAGGAACGACACCTCCCCTGAGAAGGATTTCTCCGGCCAGTAAGAAAAACTCAGCTCGACCGGCAGACCCAACCGGACGAGAGACAGATCGGATTCAGCCACATCGGCTTCCGCCCAGACCACGGAGCAATCCGTAACCACCATCAACGGGTCACCCGGCATGATTTTCTGGCCGGCGAGCAGCGTCTTCTCCGTCACCAATCCGCTCACCGGTGCATACAAGGCAAAGGCCCGCTCCACCCGGTTGGTCTTCTCCAGCGCGGCAATCTGGTCCGCGGTGATATCCCAGTTAAACAGCCTTTGTCTCGCCGCCTCAATGAGCGACTGCATGCCTGACTGCAGGGCAATGCGATACTCCTCCTGTGCGGCAATCAGCTGGGGGCTGTATATCGTCAAGAGGGGATCCCCCTTCTTCACGGCTTGCCCGGTCGCCGAGACCGACAGCGTCTCGACAAATCCCTCCAACTTCGTTGTCACGCGAACCTGCCGGGTTTCATCCGCCACAATGCGGGCGGGCAACCGCAAAATCCGCGCCATATCGCGTTTTTCAACAACCCCGACCGTCAGGCCCATCCGTTGCCGGGACTCCGCCGGAATGGTGACCGGGGCCAGCCCCGGCACCCCGCCTTTTCCAGCCTGGCTGGAGGCCTCCTCAATGGGCACCAGATCCATGCCGCAAATCGGACATTCACCGGGTTTATCAGATACAATCTGCGGATGCATCGGACAATGGTAGCGGGCTTGCGCAGCCTTCTTTTGGACTTCCCCCGGAGCAGATTCTTTCCGGGAACACCCGGTTCCCGGCACCACGAGGATCGCCAACAGCACAATCACCACCAGCCGACTGATCACTTCGCCATTCATAACGCACCTCCCACGGCCCGTTCCAGGGCAGCCCACCCTGTTCCCAGCGCCCCTTCCGCCATCGCGGCCATGATCCGCACATTCAACCCAAACCGCTGACTCTCAAGCCAGTCACTGAAATCCACCTTACCCGCCCGGTAGCCGGCTTCGCTGGACTGCAATCGGAGTCCGGCCTGGGGGATCAACTCCTTCCGGTATAGATCCAGCGTGCGCTTGACCGTCTCAACCTTGTAGCAGGCCGATTGGACATCCAGGATCACCTGCCGTTCGATGGCCTCACGATCCGACTCACTCGCCGCAGCCATCTTCCCGGCCTCGCGAATTGCCGCGCCGTTCTTCCCCCGCCACAGGGGCAGATCCACCCCGACCATGAACATCACCATGTCATCCCCGCGCTCAATCGACCGGTATTCCAGCCCCACCTTGTAATCCGGCCGGGATTCACGAGTCATGAGCCGGCGTTGAAGCTCACTGCGTTCCACCTTCAGCCCGGCCGCCTTGATTTCAGCGCGATTCCCCAGCGCCACCTTCACCCTCGCTGCCGGATCGGGGACAGCGCCCTCAGGAATGGGGGCGGCGATCACCGTGGGCCAATGAGCATCATCACGGTTCATGAGAAGAGCCAGTCTGGCCTGGAGTGTCCTTGCCTGTCCCTCCAGTTCGACCTGTTTCTGCTGAAGCATTGTGATTTCGGTCTGGGCCTTGATCGCATCCGCCTGCGCCGCTTCCCCGGCAGCATATCGCGCCTCCGCCACCTTCGCCATGCGGCTCAACAGCTCATGTTCATCCCGGGTAATAAGCATGGCTTTCTGAACCGCCTGAAGCTCAAAGGCAGCCTCCTTGACCATCCACACCACCTCACGCGCCATGGCATCCGCCTCGGCCGCCATCGAGCCGGCCTCTTTGACGGCCAACGATTCACGCAGGCCCCGCTTTCCGAAGCCAGGCAGCGGCTGCTCGATCTCAAACCGTTTTTCCTCTGTATTCGGGAAACTGCCACCCGACGTGGCGTCCATCCCGCGATAGGTGAGCATGGGGTTGGGAAAACCCGCAGCCTGTACCGGCCTTTCCCCCATCGCGTCGCGCGTATGCGCCACGGCGGCCAGGCGGGGATTATGGCTCAAGGCCTCACGGACAGCCTGATCGAGCGTGAGGGTTCCGGGTTGTGCGAACCCCACAGCAACAAACAACATTGAAGAGAGAATTACGAGAGCTTTACAGGTGGACCGCGACCTTTGGGCGCGGTCAGCGCGTGTCAGGCCTGCACCGGCTCCTGACGCCGCCGGGAGGTCGGCGTCCACCTTGATAATATCGGCGAACTTATTCATGGATTTCCTCTCCCTTGCACCCCCCCGCACACAACCCCTCCCCGCCGCACAGGCACTTCATCAAACCGGCCAGAAATTGTTTGCGCTGGCTGGGAGTCAACTGGGCGCTCACCTTGCGGATATGTTCCAGCGTCGCCAGTTCGGATGCGGATTGGATGGCACACATCCGGTCAACCAGTCTCCGCGCATCAACCGCCGCATTGGTTCCCTCCTCCAACAGGGCATTGCCCAGCTCCGCCCGAACCGCGCAATAGCTTCCGCATTGGTCAGAGAGTTGCGCCGCCAACTCCCGCTCCAAGGTCCTGATCTCGGCAACCTGCCGGGCATCGAGCCCAAGCTCGGCTTTCAGGTGCACAACCTGCCCGAGGGAATACGAGGGCAAACGGGTGGTCTTGGAGCGAGCCGCCATCCGGGTGCCGCAAAAAGCGAGCATACCGGCTGCCACAACCAGTATGACCAGAAATGAGCGGCGGACAGTATCGGTAGAGACAAAGCGGTTTCCCCCACTGACTCCTGGCTTCTGACTTCTGATTTCCATTTTCAATGGTCACCTCCCGAGGCAAGCATCAGGTAGGCGCCGGTCAGGGAACCGTTTTGGACCAATGAAGCATTGCCCTTCACCCCTTTCCCTGCGGCAGGGAAAAGAAGGCCAAGCCCGACTCCCGCCGTAAGGCCGGCGGCCAAGGCAAGCGGCATCACCCAACCGCGCCAATGCTTCACCGGGACAGGTTCTCCGGCGTGAAGACGCCGCCACACCGCCGCCTCGAAGCCCGGACTTGTCTCGAGCCCCCTCGCCTCCTTGAGCAGGGCATTCAGCTTTTGATCCGGAGTCATGATTACTTCCCCTTGGACTCGACCTTATCCAGCGTTACCCCGTCTTTCTCGAGTTTGGCAATATACTTGGCGGGGTCTTTCTTTACCTCGGGCAGGCAGCCCTTGCAGCAGACATAGATCCGCTTTCCCTCATGGTCCACGAACAGATTGGTGTTCACCGCCCCGCCCATAACCGGACATGTGGCCTGCTTTTTGACAGCCGGGGCTCCCTCCACACCCGCCAATCCAGCACCGGCCAACATCACCACTACGCCCAACACACCGATTAGTTTATTCATGATCGTTCTCCTTCTTGCCAGTAGAACGTCGCAAAAGGAAAAAACCCTCGGTCAATCTTAAGACAGGGAATTAGCCCAGGAGATTATTCAGGCGCACGCGAAGGAATTGCCGGGCCCGATAAAGGCGGGCTTCAACCGATTTCATGGTCGTTTCCATGACGACGGAAATCTCAGCATAGGACAAGTCTTCGTAAACCGACAATACCAGCGCGGTGCGCTGGTCCTCGGGAAGTTCAGAGATGGCGGCGGCAATGAGCGCCGATCGTTCTGCAAGATCCGCCTGGTCCGACGGATCAGGCGGATCCGCGATAATCTGCCCCTCGGGCGTAACCTCCAGCGACTGCGCGGGACTGCGTTGCCGGCGGCGCATGGCATCAATGGCGGCATGGCGGGCCAACAGGAATAGCCAGGAGGAAAATCGGTCACTGGATTGGCGAAAGGAAAAACGGTGAAGATTCCGGTAGGCTCGGACAAAGGTTTCCTGAGCAACATCCTCAGCCCCGGCAGCATCCCCGGTCAGCCTGAATACGAAATTCAGCACCGGCCCCTTGTAATGCCCCATTAATTCGGTGAATGCGGCCTCGTCACCCGCCTGTGCCCGACCGACGCATACCCGATCCAGCTCTTGGCGATCCGACATGACCGCCTTATATCATTCTCCCCCGGACTTTCCAAGCCTGAAGGAGGGGATGCTTATTCAGCCCCGCCTTCAACCTTGTCCAACTCAACGCCCTCTTGCTCCAATCGGGCTACATACCGGGCAGGGTCTTTCCAGACCTCATTCAGGCAAGCCTTGCAACAAACATAAATCCGCTTGCCGTGATAATCTACAAACAGTTTCGGGTTTACTGCACCGCCTGCAACCGGACACGTGGCCTGCTTCCCTGAGGCTCGCCCGTCGTCCGCCGACGCCACGCCACTTCCCATCAACAATGCCGCAACACCCAATACTCCAATTAGCTTTTTCATGACCATCTTCTTTATTGAGAATTCTCTCATTTTGGAGAGAGCATTTGCTGATTCGGAGTACAAATATCCACATTTCCGAACCCTCTCTCTCCAAGTCAAAGAAGTTAGCATGATCAGCCCGATCGTGCCAGCACTCTGTTATCCCCGATTTCCCGGCATTGACGAGATTTAAAAAGCGCACTAAAGTCACAGTCATCAACACAAGAAACGAGGCATGATGATGAATAGAGCACCCCGTGACGAGAACGCCTTTGGCACGCCCCAGTATCCCCCCCCCATTCCCCGCCGCTTCTCCCTGATGCGGGCGGCGTTCTGGCCGCTTTTCGGGATGGGAATCCTGCTGTTCATCCCCATCTTCACCTGGTTCTTCTGCCGGATCGAACCGGACAGCGGCCATATCGCCATCCTCATCGCCAAGACCGGCAAGGACCTTCCCTCCGGCCAACTCATCGCCGAAACCCCGGATCAAAAGGGCATCCAGCTTGAAGTGCTGTCCGAGGGGCGTTACTTCCGGAACCCCTTCTTCTGGGACTGGCGGATGGACCGGATCACCGATATCCCCGCCGGAAAACTGGGCGTCCTCACCCGGCTGTACGGCCAGGATCTGCCGCCAAACCAGATTCTCGCCGGCCCGGGCCAGAAGGGAATTCTTGCCGATGTCCTCAGTCCCGGAAAAATCCGCATCAATCCGTACGCCTACCGGGTGGACCAGTATGATGCCATCACCATCCGCCCCGGCTTTGTGGGCGTGGTGACCTCGCTGGTCGGGGATGATGTCCTCAGCGGCATCACCACGAACAAGCCGAACGGGTTTCTGGTGAGCCCCTCCATGAAGGGCGTGATGCCTAGCGTTCTGGACTCGGGAACCTATTACCTCAACCCTTACCTGGTCAGTGTCGCGGAAGTGAACCTCCAGAGCCAGCGGTTTGAAATGAGCGGACTCGACGCCATCAACTTCCTGACCATGGACGGGTTCAGCGTCATGGTCGAGGGCACCCTTGAGTTTGCGCTGCAGGGCGATCAAGCGGCCCTCCTCACCCACCGAGTAGGCGACATGAACGACATCATCAAGAAGGTCATCCTGCCCCGGGCCCGCGGCTTCAGCCGCATTGAGGGCAGCAAGCATCCCGCCACCACCTTCATCGTGGGTGAAACCCGCCAGCAATTCCAGAAGGACCTCGAGACGCACCTGCGCAGCACCTGTGAAAAATGGGGTGTGTCGATCCGCTCGGTCCTGATCCGCAATATCAGCCCGCCCGAGGAGATCTCCAGCATCATCCGCGACCGTGAGGTCGCCGTCCAGGAAAGCAAGAAATACGACATGGAAATCGGGCAGGCCAAGTCCAAGGCCGAACTGGTCAAGCAGGAGATGCTGGCCCGGCAGAGCGGGGAAAAAGTGGAAGCCGACACCTCCCGCATACGGGCCGTCATCGCCGCCCAGCAGGAACAGGCCGTACGAGTCGTGCAGGCCAACCGCGAACTGGAGGTGGCCAGGATCGAGAATGAAGCCGCCATCGCCCAGGCCAAGGCCGTCATGTTCAAGGCCGAGGCCGATTCCGCCGTGGTGAAAATGCAGAACACCGCCGAGGCCTCCGTACTCGCCAGTCAGGTCCAGGCCTTCAGCAACGGCCTGAATTATGCCCGCTACACCTTCTACAAGAAAGTGGGACCCCGCATCGAATCCATCCTGAGCAGCGACCAGGGGGATGGTCTCGGCACACTCTTCCAACCCTATCTACAGCAACCCTCGAAGGAGGTAAAATAATGAATTCGCTTAAATCCGTCATCCTCTACGCCGTCGCCTTTATCCTCTTGATCGTGTTCGTCTGGGAGTGGGGCTTCTGCCGCTTCTATGTCCAGCCCGACCAGATGGCCATTATCACCGCCAAGACGGGAACCCCCTTGCAACCCGGCCAGATCCTCGCCAAGGAGGGACAGATGGGTATTCAGGAGCAGGTTCTGGCCGAAGGCCGGCATTTCCGGAATCCCTACGAGTATGACATCCAGATCATGCCCGTCATCAATATCCCCCCGGGCAAAATCGGGGTGGTGACTGCCAAGGTCGGGGCTGACCTCCCCCAGGGGGAGTTCCTCGCGAATGAGGGCCAGAAGGGTATTTCCCGGCGCGTCCTGGGACCCGGCAAATACCGATTGAACCCTGTCGGGTATGACGTCAAGATTGAGGATGCGGTCGTCATCCCCATCGGGTACGTCGGCCTGATCACCTCGCTCTCCGGCAAACAGGCGCCTGAAGGCGCCTTCGCAAAACCGGGCGAAAAGGGAGTCCGGGAGGATATTCTCCAGCCCGGCCTCTACTATGTGAACCCCAAGGAATTCCAAATCAACGTCCTGGAAATCGGGGTCAACCAGGTTTCCCTGCTCGGTCGCGAGGGCAGCGCCGTGATCACCAAGGGGCAGATCGCCGTCCAGAATGTGGCCATGGACGCCTTGCAGGACAATATGCTGAGGCAGCAACAGGCCAAGCGGCGCGATTACTACCAGCAATCGGACATGGAAATGCAGCAACGCACCGCCAACATGCCTGCGGCTAAAAAGCCGGCCGTCCCGCAGCGCGAGGGCGATAGCGTCCACGTCTTGAACGAGTACGTCACCTTCCCCTCGCGCGACGGATTCCTGATCAGCCTCGACATGACGGTCGAGTTCGAACTGCTTCCGGAAAACATCGCCTGGCTTTACCGGAATTACGGGGATCTCCCGGCCGTGGTGGACAAGGTCATCATGCCTCAGATTCTCTCCATCACCCGCAACAAGGGTTCGGAATACCGGGCCAAGGATTTCATCGTCGGCGAGGGCCGCGAGAAATTCCAGAGCGATATGACCGAGGCGCTCTCAAAAACCATGGCCGAAAAGAAAATCATCACCCACAATGCCCTGATCCGGCATGTGGATGTCCCCATGCAAATACTGGATCCCATCCAGAAGGCCAGCATCGCCACGGAACAAAACCTGACCAACATGGAGCGGCAGAATACAGCCAAGAAGCAGGCGGAGCTCAACACCAGCATGACGCTGATCGAGCAGCGCCGCGCCCAGGTTGCCCAGGAGACCCAGAAGCTGAAGGCGGAGATCCAGGCCGACCAGGAGAAACAGGTGGCGGAAATCCAGGCGGGCACGGTCCGTCAAATCGCCCTCATCGACAAGGATACGGCTGAAGTCCGGGCCAATATAACCCGCACCCTCGGCCAGGCGTCAGCCGACTCAATGAAACTCGTGGAGGGCGAACGCGCCCGCGGCTCACAGATGAAAACCCAGGCCTTCGGCGACCCCGCCGCCTTCAGCCTGTGGGAATTTGCCGGAACCCTGCGACAGGATCTCCGCATCAATATCTTTCACTCCGGACAGGGCACCCTCTGGACCGATCTCCAGAAGGCCACCCTCGGGGAGTTGGGCGGCGCCAGCTTGATGAACAAACAGAAATAAAACAGGAGGTCGTTATGGGTACCGCAGGCAGACAGATCGTTGGCAAGGATGTGGACAAGATCATCGCGATGCTGAACAAGTTGTACTGTGACGAATGGCTCGCCTACTACCAGTACTGGCTGGGCGCCAAGGTGGTGAAGGGCCCCATGAAGGACGCCGTCATGGCTGAACTGACCCAGCACGCCGCGGACGAACTCCGCCATGCAGGCTTGGACGCCGACCGGATCATCCAGCTGGGAGGCACCCCGGCCCTGAGCCCCGAGGTCTGGCTGAAGCTGACCAATTGCGGCTATGACGCCCCGAAGGATCCCTACGTCAAGGTTGTCCTTGACCAGAACATCAGCGGCGAACAGTGCGCCATCAAGCACTACAACGAACTGCTCAAGTTCAGCCGGGACCGCGACCCTGTGACGTACAACATGGTCCTCCAGATCCTTCAGGACGAGGTGATGCACGAGGAAGACCTGCAGAACCTCAAGGAAGACATGGTCCTGATGGTCAAGCGCGGGCTGAAGTAGCGCAACAGAACGCTCGATGACTTCTTGAAAGGTTGACCGCCACCTCCGGGCCCGGTGAGTGCGTATTACGCTCCACACAAGCCCTGACGCCGCCCGGAGGTCGGCGTCCACCGGGGATCACAGTCAAGTTGTTCTGTCTCATTTTCCCGGACTGAATTCCACCAGAATCCGGGTATTCCCCGCCGGGGCCTTTGCTCTTACCAACAGGCGGCTGACACCATCGTTTTTCTTCTGCGGCGGTTTCTGCTCGGCGGACTCGGAACTAAACTCAGCCCCTGACGGAGCGAGAATCCGAGCCTCGAGCGTCTTGCCGTTCCGTTTCAGCACCGCCACGCCACCCGGCTTGATCCCGATCTCCGCGTCTGTGGTCATGCCCCAAACCAACTCCGCTGGCTTGGCGAGCATGAATTGGTCGCAGACCTGGATTTTTTTCCTGGCATCAGTCATGGACACTGTCCTGACGAGACGGCTGACCCGGTCGCGGTAGGCATCAGTCAGGTCAATGGAAATACGGGGAACAGCTTCATTGACATGGGTTTCCAGCACCTTGGCCACACCGTCAGGAAGCTGCCCTTTGCCATCAATCAGGGGAACATTGTGACTTTCGGAGATCAGGCGGTAATAGGTCCACCGTTTCTTCCCGAAGTAATCGGGCATGTTGTAGTCGTCCGCCCCCAAATCGATCGCCCAGCGCACTCCGCCGGATTCGAGTTCGAAATTACCGAGGTCGAGGTGGCCGTGGGACACTTTATTGAAGCCTGCCTTAACCCCGCACCAGAGCGTGTCGGGGTCGCTCCATGAGGCACGCGCCAGAAAAACAGGAACAGGGCCATCGAAGAACCGGTCCAGCGTATGCATAGGCTCCACCCCGCTCCGGGGCCGATACCAGACAGCGTGGAGCGCATTGGCGCGTTGTCTGGCAATGACGACATGCTCGGCATCGGAGAAATCCGGATTCCTGTATTTGCCTGCCAGCCAGAAAAGGCAGGGGATGGAAGAACGCACGAACGGCATCGTCTTCGTTGAATTGAATTTCGGGGATCCGGCATCTGCAAAGCAGAGGAAATGACCGCTGGGGCCTGTGGTGTACACAGTGAAATAGCCGGATTTGTCGAGTCCGGTGGTTTTTGTGATACCAAAGTCATGTCCAAGCGCTGAATCCATTGAGGCACACATGTAAACGACATAACTCGTGGCATACTGCCAATAACCGGGGCCTTCCATCCAGGCACCGTCCGGCGCGTAATCCTTCATGGCAATCGGCAAATATTGGAGGGCGCGGGGAATGATGGCACGGGCATATCTGGGGTCGGTCTCAGCAACAGCCAGGGCACCGACAACCAGACCGCCGTTGCAGACCATGTTCCAGTTGTTTTTGGATTTGCAGACCTTCTCCGAATCCCCGGCAAGGCCGAGCCGGATCAGTCCCTTGCGAACAGTCTTGCGAACGGTCGGATCCATTGCGTCAAAAAACCAATCATAGCCGATACCCACGGCATTGGACATTTCAGCGGTATCGAGGAAATGTTTTGGGTTCCAGTCTGGAAAGGCGCAAACGGTGAGGAGGATCTCAATCCCCTTGTCGGCGTACTTGCGGTCGCCCGTCCAACGGTAGGCAAACCCCAGGGCAATCGTTCGGTTCAAACAATCACGACTGGTGGCCAACAACCGTTTGCCATCAGGCAGGACATGCTTCAGAAGGGGCTTGGCAAGCACACTGTCCGCATCAGCCAGGGCGTCCTTGATAATCCGCTGAAGCACTGGATCGGTCGCATGCCGTGCCTTGAGCGATGCAAGGTCATTCTTCTTCATCAACAGGCGCGGATGCTCCTGAACCAGCCCCTTCAAGACATCCTCAGTGGGCCTGCCCGCCGGGTCTTTGGCCAACGCAACCCCCGCTCCGAGCAACACACCGCACGCCGCCAATACTACATTTCTCCATATCCCTTGAAAGATCATCATATCCTCCTCAACCACTGCAATAGACCACATCTCCAGAAGCAAAACAATCCTTCAACCCTCATGTTTAAGATGGACCGCGACCTCCGGGCGCGGTCCGTGCGTGTTACATCCCGTCCGGGGCTCTAAGCCACAACGAGTCCTCATTGCCACGCGAGCGCAAAATAGTGTAATATTGGCGTTAATGAGAACACGGATCCGGTTCGCGTTTGCGTGCGCCATTATCGGCATTGGCGTGCTCATGGGAGGAGCATGGTGGCTCGGCCATTCCGGCACTTCCACCGTGGCATCGCACCCTTCCCTAACCGGGAATCCCTCTGCCACCTTACCGCCGGGGCTCCATACAAACACCTCATCCCGGACAGCCGCAGCGACCATGGGGACGGCAACTAATCCGCCCCAGCCGGCCGCAGCACTCCGACTTGACGACCCGACCACCTCCATGCCGATCATTGCATCACAAACAATCCCCGATCCCACCGGGCAGGGCCTCGTCCGCCGGACTCGCATCGTCAGAGCCAATTTCAAATATCCCCTCTGGCGCGTCGAGGAAGTCCTGCGCCCCGGATCACCCGGGCAACCCGACACATTACTCTCGCGTAATATCATGATTGCCGACCATGCGATGGTCCGGCTGAATGCTGATGCCGATCTCGGGAAACTTCAATCCCGCGTCACTACCCTCGGTTTGACTGTCCGGAAAAACATGAAGATGCCGGGGTGCTACCTGATCAGCATCGCCGATGAATCCGTGGGAGCCCTTCCCCGCCTCATCGCCATGCTGAATGAGAACAAGGACATCATCCGTTATGCCGAACCGGATTATATCGTCCGCTCACAACAGACCGTCCCGAATGATCCGTATTTTGGCTCACTGTGGGGGCTCTCCAATACTGGCACCCCGGGTGCCGACATCTCCGCCCGACAGGCATGGGACCTGACCACCGGCGATACTCAGGTCGTTGTCGCCGTGATTGACACCGGGATTGATTACACCCACCCGGACCTTGCGGATAATGTCTGGAGCAACACCGCTGAGTCGGCGAACGGACAGGATGATGACGGAAACGGATACGTAGATGACGTTCACGGCTGGAACTTTGCCGGCGACAACAATAACCCGATGGATGGCCACAGCCACGGCACTCATGTCGCCGGAACCATCGGGGCTATCGGCAATAACGGCATTGGGGTGGCTGGTGTCAACTGGCGCTGCAAGATCATGGCGCTGTCTCTTATACACATCTGACGCTGCCGACGAATAGAGAGGTGT
>CAZMSS010000029.1:0-19702 GCA_964568965.1 uncultured Verrucomicrobiota bacterium | reverse complement strand
AGATTTCTGCCTGTCTCGTGGGCTCGGAGATGTGTATAAGAGACAGCCGTTGGATCCTGAGTTCGCTCGAGACACTCTCGGCCAATGTGACGCAGGCGATGGATAACTATGACCTCCAGAATTCCATCAGGCCGTTCGTGCGGTTCATTGAGGATCTGACGAACTGGTACATCCGGCGCAGCCGCCGCCGCTTCTGGAAGTCGCAGGACGACGGGGACAAGGCCCAGGCGTACGAGACGCTCTATTACGTTCTGCTGCAGCTCTCCAAGATCGCCGCGCCGTTCATCCCGTTCACCAGCGATATGATCTACCGGAACCTGCGCACGGCGGGGATGCCCGATTCGGTTCATCTGTGTGATTTCCCCGAGGGGGACAGCAGCCGCCGCGATGCCGCGCTGGAACGGCAGATGGCGGCGGTAATGACGGTGGTGGCGCTCGGGCGGACCCTGCGTTCCGCGCACGACCTCAAGGTGCGCCAGCCGCTGAAGACCCTGCATGTGGCCTGCCGGAATGCGGAATTGCTGGCAAGCATCGGGGAACTGAAGGACATTATCCTCGAGGAATTAAACGTCAAGGATGCCCAGTTCCGGCCGCATGAATCTGATTTTGCGACCCTGAAGGTCAAGGCCAACTTTGCCCGGCTCGGCCCGAAACTCGGGCCGCTGGTTAAGAAGGCCTCCGGTGTCATCGCCGCGCTCAAGAGCGGGCAGGTCGAGATCCTGGCGGGGGGCGAAGCGGTTTCTGTCACCGTTGAGGGACAGACAATCGACCTGACGCTGGAGGATGTGATCATCGAGCATCTGCCGCGCGAGGGCAGCGTGGTGGCGGCCGAGGGCGGCATCGTGGTGGCGCTGGATACGGCGCTAACCCCGGAGCTGATCGAGGAAGGCCTCGCCCGGGAGTTTGTCAGCAAGCTCCAGAACATGCGCAAGACGGCCGACCTGGAAGTGACCCAGCGGATCCTCGTTCAGTTCACCGGTGATGACGCCGTGAAGGCGGCGGTGGCGAAATACCGGGAGTACATCACCACCGAGACCCTGAGCCTGTCCTGTGAAGCGGTGCCGGTAAAACCCGAGGGCGCCACGGACTGGGATCTCAACGGCCACAATTGCTCAATTGCATTTTCACTGCGTTCTTAACCGGGTTGACATCACCATGACCACGCTTACGCATCTCCAGCGGCTCGAAGCTGAAAGCATCCACATCATGCGGGAGGTGGTGGCCGATGTTGAGAAGCCGGTGATGCTGTATTCAATCGGCAAGGACAGCTCGGTGATGCTGCATCTGGCCAAAAAGGCTTTCTACCCTGCGCCGCCGCCGTTTCCGCTGCTGCACGTCGACACGACCTGGAAATTCCGCGACATGTACGCGATGCGCGCGCGAATGGCGGAGGAGATGGGGATGGAACTCCTTGTCCACACCAATCCCGACGCGCTGGAGAAGGGGATCAACCCCTTTACCCACGGTTCGGCCGTGCACACGGATATCTGGAAGACGCAGGGCCTGATCCAGGCGCTTGATAAATACGGGTTCGACGCGGCCTTCGGCGGCGCCCGGCGCGACGAGGAGAAGTCCCGGGCCAAGGAGCGGATCTTCTCGTTTCGCTCGGCACAACACCGTTGGGATCCCAAGAACCAGCGGCCCGAACTGTGGCGGCTGTACAACACCCGCAAACACAAGGGCGAGAGTATCCGCGTGTTCCCGATCGCCAACTGGACTGAGCTGGACGTCTGGCAGTACATCCATCTTGAGAATATCCCCATTGTGCCGCTGTACTTCTCCAAGCTGCGCCCGGTGGTTGCCCGGGACGGCGGCCTGATCATGGTCGACGACGCGCGTATGCCGCTTCGCCCCGGCGAAGTGCCGATGATGAAGAAGGTGCGCTTCCGGACGCTGGGCTGTTACCCGCTGACGGGGGCGGTCGAGTCGGAGGCGGACACCATCACGGCGATCATCCAGGAGATGCTGCTGACGACGACGTCGGAGCGGCAGGGCCGGGTCATCGATCACGACTCAACCGGCTCGATGGAAAAGAAGAAGCAGGAGGGGTACTTCTGATGTCGCACGTTTCCCCCCTGATCGCCCGGGATATCGAGGAGTACCTGAAGGTTCACGAGCATAAGAGCCTGCTGCGCTTCATCACCTGCGGCAGCGTTGACGACGGCAAAAGCACGCTCATCGGTCGTTTGCTCTACGAATCGAAGATGATCTTCGAGGACCAGCTGGCGGCGCTGGAACGGGATTCGAAGAAGGTTGGCACCCGGGGGGGGGAGATCGACTACGCGCTGCTGCTTGATGGCCTGCAGGCGGAGCGCGAGCAGGGCATCACCATTGATGTGGCCTACCGGTTCTTTTCCACGGACCGGCGCAAGTTCATTGTCGCCGATACCCCGGGCCACGAGCAGTACACCCGGAACATGGTTACCGGGGCTTCGACCGCCGATCTTGCCATTATCCTGATCGACGCCCGAAAGGGGGTGCTGACGCAGACGCGGCGGCACAGCTATCTGGTTTCCCTGCTGGGCATCCGGCGCGTGGTACTGGCGGTCAACAAGATGGACCTGGTCGGCTACGCGCAGGAGGTATTCCAGCGTATCGAGGCCGATTACCGGGCGTTCGCCGCCCGGATCGGTCTTGCCGAAATTGTCTGCATCCCCATGTCCGCTGTGTGTGGCGACAATATCATCGAGCCCCGGGGGAATACGCCCTGGTATGGCGGGCCGATGTTGATGGAATACCTGGAGACGGTTCCGGTCGACGACGATCTGCAGGCGGGGCCGTTCCGCATGCCGGTGCAGTGGGTCAACCGGCCGAATCCCGATTTCCGCGGATTTTCCGGAACCATTGCCCGCGGGGTTGTCAAGCCGGGGGATCGGATCCGCGTGCTGCCTTCGGGACGTGAAAGCCGTGTGGCGCGGATCGTCACCGCCGACGGGGACCTGCTGGAGGCTGTCGCCAACCAGTCGATCACCCTGACGCTCGCCGATGAGATCGATATCAGCCGGGGTGACGTGATCTCGGCTGCGGACGACCCGGTGCCCGTGGCCGACCAGTTCGAGGCGACTGTCGTCTGGATGGGCGATGCGCCGATGCTGCGCGGCCGCAACTACCTGATGAAGATCGGCACCAGGACCGTGACGGTGACCATTGCGCCGCTCAAGTACAAGGTCAACATCAACACGCTGGAGCATGTCGCGGCCGACACCCTGGAACTCAACGAAATCGGGGTCTGCGAGCTGGAATTGGACCGTATGATCGCCTATGAACCCTACGCGGCCAACCGCGATTTGGGCGGCTTCATCCTGATCGACCGGCTGACCAACAATACCGTGGGGGCGGGGCGGCTCAACTTCGCGCTGAGGCGCTCCCAGAATGTCCACTGGCAGGCGGTCGACATCGACCGGCACGCCCGTGCGAAGCGCAAGGAGCAGAAGCCCTGCGTGCTTTGGTTCACCGGACTCTCCGGTTCCGGCAAGTCCACGATCGCCAACCTGGTCGAGAAGAAGCTGCATGTCATGGGGAAGCACACCTATCTCCTCGATGGCGACAATGTGCGCCACGGCCTGAACAAGGACCTGGGCTTTACCGCCGAGGATCGGGTCGAAAACATCCGGCGCGTAGCCGAGGTGGCCGCATTGATGGCCGATGCAGGCCTGATCGTGCTGCTGGCCTTCATTTCTCCGTTCCGCAGCGAACGGCAGATGGCCAGGGCCCTGTTGCCCGAGGGCGAATTCATCGAGGTTTTCGTCGATGTCCCGCTGGAAGTCGCCGAGGTCCGTGACGTCAAGGGACTGTACAGGAAAGCCCGCCGCGGCGAGCTCAAGAACTTCACCGGCATCGACTCGCCCTACGAACGGCCCGAATCTCCGGAGATTGCCATAGCCAGCGCGGAATGCAGTGCTGAGGAAGCGGCGGAGCGCATCATCGCGGAGCTGCTGCGGCGCGGGATCATCGAGGGCGCACGGGGGGCGTGAAACGGGTGCGCGGGTCATGAACCCGCGGCGTCAGGCCGGCAAGCCGCTTGAACTGCCGGGGTGACTTGCCGGTAATCCTGCGGAACTGCCGGGAAAAGTAGTTGCTGTCGTTGAACCCGCATCGAAGCGCGGTGTCTGTCACCCGGGCGTCATCCTGTCGCAGCATGTCCGAGGCTTTTGCAATCCGGACCCAGATGACATGTTCCATGGGGGTTCTGCCCATCATCTTTTTAAATGCGCGGGTGAGGGAACTTTCCGACATGTGGGCGATCCGCGTGAGTTTCGGCACTGTGATCGGCTGGCTGAAATGCTTCTCGATATGGCTGAGCACTTCGCCAATGCCCATAATCGACTGGTTGCCCCGTATGCTTGTGCGGGTGTAGCAGCGCGAGAGAAACCCGATCAGGTTCATCAGGTGGGCGCAGGCCATATAACGGTAGCCGGCCGCCTTATTTGTCAGCTCGGCGGTGAGGAGGGCCACGAGCTTTACCGCCTCGGTGAGTTCTGCCGTGGTCAGCCTGAGCCGGCTCCCGGGTCTCTCTCCCGGCGGCAGCCTGGGCTCGATCCTGAACAGGACTTGATAGCCCGGGATATTGCCCAGATCGGAGATCGGGAGATGGAGCCTTTTCGGATCAAACAGGATGTTGACGAGGGAGACGTTTTTGGTGTTGGCGTAGGCGTGCGACATGCCCCGCCGGATCATGAACACATCGCCGGTCTCAAGCGGGTAGTTCTCCTTGCCCGTGATATGCTCGCCTTGGCCGGCCAGAATGATGACAAGCTCATCAAACTCATGCTGGTGCAGCGCTATCGGACCGTGCGAAGGGACGTTGAGAACCCGGAGCGGGAATCTCCTGTCGTCGAACATGTCGGAGGTAATCGTCTGGCTGATCGTTTTTTTCACTGACGGAATAGTGCTTGTATTTGATTGTTTAGTCAAGGCGTGCCAGCGGATATGTGTGTAGGGTGTCGGCCATGTTGAGGTGATATAGCCTAAGAATCGTGAAACCATGAAGTGAGGAGGCCGGTGTGACCGCAGGGGCAGAATCAGTCGGTAAAGTACGGGTTGGTGTTGTGGGCATGGGGGGTATCGGTAATGTCCATGCGGGGGCCTACAAGCAGGATGCGCTGTCCGAGCTGGTGGCTGTCTGCGACGTCGTCGCGGCAAAGGCGGACGAGGCCGCGGCGAAGCATGGGGTCAAGGCCTATTACAGCCTCAAGGACATGATGGCCAACGAGGTGCTGGATGTCGTGGATGTGTCCACCGGGGGGTACGAGAATGGCAGTTGGCATTTTGAGCCCACCATGGAGGCACTTGCCGCAGGCAAGCACGTGCTGTGCGAGAAGCCGCTTTCCAACGATATTGGCGAGGCGCGTGAGATGGTGCGTTTTGCCGCAGAGCGCAAGCTTTACCTCGGTTGCAACCTCAATCATTATTTCACCCAGACGGCTGAGCGGGCCAAAAAGTACATGGACGATGGCATGGTCGGGGAACTGATCCATCTCCTGTTCAAGGTGGGCTTCAACGGGGGCGAGGAGACCTACAATTTCAACAAGTCGCCTCGGTTCAACCAGCCGTATGCGCACATGAAGGCGTTCTTGACGCATCCCTTCAGCGTGATGCGGCATTTCTGTGGCGACATCACTCACGTGCAGGCATTCTGTTCAAAACCGGGATACCGGAAAAACAAGGGGGACCTGCTGGTCTCGATCAACAGCGTGCATGTGATGTTTGCCAACGGGACCATTGGGTATCTCCTCAGCCACCGGGGCGACGCCAACTGGGGGTTGGGAGGCTGGTGGAGCTGTGAAGTCGGCGGGAGCAAGGGCACGTTCTGTATTGAAAACTGTGTTGAGAAGCTGACGTTCTGGCCCGGGGCGAAACCCGGCCAGAAGGAGACCCCGGCCCCGGAGATCCTGGACACGGGCATCAAGGACTTCGGGGCGACCTTCCCGAGCCGCATTCATGCGTTCCTGGAGGATGTCACCAACGGGGTTCATCACGAGCATCTGCGCTCGTCCGGCCGCGATGCGCTCGCCACGCTGGAATATATCTGGGCCGTGATCGACTCCTATGAGAGCGGGGGTCAACTGGTGCGGGTCAAGCCGCTTCCGACAATCCATGGCAACCCCGCAACGGAAAAGATTTAATTCATACAGGAGGAAACAATGATTAAACTGGGCGTCAATTCCGTGCTGTTCCAGGGGTTTGACCTGGCAACAGCGATGAAGCATATCGCATGGGCGGGCTATGATGGGATCGAGCTGTGTGCAATCAAGGGCATGTGCGAGCACCTTGACCTGGACAACTGGCAGGCGCAGGCGGAGATGATCAAGTCGCTGGCCGCGGAAAACAAGCTGGCCATCCTGAGCAGCGAAGTCGCATCGCTTGACGAGGACCGCCTTATCAAGGCGTTCGAGGCCGGGCAGGCGATCGGGATTCCGGTCATCAATGTCGGGCCGGGCGGCAAGTCGGATGTCGAGGAGGATTTTGTAAAGCAGACCGATATCATCGCCCGACTGTCTGAAAAGGCTGCCCAATATGGGGTGACGCTCTGCTGCAAGGCGCATGTCGGCGGCTCAATCTACAACACTGCCACAACCCTGCGCGCGATGCAGAAAATCAGCGCCCCGGCATTTGGCGTGGATATGGATCCGAGTCACATTTACCGCGCCAATGAGAATCCCGAGAAGGCCCTGCCGCCGGTGCTAAGCCGAGTCCGGCATATCCACATCAGGGACTGCAAGGGCAGGGGGCCCAGCCCGGGCGAACCCAAAGACCAGGCCTGCGGACGCGGCGAGATTGACCTTTACCGCTACTGCAAGGCCATGGTGGACGGAAAATATGACGGGCCGGTTTGCCTTGAAGTCATCGGTGCAGGCAAGTACGAGCTCAGTCAGCGCGCCATCATTGCCGCCGAGAGTTACGGCTACATCAATGCCTGTCTGAAGGCGCTTGGCGCCCGGTAACATTTATGCAAACAGTTCGAATCGGGGTTCTGGGTTTTGCCCACGGGCATGCAGGCATGTACTGCGACCAGTGGCGGCAGCAGCCGCAACTGGGCGTACAGGTGATCGCCGGATGGGATCATGACGCGGCGCGGGCGGCCGAGTTTTGCAAGCGGCATCAGCTGGAGCTGGCGGCCTCGCCGCAGCTGTTGCTGGGCATGAAGGATCTCAGTGCGGTCCTGATCGCGGCTGAGACGTCGAGGCATGCTGACCTTGTGGAGCAGGCGGCGGCCGCCGGCAAGGCAATTATCCTGCAGAAACCCCTCTCGTTGTCGATGGAAGAGGCGGACCGGATAGTGAATGCCGTGGAACGGTACGGCGTGCCTTTCACGCTGGCCTGGCAGATGCGTGTCGATCACCACAATCTCAAGATCAGGGAGCTCCTGGCGGGAGGCCGGTTCGGGAGGGTCTTCATGGCCCGGCGGCGGCATTGTCTTTCGACCCAGCTTTGGGGGGACTTTGACAAAAGCTGGCATGTTCAGCCCAGTCTCAATCGCGACATTTTCGCGGACGACGCGGCGCATGCCGTGGACTTCCTGTACTGGTTGCTGGGGATGCCGGAGAGCGTGACGGCTGAAATCGGGACGCTGCTCAACCCGAAGATCCCGAATGACAACGGTATTGCGGTCTTCCGTTATCCGGACGGCCAATTGGCCGAGGTGTCCTGCACGTTTGTGGCTGTTGCGGGCGAGAACACCTGCGAGATTCTCTGTGAAAACGGAATGATCACGGGGAACTATGGTGACGGGGTCAGCTGCATGGTGCCCCGTCAGCCCGGCGTGGTTCAGCTCAAGTGGTATTTGAGGGGTGAGAACACGTGGACCGTGAGCGATCTGCCTGATATTTCCGGGCAGGGGGACCGGGTCGCCGGGCTTGCCGCCCCGCTCGCGGAGTTTCTGCGGGGACAGCGGCCGCCCATTGCCACAGCCCGCGAGGGACGGGATGTTTTGAGAATGACTTTGGCGTGTCTTGATTCCGCCACCGAGGGGCGGCGGATTGAACTTGGAATAAACTGAAAATAGGGAGGATTGAAATATGTCGCGTAAACCGAATCTTGTTTTGCTGGGTATTGACAGTCTCCGTCCGGATCACATGAGCCTGTACGGGTATCACCGCCTCACCACGCCGCACATGGACAAGTTTGCCAAAGGCGGCACCGTGTTCGAGAATTTAATCTCTCCCAGCATCCCGACAACGCCGGGTTACGGCTCCATGCTGACCGGCATGGACTGCTTCGGCACGGATGTTGTCGCCCTGCGGCATGAGGGCGGGCTTGGCAAGCACCTCACCACGCTTCCGGAACTGCTCGGCAAAAACGGGTACAATACCACCTGTGTCGGCTTCAGCGGCAACCCGGCCTCGCGCGGATTCCAGAAGTACATTGACTTCGAGGGCTGGGGCTCGTGGGAGCAGGGACGCAGTCACAAGGCTGAAAACCTGAATGCCGTCAGCATTCCCGAGCTGAAGCGGCTGGCAGGCGAGAAGAAACCCTTCTTCCTCTTCATGCGGCACATGGATCCCCACTCGCCCTATCTGCCGCCGCATCCGTTTGACCGTGCGTTCTATGACCGGAACGAATTCGACAGGACGAACAAGTCGCTCAAGCCGGTCATGACCTTCAAGCCTTTCTGCGATTACTTTGCCAGCTGGTTTCCGCCGGCTTGCACGGACAAGGACTACATCATCGCGCAGTACGACGGCGCTATCGCCTACATGGATTCGTGCATCGCGAATATCTTTGCGACGCTGCAGGACCTCGGGATCGAGGAGGAGACCCTGGTTGTGATCGATTCCGACCACGGCGAGACCCTCTATGATCATGACTGCTTCTTTGATCACCACGGGCTGTATGACTGCACGCTGCGCATCCCGCTGGTGTTCCGATACCCGGGCAAGGTCCCTGCAGGCGCCCGGTTCAGTGACTATTGCCATATGAAGGACATTATGCCGACGATCCTTGACCTGATGGGGATCGAGTCCAGGATCAAGTTCGATGGACGGAGCCTGGCGCCCCTTCTGGTGGGTGAGGCACGGGAGCAGGAGCCCGAGTACTACATCACGGAGTGCACCTGGATGCGGAAGCACGGGTGGCGCACACCTCAATGGAAACTGATTCATGCACTGGAGCCGGATTTCCATTTCAAGCCCGAGGTCGAGCTTTACGATATGGTCAAGGATCCCGGCGAAACCTGCAATCTGGCCGCCAAGGAGCCTGCCGTCGTCGCGATGCTGGAGGCCCGCATGCAGGCGCATATCGCCAAACGGGAGAAGGCGACCGGCCGGAAGAATCCGATCATGACCAACCTGAACTGGCATGGCAAGGGATGCGGGCCCTTCAAGACCTCGAAGCAGGCCTATGAGGGTATGCACATCGGGTCGCCGGGTGCCGCCAAGGGATTGCAGGCCAAGGAGCTCCAGGCCCAGCGCGGCCAGAAGAAGCTCTAGAGGGTTTGGAGACGAGCATGATGTTGACTGTCATAGGACGCGGTCATTCGGGAACCCGGGCCATATCCCACACATTGTCGGCCAGCGGCGTGGACATGGGCGGATCGTTGAATGCTTCCGGCGATCTGGTCCCGCCGGAAGCCATGTACGAAGCCTGTCGGGTCATGGCACGCCATGTGAAGTGGCAGGGGGGGGTGGAGTGGGATTTCAGCGCCCTCGACAAGGTGGAAATCCCGGACGAGTTTACCCGGTTGATTCGTGCCTACCTGAAGACGGTTCTCGAAAGCAAGGCGGAGCACCGGGGCTGGAAGATTCCGGAAACGACGCTGGTGTTTCCCTGGATCCTGCGGATGTTCCCGGATTTGAAGTACGTTTTTTGGATCCGTGATCCTCGCGACAGTATCATCGGGGGGCATATCACGGATGACCTGCGTGATTTCGGTATCGAGTATGAGCCCACGGATAATGTGCGGCTCAAGCGGGCCATCTCCTGGAAATATCAGTTCGACCTGGTCAAGGCAACCGCGCGTCCGACCAGCTGGCTGGAGGTCCGCTTCGAGGATTTCATCCTGAACCAGGAGGAGACGCTGAAAAGGCTGGAGGCCTATCTGGGCATTCCGCTGGCGCGGATCCCCGTGAGGAAGGATGCCGTGGGGCGTTGGAAAAAGGACAAGGAAACGCACTACTTTGATTTTTTCAAGCCGGCGATAGAGGAGTATCAATACGAATTGCCGCATTAATGGCGGTTCCGTTGAAAGCAGGGGTCTATGCTCAGGGTTTGTGTGATAGGGATGGGGACGATTGGCAACCGGCATGCCGGAATCTACCGGGAAGACGGGCTGTCGGAACTGGTGGGGGTGTGCGATCTTCAAAAGGACCGCGCTGATGCCGCCGGTGCGAAGTTCGGGGTTCCGCGATTCTACGATGCTGTGGAGATGCTGAAGACGCTCAAGCCCGACGTGTGCAGCGTCGCCACGGGCGGGTATGAATATGGCAGTGACCACTATCTGCCAACCATGCAGGCGCTGGATGCCGGCTGTCACGTCCTTTGCGAGAAGCCGATCAGCAACGACATCAAGCAGGCGGAGGCCATGGTGGCCAAGGCGCGCAGGAAGAAGCTCTGCCTGGGCACCAACTTGAATCATCGTTTCACGCCTGCGGCGGTACTTGCTAAAAAATGGGTCAATGACGGGCGGCTCGGCCATCTCCTGTTCATCAACATGAGCATGTGGATCAAGAACCCCACCGAGAGCTCGCCGTATTTTCACATCAAGGCACTCCATCCCCATACGGTGGATGTGATGAGGTACTTCTGCGGGGAGGTCGATGCCGTTCAATGCTTCGCCCTGAAGGCTCCGGGCAGGAAGATCTGGTCGACCGCCCAGTTCAACCTGCGGTTCAAGAATGGCGTGGTCGGCTCCCTGACCGGCAGCTACGACATCGAGCGCGGCCATCCGATGGAGCGGTGTGAGGTGGCGGGCACCGGCGGACGGTTTGTCCTGGAGGATATGTGGCGTGAGCTCACGCTCTACCCCGCGGGAAATCTCGAGAAGACCGTCTACACCAACCCGATTTTCGGTGGAATGCGTGACTTTGAGGATACGTTCCGAAACCGGATCCATACGTTCCTCGAGCAGGTGGGCTGCGGTACGGCCCCGGCCGATATCGACGGGTCGGGCGCCGACGGGCTGGCGGCCCAGAAGGTTCTCGCCGCAGCGATTGAGTCTCTTGATAACGGGACTGTTGTCCGGGTGCGATGATCCAAGAAAAGGAGATATGACCATGATGCGAAAATCGTTCGTGATGTCCCTCAACAAGGGGATGGAGAAGGAATACGAAAAACGCCACAGGCCCATATGGCCGGAGCTTGAGGCCGTTTTGAAGGCGCATGGCGCTCAAAACTATTCGATCTTCCTGCTTCCTGAAACGTGCCAGCTTTTCGGCTATGTCGAGATTGAGGACGAAAAACGCTGGAACGCGGTTGCCAAAACAGCGATCTGCCAGAAGTGGTGGGCGCACATGAAGGAAATCATGCCGTCCAATCCTGACAACAGTCCGAAATCGATCGAACTGCGCGAAGTGTTCCACATGGATTGAAGAACACGGGCGCGTGGGGCGTCGTTACAGGCGGGGGGATTCCGCATGGCAGCCGGTGGGGAAATAGGCTTCCCGCAGCGTCGCGATCTGTTTTTGCTTGAGGGGGGCGGAGTCGGTTAGGTTCAGGGCCTGACCGCTTTCTTCCAGAGCGCCCAGCGCCTTCCCGAAAAGGAGTTTTGCCTGGTCCCGGTGCAGGGCGATTCCCGCTATCGTGAGTTTCATCTGTCCGGGCGCCGCTGAGCCGTGAGCGGCGGCCAGGCCGTCAATCAGGTGCGTCATCGAGGCGGAGGTGTCGGCCATGCTTCGGTAGAGCCGCGGATCCAGGCCCTCCTGCTGGGCGCAATGGGTCATCAGAATCCGGAACATCAGGAGTTTTGCAGCGGTCTGGGCCGACTGCCGCGGGGCGACTAGGCGGAGTTGCGGGGACGATGACACCGAGGCGATGCCGTTTGTTTCGACTGTCACCGCGGCCATGGCCGCCAACCACTGGCTCAGGGAGTCCTCCATGCGGATGTACAGGCTGCCCAGGAAATCCGCCATGCGGCGGTTTTTCTCCAGTGCGGCCAGGTCGGTAAAGGGAATGGGGGTGCGGGGCGACTCCAGGAAGTCGCGAATGGCCCCGATATCAACGCCCACCTTGACCTTGGAGCCATCCGTGAGTCGGGCGGAGCAGGCCGTGATGGCGCACAGCCGTCCTGCTTCGTCCACAACCGGTCCCCCGGAATTACCCGGACCGATCCCGGCCTCGAAATGCAGTACCTGGGTTCCCGCGTCACGGTAATGGCGTATGACTTTGCCGAGGGTGAGTTTCCATGAGGTGTCCTCGGGGTGGCCGATGATCTGGAGCGCCCCGCCCGGGGCGGGCATCGCTCCGGTATTGATCGGCAGGAAAACCGGGGTCTTGGCGGGAATCTTCAGCAGCGCGAGGTCATGCACTATCGAATGGGCCTGAATGTTCGTAACCGAATAGACCCGACCCTCCAGGGTGACAATGGAGGCGCCCGGCACCCCGGCCACAAGATGATAGCTGGTCAGGATGTCGCCCTCGGGTGAGATCACAACCCCGGCCCCATGCCAGGAGGGGGTGATGATCTTGACACAGGCGGCGTGGGCCTGCCGCAGGGGCGGGGTATACTCCCGGATAGTCCGCAGTGACCGCGATAACGATGCGGCGGGGTAGTCAAACGGACGGATCAGCAGGAATTCCTTTTCCAGGATGGACAAGTCGTCAGGGACCAGCCTGGCCGGTGACGGGACGGGTGCCGGCTGGGGAAAAATCCGGCTCCATTCCCGGCGCAGTTCTTCCATCGTTGGCTCAGACGCGCAGACGGGGGTGAAATTCACCCCTGCCTGAATGATCAGGATCCCGAAAAACGATTGAAGCCGGACGCTTATGAGATTCATTGGCTACGGTCAGTCCCGATAAATAGTGTCATTATTATGTGTCCGAATGCCCAGCCTTGTCCAGTCCCCGTTTGTTTTGATAGTAATGGGGCATGAAGGCGGTAATCCTTTCCATAGGTGACGAGTTGATCATGGGGCAGACGGTCGACACGAACTCGGCCTGGCTCAGCGCGCGATTGGCTGATCTGGGCGTCATGACGCGCTATCACAAGACGGTGGCCGATGACACGGCCGATGCGATTCTGGCCCTGAAGGAGGCCTGTGGCTGTGCCGAGCTGGTGATCGTGACGGGCGGGCTGGGACCCACGGAGGATGATCTTACCCGCCATGCCCTGGCGGATCTCCTGAACCGTCCCCTCGATCTGCATCCGCCCTCATTGGACCGGATCCGCTTGTTTTTCAAGTCGCTGGGGAGGGAGATGCCCGCGATGAACCGGATCCAGGCCATGATTCCCCGTGGTGTTGAAGTCCTGCCCAATGACTGGGGGACTGCTCCGGGAATGAAGGTGAAGTTCGGCAAGACACTGCTTTTTTTCTTTCCCGGTGTGCCCCGGGAGATGGTGAAGATGGTGGAGCGCGATGTGCTGCCGCTGTATGAGAAGAACACGGGCCATGCCTTGGCTGTTGAGGCGCTGCACATCTTCGGGTCGGGCGAATCCACCGTTGCGGAAAAACTGGGTGACCTGATGCGGCGTGACCGCAATCCCCTTATCGGGACAACGGCTTCGAAATGGGTTGTTACGGTGCGGATCCGTAGTGAGGCGCCGACCCGTAGCCTCGCGCAAAAGCAGCTGGCTGAGACCGTGAAAGCCGTTGAGGTCCGGCTTGGGACGCTGATCTACGGCCGTGGCGAGGAGACCCTGCAGGGGGTGGTCGGAAGGCTTGTCCTGAATAAAGGGCAAAAAGTCGCCACCGCCGAAAGTTGTACGGGCGGCTTGGTGGCGCAATGTCTGACCGACGAGGCGGGATCGAGCGGATTTTTCCCGGGTGGCTGGGTGGTTTATTCCAACGCGATGAAAACCCGTGAGCTGGGTGTGCCGGCTGCCCTGATTGAGCGGGACGGTGCGGTCAGCGAGGCGGTGGCCTGTGCCATGGCTGAAGGCGCGTTGCGGCGGGGCGATGCGGACTGGGCGCTCTCGACGACCGGCATTGCCGGCCCTGGCGGCGGTTCTCCCGAGAAACCCGTGGGTACAGTCTGGATCGGGTTGGCGCACCGGCAGGGAGCGGAAATCAAGGCACGAGCCGAGCTGTTTTTCCTGCCGGGGCCGCGCGACACCGTTCGCGATCGCGCCGCCAAATCCGCCCTCAACATGCTCAGGCTCGAGTTGATGAGGCAGGAGTCAGGACGCCGGATTTCTTAATCCTGCTGACTATTGCCCGACTTCTTCCAGATTCCGGTTATGTGTCTCGGAGGCCTTCTTGATCTGGTCCCTGGCCCACATGCCGGCATCCACGGCGGTCTTGCCGGTGAATCCCTCCACGGCGGTTTGAATCGAACCTTTCCCGGCGGGAGCCGCCGGGGCTTTCTCGGGTACCGGGCTGGGGGGCTTCCCACATCCTGCCATGGCTATCATCACGGGAATGACCGATAAACTCATTATTCGGGTTCGCTTCATGACGTGAATTTACCAGAAAAAGTTCCCGTAAAAAACGGTTTTGTTTTGCCTGCAAGATGGTAAACTCATCCCTTCAAATCTTTCGCAGAAGGTCAGATTTGATTTTGCAGGATTGAGAAAACATGGGCGCAGCACAGGCAAAGTTACTTGTAACCAGTTGGAGTACAATTCGTTACGAATTGCTCAACACGAAGGTCTCTGACCTTAAACTGGCCATCAAGGGGTCGGCCGTGGAGCCCATGATCCGGCAGGTTCAGCGGGAGCTTGAGGCCAAGGGGATCGAGTTCATGCCAAAGTTTTACCTTACTGACAGTTGGGGCTGTCCGGATGAGGTGCCCGCCGTGGGGATTCCCTTTTACCTTGCTGACCGCCGGCTGGCGCGTATTGAGGAGGAGCAGACGGGGGAGATTGAGGATGCCCGCACGACTCTGATGTATCTGCGCCATGAGGTTGGTCACGCCTTGAATTATGCCTATCGTCTGTGGGAGTGGGAAGGGTGGTCCGATGTCTTCGGCAAGTTTTCAAAACCCTACCGGGATGTTTTCCTGCCCGACCCCTCGAGCCGTGATTTTGTGCGTCATCTGGTCCACAGCCAATACGGCCGTAGCTATGCGCAGAAGCATCCGGACGAGGACTTTGCCGAAACGTTTGCGATCTGGTTGACGCCCCGTTCGGGGTGGCAGCGGAAGTACCGGTTTTGGCCCGCCCTGCGAAAGCTGGCCTTTGTGGCGAAGTTGATGAAGGGGGTGAAGACCCGCTCGGTGCCGGATGCGGCCTCAGGTCCACTGATCAATCCGGTGGAAAGCATGACCATGCTTCTGGCGGAACACTATGGGCAGCGTGCTGAGCGGTATCGTGCCGCCGCCCAGGGGTATGTGGATGACAAGCTGGGCCAGGTCTTCCCCAAGATGCGGGTCAAAGGACAGATCCCCGCCTGCCTGTTCATCCGGCAGCACAAGAGCATACTCGCCTCCAGTATCGGGACCTGGTCCGGTCTTGATGCCGAGGAAGTGACGACGATCCTTGAAAAGCTTGACGACCGGGCCAAGTTCCTGAACCTGAAAATGCCACGCCGGAAGGGTGGCGAGAAACTGGTTGAGATTACTTCCCTGGCCACTTCCTTGGCCAAGGATTTCGCCTATACGGGGCGGTTCACAGGGTAGGGTTCCCCTTCCTGCTACATCATCGGGACGCCGACATCGAAGGATGGGCCTTCCATGGCGATCTTGACGAGCTGCTGGAGCAGGTGCGGGTAATCAATTCCGGCTTTTGCGGCGGAGCGGGCCAGGGCGACGTCTTCATCCAGGGAGGGATTGCAGTTCACTTCCAGAACCCTGGGTTGGCCGACCTCATCGAGCCGGATATCCACCCGGCCATAACCCCAGCCGCCCACGGCCCGGAAGGCCCTCAGGGCAATGGAGCTGATTTCCCGTGCCAGGAAGGGTTCAACGTGCGCCGGGCAGGTGACCGAGGTGCGCTGGTATTCCACGCTGTCCTCCATCCACTTCGCGGCGTAGGACATGATCGGGGGTATTTCGGAGGGGAGTTTGGTGTAGTCCACCTCGGCGAGCGGCAGGACGGTGAGCTTGCGGCCACCCAGGATGCCCACGTTGAACTCGCGGCCGGGCAGGAAATGCTGGGCCAGGGCGGGCTGGTGGTAGTGGTGCAGGATTTCACGCACCTTCTCCCGCAGCTTCGTCTTGTTCATCACCACGGAGTCGCGCGACAAGCCGATGCCGGCATGCTCGCGGCTCGGTTGGACGATGACCGGGAAATTCCATTTGCATCGGTCCACATCGCCGATTCGTTCCAGGATTTCGGTATTGGGCGGAACCGGCACCCCGGCACCCTGGAGAAGGCTGCCCGACATATACTTATACCGGCTGAGGCCCAGGGCGAGGGCGGGAGAACCCGTCATCGGGAATCCCATCATCTGGACCAGGGCGGCTACCCGCATTTCATAGAGGGCGCCATGGACCACGTCGTCATACTGGTTGAAGACCACATCGGGGCGGAGTCGCCGCAGGTGCCGTTGAAAGGCGAGCAGATCGTTGGCGAGGGGGACAATGGTGACCTTGTAGCCGACCTTGCGAATGACATGCGCCATGCGCCGGATCATTTTGCGGAGGTCGTCGGTGCTGCCGGTGTCCTCGGGCTTTTCAGGCAAGGCGGAGGCCCCGGCGTTATAGACGAGTGCCACATGATATCGAGTTGTCTGTTTCATACATTCTCTCCCGCTTGCTGCCCTGTCCGGGCGTTCCAATCACCCCCGTTTATCGGGCGAAAGTTGTCAGGCAGAATCGCCTGGCTTCCTGTCGGGCCCAATGGTCGGCTTTGTGAATCTGTTCCAGTCGAGGTTTGGCGATGCGGGTGTGGCGGTTCATTACCGCTTCCACCGCGTGCCAAATTCCCGAAAATGGGATGGTGCCGTCGAGGAATTGCTCGACGGCGATCTCGTTGGCGGCGTTGAGTACGCAGGGCATGGTGCCGCCTGTGATCGCCGCCCGCCGGGCGAGTCCCAGGCAGGGGAAGCGCAACGGATCCGGTGCCGAGAAACTGAGCGTTTTCAGGGCGGCGAGGTCAAGCCGGGGCAGGCCGCCATCGGCCCGCTCGGGCCACGTGAGCGCATGCTGGATGGCAAAGCGCATGTCAGGCGGGCTGAGCTGCGCCAGGACGCTGCCATCCACGAATTCAACGAGCGAGTGGACGATGCTCTCGGGATGGATCACCACGTCAATGCGGTCATAGGGGATGCCGAACAGCCAGTGGGCCTCCATGATTTCGAGTCCCTTGTTCATCAGCGTGGCGGAATCCACCGTCACCTTGCGGCCCATGTTCCAGCGGGGATGCTTCAGGGCCTGGGCGGCGGTGACCTTGTCAAAGTCCATGTCATGCCGGTGGGCGAAGGGTCCCCCTGAAGCGGTGAGGATCAGCCGGCGGATAGAGGAGGGCGGCTTGCCCTCCAGGCACTGGAAAATGGCGCTGTGTTCACTATCCACAGGCAGGAGCCGCGCCTTGTTTTTCGCGGCACACTCCATCACCATCTGGCCGGCGGCCACGAGAACCTCCTTGGTGGCGATGGCGACATCGGTGCCCTGCCGGAGCGCGGCGAGGACGGGCTTCAGGCCGGCGATGCCGACCAGGGCGCAGAGCACCATGTCGGCATTCGGGGTTGCGGCCAGTTCCTCGACACCCTCGGGGCCGCAATACAGGCGGGTTCCCCTGGCCAGGTCGCTCTTGATGGCGGCGGCCGCCTCCGGGTCGGCCACGGCGAGCTGCCGGACCTTGAATTCATCGGCCTGCGCGAGCAGTCGGGCGGTGTTGGTCCGTGAGGCCATGCCGATGACCTGCAGTTTTGAAGGGAGCGCGGCGACCACGCGCAACGCGTTTTCACCGATTGAACCGGTACTGCCGAGGATGACGATTTTCTTTTTCATGGGATCAGGTGACGTGTGCGAACCAACGCAGGTAGAAATACAGCGCGGGCGCCGCGAAGAGCAGGCTGTCCAGAACATCCAGGATACCGCCCATTCCCGGGAAGAGGTGCCCCGAATCCTTGAGCCCGGCCGAGCGCTTGAGGAGGGATTCGACCAGGTCGCCGATCACCCCGATGGCGGCCAGGAAGGCCCCGAGGAACAGGGCGTGGCCCAGCGTCAGGCTGAGCCGCCCGAATTCAGCCGTATGAATCGCGGGATCGGGGCTGCGAAAGAACCAGTACAGGGCCATGCTGGCCGCGACACCTGCCACGAACCCGCCGGCCAGTCCTTCCCAGGTTTTTCCGGGCGAGATGCGGGGGAACATCTTGTGGCGGCCCAGCGTACTGCCAACGAAATAGGCGCCCATGTCGGAGGCCTTGACCACCAGCACCAGGTACACGATCAAGGCTGTCGCGGTGGGGGTGAATGGTGCGTTCCACGCGGTGGGGGTCCAGCGGAAGCACAGGTTCATCATGAAGAGCAGCAGCAGGGGCACGTACACCAGCCCGAGCATGGTGCAGGCGATTGTGGGCAGGGGTTGTGCATTGTTCTTCTGCGGGAACTGGCGCACGAAAATGGTGAAGACGATGAGGGTGATGATCATGGCGGGAAGCTCGCGCCAGGAATCCGCGGCGGTGCCGCCGGCCAGGATGCCGATGTTCAGGCTCACGTAGGCGGATGCCAGCAGGGCGATGCCCGATACGATGCCGATGTTCCTGAATGCGGGGATGCCGGCGTTGCGCTGGATTCCGTAGAATTCAATGAGGGCGAGCACGGCCAGGGCGATCAGGACCAGAACCCCGATAACCGAGGGAAGCTTGAACAGCAACAGCGCCGCACCCCCCAGCAGGATGATGGCGCTCAAGATGCGTCGCAGTAATGTCATAATGTAAGCCCCCCGTTATCCGACCAACCCGAATCGCCGATGACGCCGGCCATATTCCTCGACGGCCTTGATCATGTGGTCCTCGCGGAAATCAGGCCACAGCGTGTCGGTGATGTACAGTTCAGCGTAAGACATTTCCCACAGGAGGAAATTGCTGATGCGCATCTCCCCGCTGGTGCGGATCATGAGGTCCGGGTCGGGAATGTCGGGGGCGTAGAGGTTCGCGGCGATGGCGGCCTCGTCAATGGCGTCGGGCTCGAGCGTTCCGGCCCTGACTTTACGGGCCAGTTCGCGTGCGGCGTGGGCGATTTCGGTGCGTCCCCCGTAACTAAGGGCCAGAACCAGGGTGGCGTCCTTGTAATGCTCGGTAGCCTGCATGACGTGGTTCAACTCGCGGCGCACCGACTTGGGAAGATCGCTCAGGCGCCCGATGGCCCGCAACCGGATCCTGTTCTCGTGAAACTCCCGCTCTTCGTTGCGGAGGAACTTTTTGAGGAGGTTCATCAGGGCTTCGATTTCCGGCTTCGGTCGGTTCCAGTTCTCCACGCTGAAGGCATAGACCGTCAGGTACTTGATGCCCAGCTTCTTGCAGGTCTTGATCGCCACCCGCACCGACTCCGCGCCCTTCTCGTGGCCCTTGGCGCGGGGCAGGTTGCGTTGCTGGGCCCACCGCCCGTTGCCGTCCATGATGATCGCCACATGTGTCGGGATCCTGGGGACCGGAGCATCGGCATCGGGTTTGGGGGAGGGGGTGGGCATGGGCTGTCTCTTATACACATCTCCGAGCCCACGAGA
>CAZMSS010000028.1:0-19710 GCA_964568965.1 uncultured Verrucomicrobiota bacterium | reverse complement strand
CGGGAAGTTCCTTCTTGATGACTTCCTCGATAATGGCGTCCTTCAGCGTCTTGTACGAGACCTCGGGACTGTGCTGGGACGAGACCACCACGGTATCGATCCGGACCGGACGCCCGTCCTCATAGGCAATGGTCACCTGCGACTTGCTGTCGGGCCGCAGGAAAGGCAGCGCGCCGCTCTTGCGCACCTTCGCCAGGGTGCGGGTGAGGCGATGCGAGAACATGATGGGCATCGGCATGAGCTCGCGGGTTTCGTCACAGGCATACCCGAACATCATCCCCTGGTCACCGGCCCCCTGCTCCTTGAACAAACCTTTCCCTGCCGTCACGCCCTGGGAGATATCGGGAGACTGGCGGTCAATGGAAACCATGATGGCGCAACTGTCGGCGGAAAACCCGAGCGCGGCATCCGTGTAGCCGATCTTGCGGATCTTCTCGCGGGCGATATCGGCATAGTTGACGATCGCCTTGCTGGTAATTTCGCCGGCCACGACCACAAGGCCGGTGCTAACGAGGGTTTCGCACGCTACACGAGCCCTGGGGTCCTGCGCCAGATTGGCGTCGAGAATAGCATCCGAAATTCCGTCGGCAACCTTGTCGGGATGGCCCTCAGACACTGATTCCGATGTGAACAAATAACGATCTGACATAATATCCCCTTGTTGTTTTTTGATGACAATAACCGGATTATTTAACCAATTCAAGTATTTCAGGAGCGACCCGGGCGGTCAGCTCGCGGCAGAGCTTCAGGACATCCGCGGCGGTTTCCTCGCGGAGCGCGGTCTCGGCCAGGCGTTTGGCCTGCGCCAGGGTCACGCTGCGGATCATGTCCTTCACTGCGGGCAGGGCGGAGGGAGCCATGCTCAGCTCATCAATGCCCAGTCCCAGCAGCAGGTGGGTCATCAGGGGATCGCCCGCCATCTGGCCGCACATCCCGACCCAGATCCCGCGGGCATGACCGGCCTCGATCGTCATTTTCATCAGCCGCAGCACGGCCGGATGGGTGGGCTCGTAGAGATGGGCCACCCGGTCGTTCACCCGGTCCACCGCCAGGGTGTACTGGACCAGGTCGTTGGTCCCGATGCTGAAGAACGACACATGCTTGGCAATGATGTCCGCCGTGATGGCCGCCGAGGGAATCTCGATCATCACCCCGACCTCAATGCCATCATCGAACGCAAGTCCCTCGTTGCGCAGCTCCCCCTTGCATTCCTCGAGGATCGCATTGGCGCGGATCACCTCGCCGACGTTGCTGATCATCGGGTACATGATCCGCACCTTGCCGTGGGCGCTCGCCCGGAGGATGGCCCGCAACTGGGTCTTGAAAACCGCCGGCTGGGCAAGGCAGAAGCGGATTGCCCGGTATCCCAGGAAGGGATTGATTTCCGCGGACATTTTAAGGGAGGACGCAAACTTGTCACCGCCAAGGTCGACGGTACGGATGATCACCGGGTCGGGTGCCAGGAGGGAAGCCACCCCTTGGTACGCCGCCAACTGCTCCTCCTCCGTTGGAAGTTCACGGCTGGCGACATAGAGGTATTCCGACCGGAACAAGCCCACCCCCTCGGCCCCGACTTTCCGAACTTCGCCAACCTCGTCCACAAGCTCGATATTCGCCGAAAGCACCACACGATGACCATCCAGTGTCTCGGCAGGCTGGTCGCGCAGACCGGCCAGGCCGGTCTGGATGTTTTCCCGTTGCCGGGCCAGCGCGTTGTATTTATTCAGGCTCGCCTCGGAGGGATGCAGGATGACCACCCCCTCCGTGCCGTCCATGAGAATTTCATCATCAGTTTCGAGCCGCCGGGTGACATCCCCGAGGCCGATCACGGCGGGAATTCCCAGCGCCCTGGCCATGATGGCCGTGTGCGACGTGCTGCTTCCGAGGTCGGTTGCAAACCCCAACACCATGTCCCGCCGCAGCGAAGCGGTGTCCGAAGGGGAAAGGTCGGTCGCAACAATGATGCTCTTATTGCGGATCCCGTCCAAAGCATGAGTCTTCTCGCCCGTCAGGTTACGCAGTACCCGGCGGGTGACATCCTTGATGTCGGCGGCACGTTCACGAAGGTATTCGTCTTCCATTGCGGAGAGAACCTCCCCGTACCGGTTGGTCACCGCCCACACTGCCGCCTCGGCATTCATGCGGTCCTCCTCGATCCGCCGGATGGTTTCGCCGAAAAAAGCGCTGTCATCCAGGACCATCATGTGCACGTCGAAGATGGTGGCGTCGGCCTGACCGATGGCGCGGCCAACCTTCTTTTTAATCAGCGTGATCTGCTGGCGGGTCTTCTCGACCGCCGCCTTGAAGCGTTCGACTTCCTGGAGGATTTCATCCGTTTTCAGGACGCGGTCAGGGCAGCGGGTTTCCTCGGTGCTGACGCGATAGACAGGTGCTGAAACAACACCGGGCGACCCCCCCACTCCACGGAGTATGATCTCCGATTGGTCTCCGGCGCCCGTTTTTTTCACAGTGTTCAGCCTTCAAAAAACTTGTTTTCAATCAGTTTCTGGAGTTCGCTGATTGCCGCCTCGGCATCCGGTCCGTCCGCGGTGATCTTCAGCACGGCCCCCATCCCGGCCTCCAGCGTCATCAACCCCATGATGCTCTTGCCCGAAACCTCGTTTCCAGACCGCTCGACGGTGATGTCTGACACGAACCGGCTGGCCGCCTTGACAAACAGCGCCGCAGGCCTGGCATGAAGCCCCAGTTTGTTCAGGACCTTCAACTCACGGACAAGGATCTGCTCCGAAGGTCCGTTCTTTTTCCCGCCATTGCTCATTGCCGCTCTTTATCCCCTGACAGCACTGAGATCAGTTTTTCATCCAATTCCTTGGCGGCATCGTGCCCCAGTCGCTTGAGCATCTGGTCAAGCGCGGCAACTTCGACGATGTTCGAGACATCCCGGCCGGGCGCGACGGGCACCTCGATGGAGGGCACCTCCACGCCGAGAATGCTGCGCTTCTGAGCCGTCTGGCCGCTGCGGTCCTCCGCGGCGATCATATCCGGGCTGCACAGGTTGATCACGAGGTCGAGCTTCTTCTCATTGCGGACCGCCGCCACGCCAAAAAGACTGGGCACATGGATGATCCCCAGACCACGGATCTCCATATGATAGCGCGTGACGCCGACCGGCGCCCCGATCACATCGCCGGAATTGTCCAGCCGGAAGGCCGTAACATCATCGGAGACCAGGGAATGCCCCTTCTTGATCAGGGCCAGCGCGGTTTCACTCTTTCCCACGCCCGCCTTGCCCACCAGGAGCACTCCCACCCCCAGGATTTCCACCATCGTCCCCTGCATCACCATGCGGGGCGACACAAGGTTCTCCATGATCAGGGTTGCCCCGTTGATGAAATTCTTCGTGATCAACGGGGTGCGAAGCAGGCATGTGCGATATTCCTCCGCCAGCTTCAGCAGCTCCGGAAGCACCCGGTGCCGCCGGGTGACGACCACGCACGGCACATGATGCTTGAAGAGCTGCTCCAGGCGCACGGAACGTTCCGACTCCGAAAGCGACGCCAGATAAGCCATCTCGGCATGGCCAAGGATCTGAATGCGGCGGGGGGCAAAATACTGGTAGAAGCCGGTCAGGGCCAGACCCGGCCGGTTCAGGGTGGGCTCATCAATTCTCCGGTTCACCCCGGCTGATCCCGCAACCACCTCCAGCTCGAGCCGTTCATGCCCGGCCTTCAGGAAATCGTCAACGGTGACGACATTCCGCTCCCGCGTGCTGTCGCTCATGGTCAAGCCTCTTCCGTAACAGTCTCCATATCGCGGAGTTTGCTGTCGCCCTTGTGGTCATGGCGCTTATCAAGGGTCTTCCGCAACTGCGCCTCGACCTTGTCCACCGCGTCATCAATGGACGCATACATGTTTTCCGAGGTCGCCTTGGCCTCGAGCTGGATATGACGCGCCGCATGCGCGATCACTTCCGCCATATGAGTGAACTTCTGGATGTCCAGGATCACGTGCACCTTGTCCACCCGGGGAAACTCCGCCACAAGCTTGGCCGCCCGCTTCTCCGCATAATTCCTCATGCTGTCGCTCACGTCGACGTTTCTGCCTGTAATTTCAATAGCCATAATAATCTCCTCCCTGTCGTTTACATACTGAATCTCGGCCCTAAATACAACTCCCGACTGACGTCGTCCTGGATCAGGAACTCACTGGTCCCTTCCCGCAGGACCCGCCCCTCGCAGATCAGGTACGCCCGATCCACAATGGAGAGGGTTTCCCGCACGCTGTGGTCCGTGATCAGGATGCCAAGCCCCCGTTGCTTCAGGGTCTTGATAATCTCCTGCACGTCATACACTGCCAGGGGATCGACCCCGCTGAAGGGTTCGTCGAGCAGGATCATGGCGGGATCCGTCACCAGCGCGCGAGCAATCTCAAGGCGGCGGCGCTCGCCGCCGCTCAGCGTAAAGGCCATCTGGTTGGCCAGCGCGGATATCCCGAGGTCATCCATCAATTCCCCCAACCGCTGCTTGCGCTGACGCGCGGACAATTTCCGCGTCTCGAGGATGGCCATGATATTTTCCGCCACCGTCAATTTCCGGAAGATCGAGGGTTCCTGGGCCAGATATCCCATTCCCATCCGCGCCCGCTCGAACATCGCTTTCCGGGAAATGTCCTTCCCCTTGAAGAAAATCTTCCCGCGGGTCGGCGTAACCAATCCGACAACCATATAGAACGTCGTCGTCTTGCCCGCGCCGTTGGGCCCCAGCAGCCCGACAATCTCACCGGCATTGACATTGACGTTCACGCCCTGCACCACGGTCTTCCCGCGGTACGCCTTCACCAAATCCTCGGTCCTGATCAACGGCTCCACGGCATCCTCATTCCTTCGTTTTCGGCGCGGATTTCTTGGATTTCATCAGGTCGCCCATGCCACTGGCCTGCCCCTCGCCCGGCACAAAAACGCCCGACGAGTTGTCAATATGCACCTTGTCCTGGTCCCGGCTGTAGATGATGCGCGACCCGTTGAGCGTCATGCCCTCCTGCGTGATCACAGGCTTGTCCGTCAGGACGGTCACGCCCGACCGGATCCCGTAGACCGCCCGGCCGCAGGTGGCGCGCCGAAACCCCTTCACGGCCAGCGCCTTGGGAGCCCCCCCTGCCCCGGCGGTCGGCACGGGATTCAGGTCCTGCTCAATCACCACATTGCCGACCGCGGTCACCATCTCGGGTTCCCGGTTCGTGCTCATCACCATGGTGATCTGGTCGGCCTTGATCGTCACCCGAGGATCCTTGACCACCACATCGCCATCCAGGACGAGGATGTTTTTCGAAATTTCATAGTCGGCCCGGTTCGCCGTCACATGCGTCTCATTCGTACCACTGCCCACGGTCATGCTGCTGCCGGTCACCGCGGCAGGTTCCTCCGCCCGGCCCCCCGTCGCCACACCCCAGACCAGACACGCCGCCATCATGCTTTTGCTCACGATACTCATCTCAGTTTTTCTCCTTCACCAGGGGCCACACCTTGACGTTGCCCAGCATCACCATATGAAACTTGTTCAGGATCTCGATCCGCTGCGTTTCAGCTCCCCAGCGGAATCCCTTCCCCGTGATCACCACATTGCCCCGTACGATCTTCACGTCGGCATTCGAAAAGGCATCCCGGCTCTTGCGGTCCACCGTGCAATGCTCGGAGGTGAGGGTCGCCTCCACTTCCTTGTTCTTGTACATGATGATCCGCAATCCCGTGATGCGGATCAGGTTGTCGGACACCGGCTTTGCCACATCACCGAAGATCTCGGACTTGAGGATCCCGTTGGCGTCAAATTCCGGCACCCGGAAATCCTTGATCTCGCCCATGCTGGCAAGCTGCGCGAACCCGCAACAGGCCCACACCGCCAGAGCCATCATGACCGCCCACAAGGGGACTTTATGCGAGGCGTACGGCATCGTCAATCTTTCCGAGGGTTCTCCACAACTGGCTCACGGCCGAGAACGGGATCGTGTTGTCCTTGTCCGACAATGCTTCCTCAGGCTTCACATGGGTCTCGATGAACACGCCGTCACATCCCGTGGCCACCGCGGCCCGCGCCAGAGCGGGCGCCCAGCACCCGTCGCCGCCGGTCCGGTCGCCTGCGCCGCCAGGCCGCTGCACGCTGTGCGTCGCGTCAAAAATCACCGGGTACCCGTATTCCCGCATCACCAGCAGGCTGCGCATGTCGGCCACCAGGTTGTTGTAGCCGAAGGACACGCCCCGCTCGGTGAGGATGATCTTATGGTTCCCCGTGGATTCGATTTTCTCGATCACGTTGCGCATGTCCCACGGCGCCATGAACTGAGCCTTCTTGACATTCACCGGGATGCCGGTCCTACCCGCCGCCGCCACCAGATCGGTCTGCCGGCAGAGGAACGCGGGGATCTGGATGATGTCCACCACCTTCGCCGCACGCTCGGCTTCCTCCACGCTGTGGATGTCGGTCAGGACGGGAACCCCGTACCGCTCCTTCACCTCCTTGAGAATCTCCAGCCCGCGGATCAGGCCTGGGCCACGGTAGGAACGGACGGACGAACGGTTCGCCTTGTCATACGACGCCTTGAAAATCAGGGAGATTTTCTGTGACTTCGCCAGCCGGGCCAGTTTGCCGGCAATCTCCAGACAGCCTTCCCGACTCTCGATCACACAGGGACCCGCGATCAACACGAGAGGCCGTTTGCCACCCACGCTCACGCCGCCCACATCCACAATCTTGGTTTTGCTCATGACTTCACACTTGCCATTCCGTATTTCCGCAACGCCGCTTCCGCCAACACAACATCCCCGGGCGTGTCCACCCCGAGCCCGATCTCATCCGTTTCCACCACCGTCATGCGGCCGCCCAGATGGAGGGCCCGCAACTGTTCAAGCTTCTCGGTCATCTCCAGCACGCATGGAGGCGTCTTCACCAGCCGGTCGAGAAAAGCCCGCCGGTAGGCGTAAATCCCCACATGCCGCCAGTGCGTCAATCCCGCCGGCGCCGTGTCGCGCACGAACGGAATCACCGACCGCGAGAAATACATCGCCCGGCCCCGCTCCCCGAACACGACTTTCACGACCGACGGCTTGTTCAGCTCCTCAGGTTCATGGATCGGGGTCGCCGCCGTGGCCATATCCCACTCCGGTTCTGATACCATAACCTCCGCGAGGCGGTTGATCAACCCCGGATCAATGAGAGGTTCGTCTCCCTGGATATTGATGACCACTGCCGCATCCCGGCCGGCCACCGCCTCGGCCACCCGGTCGGTCCCCGACGGATGGTCGGGCCGGGTCATCACGGCGATGCCGCCCAGCGATTCCACCACCGAGCGGATCCGCTCGTCATCAGTGGCCACCAGCACCTCATCAAGCCGCGTGGCCAGGCGGGTCCGTTCAAGGACCCACTGGATCAGGGGCTTGCCGCAGATCATGACCAGGGCTTTCCCCGGCAGGCGGGTCGAAGCCCACCGCGCCGGGATCACCCCAACAACGCGTTCACGCCTGGCACTCATTAGCCTCCACACTGGCAAGCAACTCTTCAGGCGAGCATGTGGCGGTGCCCAGTTTCCCGACCACCACCCCTGCGGCGTTGTTGCCCAGCACCGCCGCCTCGTCAAACGTGGCGCCGGAGGCCAGGGACATCACACAGGTCGCAATCACCGTGTCGCCCGCGCCGCTGACGTCATACACCTCGCGGGCCCGCGTCGGGATCACCCGCGGAGCCACCCCCGCCGACGCCAGGTACATGCCGTTCGGGCCCAGGGTCACCAACAATTGTTCCGGCTCCCACGTTTTCAGGAGAATTTCGGCTGCCCGCCGCAGCGAGGGATCCTTCAGGGGATTTCCCGGGGGCGCCGACTTGGCGGGCAGGCCGGCGCAAACATGGGCTTCCTTGTAGTTCGGCGTCGCCAGCGTAATCCCCTTGATCCGGAGGTTGAGGTTGTCCTTGGGATCGAGCCCCACGGGAATGCCTTTCTTCCGAGCCGCCGCGAGCACCGCATCCATCACTTCCTGCCGGACGATGCCCTTGCTGTAGTCCTCGATCACGACGCCCGTGCAGGACTCGATCTCCCTGGACACCCGCTCGCAGAAGGCGTCGACATCCGCCGCCGGATACTCGGGATCCGGGTCCCAATCCACCCGCACCACCTGCTGCCGGTCGGCCAGCACGCGCATCTTGACCGTGGTGTGGATCCCGTCTACCGCCCGAACGGCATCGGTGCAGATCCCCTGCCCCGCCATCAGGGAGACCAGGTCGCGTCCGGGTGCATCATTACCCACCACGCCGGCGATCACGGCCTGCCCGCCGAACGCACAGACGTTCCAGGCGACGTTCGCCGCCCCGCCGGGCACCTGGCGCTCCCGCACCACGCGCACCACCGGAACCGGCGCCTCGGGCGAAATCCGTTCCACCGCCCCGTGGATATACTTGTCCAGCATCAGGTCCCCCACCACCAGGATACGCTGGTGGCGGAAAGCTTCCATCAATTGCCTGGCACGCTCATTTTTCATTTTCAGCTCCTCGCTTCACCGTCCCGGGAGGAGAGCACCACCAGTCCCTGATACCGGCAAAATCGCCCTCCCATGAACCCCGGTAATCGACTTCCATATAAGGGGTCTCCGATGTGCTCACCCACAGCCTCTGCAGGAACCGCCCCTTGACCCCCTCGCCCCGGCGGACCGTGCGGGCGGTGACTTCAAACAGCCTCAAGGCACGCCCCCCCATTATGACCGGCCTCATTCCCATGCCCAAGCCCTCGATCACGGTCAGCCGCTCGCCATCCGGGCCGCTCCAGATGATGCTGCTGTCTTTCACATCAAACTTCACCAGGCGGGGTTCATCGGCGAACAGGGTTGCGGTGGCACGGACATCATTCAGGGATGCAATCCTGCCGAAGGCAGCGGGAACCCAGCCGTCGGCGGTTTTCACCACCTCAAGATTCGCCCCTGACAGGATCATCTCAAGGGAGCCCCCCCAGCCCAGGGCGATCCGGATTTCCCGTGCCTTGAAGCTGCCCAACGGCGTGGTGGTGGGCTTGGTCTGGACATCCGTCAGGCATAATTCCGTTGGCGCCGTGAAACACGCCCCCCCGACCGTGAGGTCGAGTCCCGTCTGGCGCTTCAGGTAATCGGCCACCACTTCGCACCCCGCACGGGTCTGGATACCCAACACCACTGCGGCCAGGATAATGGCCACGCTCAGCCCGGCCATGATGAGGCAACCGGCGGAGGATGAGGGGCCTTCCTTGATTTTAACCTTCTCGACCGGCTTAGGTTCTTCATCCCATTCAGGAATCGATGTCATGTGACTCCTTTCGGGCCCGCGGTCCGAACAGCAGGGTTCCCACCCGGATCCAGGTGGCTCCCTCCTCAACGGCAATATCAAAGTCCTGCGACATACCCATGGAGAGCTCGGGCAGGCTCACCCCCGTCTGGTCCTGCATCCGGTCGCGCAACTCACGCAAAGCGCGAAAGAACGGGCGTGATTCCTCCGGGTCCTCGGCAACGGGGGGAATGGTCATCAATCCAATCACCTTGACCTTGAACAGCTTTTCGGCGCCGTGGAGGGTCTCCAGAACGACCTCGGGCGACATCCCGAATTTGCTCCGCTCACCCGAGACATTGACCTCCAGGCAGACGGGAAGCTGGCGCCCCTCCTCCGCGGCCACGCGGTCAAGGATTTCCAGGAGCTTCAGGGAATCCACGGCATGAATCATCTCGAACAGCCGGACCGCCTCGCGCGCCTTGTTGGACTGGAGGTGCCCGATCAGGTGCCAGTGCAAACGCCCCGGGCATAGGGGAATCTTGCCGCGGGCTTCCTGAACCTTGTTTTCGCCGAAGGTCTCAACGCCCAGCGCCGCCACCTGTGAAATCGCGTCCGGCGACTGCGTCTTCGAGACCGCCATGACCTGCACGGTCGAAGGATCCCGCCCCGCACGGGCACATGCCGCGTCAATCCGCCGGTTGATCTCGGCCCACCTGTTTTCCAAATCCGTCATTTCCATCCCGCTGATTGAATTATCAAAAAGAGCCAAAGAATAGACTTACCAAGGCAAGAATGGCAATGGCGATTTATTTTGCATTTGAAGCATAATGAAGCGTAAGCCATCCCGGCGCGCCCCTGCTTGCGCCAGCTTATCCAATTAGTCTGCCATTATATACAATCACATCACAGGCATTTCGGGCATTCTTTCTCTCGTTAATTTGATCGCGAAGGGGTCGCAATCGAACTTCTTTATATTCAAATCAGATCGGCAAAGAGCGATGTCATTAAATAGCCAACGAAGGTGGATAGCGGGTTCCGGGATCAGCCTCCAGATTTGCCTGGGATCGGTCTATGCCTGGAGTTATTTCCAGATCCCTCTGATGAACCGTTACCATTGGAGCAATACCCAGGTGTCGTGGGTCTTCAGCCTGGCGATTTGTTTTCTGGGTCTGGCGGCAGCCTGGGGCGGGATGAACCTGGGTAAATGGGGCCCCCGCCGCCTGGCGATGCTGGGGGGCGTGTTGTTTGGAGTCGGCACGCTGACCGCCGCCCTGGCCTTGCACCTGGAGTCCCTTGTCCTGCTCTATGTTGGCTACGGCATCATCGGGGGGACCGGGCTCGGGCTTGGCTATGTCACTCCGGTGGCAACGGTTGCCAAATGGTTTCCCGACAAAAAGGGACTGGTCACGGGATTCGTGGTCATGGGGTTCGGGTTGGGCGCCATGCTGATGAGCAAGGTGCTGGCACCGGCGTTGATGACGGCCACAGCAGGTAACCTTGTAGCTGTTTTTGCTTTGCTTGGGCTGATATTCCTCATCACGGCCACAGGGTGTGGCGCGGTGCTCCAAAATCCTCCCGAGGGATATATGCCCGGCGGCCAAGTCCCGGCGGCCACACCGTCACGCGCGAAGGTGGATCTTAACGTGTCCGACTGTTCCTGCCTGTGGTCCCGGCAATTCCTGATGATGTGGGGTGTCTTCTTCTGCAACATCGTGGCAGGGATTGCGATCATCGGGTTTCAATCGCCCCTCCTTCAGGATCTGATCAGGAAAGGAAATCCTGACTCGACCCCTTCCTCTCTGGTTGCCGCGGGAGCCACCCTGATTGCGGTGAGCTCGCTCTTCAACGGGATCGGGAGATTTTTATGGGGAGGGCTCTCGGACCGCATCGGACGCATTCAAGTCTTCCGCATGATGCTGGCGTCACAGGGACTGGTCTTCCTGGTGTTGTCCCGCGCGGAGAATCCCTGGCTGTTTGCCGTGCTGGTTTGCTATGTCCTGCTGTGCTACGGCGGAGGATTCGGAGCCATGCCCTCCTTTGTGCTGGACGTCTTCGGGGGGAAGCGGATGCCCCTGGTCTATGGAGCCATTCTTACAGCATGGTCGGCGGCAGGGATCGTTGGGCCGCAGATCGCGGCCTGGCTGAAGGATCATTATGCGCAGCAGGCCGGCTCGGTTTCATTTCTGGCCGGAGCCGGTTTCCTGATCCTGGGTTTGGCCTTGTCCGGGTATTTATCCGATGAGCCATTCCCCCTGCCGGAGCGTGCAGGCGCCGCGAGTCTCCCCGTGACAAGCGAATAGTTCCCCGTAATGGTCGTGCCCCCCCTCGTGAGGGCCCCATTGCAGTTTCCTGTATTATTCCTTTTGCGGGAGTTTGTGTTTCTGATATATATGAGCGTTTATGGAAACACGCAATTCTTTCACATTTGAGTTGTCTGAAACCCAGCAGGCTGCCCTGATCATGATCCTTGAGGGGGGCAACTACAAGGCGGCCACGGTGCCGTATTCCATCATCGCCGTGGATGGCGACCATTGCCGCATCGTGCTCTACCAGTCGGGCAAGTGCGTGGTCCAGGGCAAGGGTGCCCAGGATTTCGTCACGTTCACCCTGGAACCCCTCGTCCTGATGCAGGCCCAGGTGGGCTATGAGGATGTCCTTAACCCCGAGGCGCTCGCCCCGCATATCGGCGTGGATGAAAGCGGAAAAGGCGATTTCTTCGGCCCCATGGTCATCGCCAGCGCCTACACCGACAAGGCCATTACCGAACAGTTCAGGGAAATCGGGGTGCGGGACAGCAAGAAGATCACCAGCGACAAGCGGATCATCGAAATCGCGAGGGAGATCAAGAAGGTCCTTGGCAACCGCTACACCCTGATCCAGATCAGCCCGGGGAAATACAACCAGCTTTACTCCAAGATGAAGAGCGTGAACGCCATGCTCTCCTGGGGCCACGCCCGCGCCATCGAGAACATGCTGGACGTCATCCCCAACTGCCCCCGCGCCATCTCCGACCAGTTCGGGAGCAAGGAGCAGGTCCAGCGCGCCCTGATGCACAAGGGCCGCAAAATCGAACTCGTCCAGATGCACAAGGCGGAATCGGACCTCGCCGTGGCGGCGGCCTCGATCCTTGCCCGGGAAGCCTTCGTCACCGGCCTCCACAAACTCGGCGAGCAACATGGCGTCAAACTGCCCAAGGGCGCCTCAGACCTCGTCCAGCTCGCCGCCGTGGAACTCATGCGGAAGCACTCCCCTGCCGTGCTGCTGGAAACCGCCAAATGTCATTTCCGGACCACCGACGCCGTGCTCGCCCGCATCCAGCAGACCCGCGCCGTACTCGGCCCCGCTGGCGCCGCGGTGTCGCAACCCTATGACCGGTCGAAGTTCAGCCACGGGAAGAAGAAGTCAGAATGAAAACGTCCACCCTCCCCACCCTCTACGCGGCCCGGCTGGAGACCACCAGCCGGCTGGCGGAGCTTTACGACGAGCATTGCGTCGAGGGCGGGGACGACCTGTGCACCGCCTGGTTTGATGCCGACCGTGATCTCGCCATCATCGAGTATTACTGCGCCACACGCGCCGAGGCGGAGCACCGGCAGGGTGCCATGATGGCGTTTTTTGAAACCCGCCGGGGGAACGAACCCCTGGCCGGATCCGTTCGGGAGCTCCCGGCCGAGGACTGGGCGGAGAGCTGGAAGAAGTTCTTCCATGTCGAAAAAGTATCAGAGCGGGTCTGGATCAAACCCTCCTGGGAGCCCTGCACAGCCGCCCCGGGCGAAGTCATTGTGGAACTGGACCCCGGCATGAGCTTCGGGACCGGCCAGCATGGTACCACGCGCGGCTGCCTGCAGATGATCGACCGCCTCGCGCCCGCCCCGGGGCTCAGCCTGGCTGACATCGGCTGCGGCTCGGGGATCCTGGCCATCGCGGCCGCCAAGCTTGGGTACCGCGACCTGGTCGCGCTGGACAATGATCCCGACGCCGTCCGGATCGCCCGCGAGAATGCGGAGCTGAACGGTACGGCCGGGCAGATCCGGTTTGTCACAGGGGATTGCTCCGCCGCCGCGCTCGACCACTCCCATGATGTGGTCGTGGCCAACATCCTGGCCAACGTGCTGATCGCCAACGCGGGACTGCTGGCCGGATACCTCTCCCGTTCCCCCGAAGCCCGCCTGATTCTCTCCGGAATCCTCAACCCCCAGGCCACCGATGTCCGGGCCGCCTATGAGGCCGTGGGCATGACCCTGGTTGAAAGCCTTCAACTCGGTGAGTGGACCACGCTCTGCCTGAAGATCTCCCCATGAGCCGCCCTCCCATCTCCCACCAAATCCTGATCAACTGGGCTGGCCAGCGGGTCTTTCAGGATGCCAAAACCCAGGTTGAGCGCGGTCTGGTCCAGGAGGTGTCGTATGATCCGCCGTTCGTGAACGGCACGCTGCTGTGGAGCAACCGCCCGCTCAAGACCTCCGTGCGCATTCTCCAGGATGGCACCGCCCAGAACCACTGCCCCTGCCGCGACAGCAAGGAGCGGGGCATCATCTGCGCCCACGTCGTCGCCCTCTGCCTCGAATTGATCCGGCGCACCAACAATCCCGAGATCGAGGCCAAGCGCCAGGAGGAACTGCGGCGCGCCGAGCGCATCGCCAAGTTCAATGAGGCGGCCTACGTCAAGCGCGCCCGGACCGGCACGCCGGGCAGCACCGATGCCCAGATCCGGCTGGCCTTGAAATCCCACTGGCGCCAGGGCCTCGCCACCCAGACGATCCCCGTCCACTGCACCGCCCTGATCGGCGATCGGGAAATCCCCCTCAGCGAGATCCCCCCCCATGTCACCCTCGGCCTCAACCAGAAGGATGAATCCATCCTGTTCGTCCTGGAAGACATCTGCGAGGGCCCGGCGGGAAGTGACATCGACTTGCGCCCGCAGGATTTCGTGTCGCTGCTCCAGCTGCTCCAGGGGCAGCAGATCCTCGAGCAGAACAATCTGGTCCCGATCATCGTGACCGCCACGCGCCTGACCTCCTACCTGCACCTGGACCTCGACCGCGACAACGGCGAACTGATCCTGATGGTCCATACCGAGATCCCCTTCCGCAAGGCCGCCGAGATTCCCCTCTACATTGTCGCCGGCCGTCATGGCTGGGTGTTCGGGGCCAATCATTTCTGGCCGCTGGAGCAGCTCCTCCCCGACCCCGTCCGGTCCATTTACAGCGAGCCGGTCATCATCCCCCGCGAGTCGGTACCCCGCTTCATGCAGGCGGAACTGCCGATGCTCGCGGGCTTCATGCGCGTGGAGAGCGACCTCTCGCCCGACCTCCTCACGATCGAGCCCGGCCAGCCGAAGTACCGCTTTGTCGTTCGGGGCAGCCCCGCCTCCCTCGCGGCAACGCTCTATGCCGAATACAACGGTTACAGCCTGGTGGCGGGCAAGAGCGACCCCAAGGGACACTTCGCCATTCCCGATCCATCGGACTTTCTCCGCTATATGGTCCGGAATCTGGAGGCGGAAAAGAAAGGCATCGGGCAACTGGCCCGCTATGGATTCACCGGAGAAACCGGCGATTCACTTACCTCCGTCGTGGGATGCCGTGAGGTGCTCAATTTCCTCGGCAGCCATGTCCCCGCCCTGCGCCGGAAGGGCTGGCGGGTCGAGATGGAGGGCCGGGTCGGGGGATTCATGGAAACGGCCGAGTTCGCCACCCCGGTCGTGCGCATCACCTGCCAGAACGAACAGGCGGGCTGGTTCGAGGTAGGCTTCGACTTCGAGGATGGCACGGGCAACCGACTGACCCCCGCCGAGATCCAGCGTGCCCTGCGCAAGGGCGATTCCTACATCGAAAGCGGAGGCCGGACCATTCTCCTGGACGCCGAGGCCATTGACGCCATGATCGAGGTCTTCCGCGACTGTTCCAGCGGCGAGAGCACCCAGCCGGGCGTCTTCCGGATGCCGTCGGTGTATGCGTCCTATGTGAAGGCCTCCCTTGATGCTCTTGACGGGGTGGATGTCGAGGCTCCCCCGGCCTGGCGCACGGCCGCGGAGCGCCAGTCGAAGGGGCTATCCATCGAACCCGTCACCCTGCGGCCCGAGCTGGAGGCCACGCTACGGCCCTACCAGAAGGAGGGTGTCAGCTGGCTGCGCTTCCTGGAAACCAACACTTTCGGCGGCATCCTGGCCGACGAGATGGGGCTGGGCAAAACCCTCCAGACCCTGAGCTGGCTGGAGCTGGAGCGCTATCATCCCGCCGTCCGCGGCAAGCCCTGCCTGATCGTCTGCCCGACCAGCCTGGTCTTCAACTGGGCGGAGGAAGCCCAGAAGTTCACGCCCTCGTTGAAGGTCCTGACGATCACCGGCGTCGACCGCCACGCCAAGTGGGCGGAGCTGCCGAAGGCCAACCTGGTCATCACCTCCTACGCCCTGCTCCGCCGCGATGCGGAGCATTACCGCAGTCACGAGTTCGGGGTACTGGTGCTTGACGAGGCCCAGCACATCAAGAACCGCTCCACACAGAACGCCATTGTCGCCAAGGAGATGAAGGCCTTCCACAAGGTGGTGCTCACCGGTACGCCGATCGAGAACAGCGTGTCGGACCTCTGGTCGATCATGGACTTCCTGATGCCCCACTACCTGGGCTCGCACGACAGTTTCCGGCACAATTGCGAGATCCCGATTTCCCAGGGCGGCCCGGAGGGCGAGGTGGCGCAGGCCCGGTTGCGCCGCAAGCTGCAGCCGTTCCTGATGCGGCGGCTGAAGACCGAGGTCGCCCGCGACCTGCCCCCGCGCATCGAGCGCATCGCCGCCTGCACGCTGAGCGCGGACCAGAAGGCGGTGTACAAGCAGCTTATCGACAATTCCCGCAACAAGCTCACCGACCTCATCGCCAAGCAGGGCTTCGACAAGTCGAGGATGGAGGTCCTCAAGACGCTCCTGCGGTTGCGCCAGGCCTGCTGCCACCTTGACCTGTTGCGGATGGAGGGACTCAAGGTCGAGGCGCCGTCGGCCAAGATGGAACTGTTCTTCGAACTGCTTGACGAGGCGCTCGACGGCGGACATCGCGTGCTGGTCTTCAGCCAGTTCGTGTCCATGCTCACCATCCTCCGCCGCCAGATGGAACAGCGGCAGATCCACCACTGCTACCTCGATGGCTCGACGAAGGACCGCATGAGCGTGGTGCACCAGTTCAACACCGACCGCACGATCCCGGTCTTCCTGATCAGTCTCAAGGCCGGCGGCGTCGGGCTGAACTTGACGGGCGCCGACATGGTGATCCATTTCGACCCCTGGTGGAATCCCGCCGTCGAGAACCAGGCCACCGACCGCGCCCACCGTATCGGCCAGAAGCGGACAGTCTACAGCGTCAAGCTCATCACCAAGGGCACGGTGGAGGAAAAGGTCCTGGAAATGCAGCGCCGCAAGAAGGCCGTCATCGACGCCACCCTGGCCTCGGGCGAGACCGTCTTCAACACGATGACCTGGACCGATATCCAGGACCTGCTGACGCTGTAGGGCAGTTCGCAGTGAGCAGAGGCGGGAGGCAGGGGCAGTCTCTACTATTATGGCCCGATCCCATTGCCTTGGAATTCGGTCAGGGTCAGGGTGCCTTCCAGCTCGGCTCCGACCTTGATCATTTTCCGGACCAGCCGGCTAAAGGCTGTGAAATCTTCCGGAATCCGGCTCTTGAGGTCGTTCAGGAGGTGCTGCTCGTTGAGAGCGATACTGCCGACCACAACCAGGGTTCCCGCTTCGGCGGCACACATCAGGCCAGAATACTCATCGGGCGTTTTCGGGTCACGCACGTACATCAGGTCGGGCGCAAGGAAAAGGCTGTTCCGGATGCCTTCGGAGAGGGAGGCGATGTCGGTGCCCACCTCAACCTGGACCGCAACCGAATTCCGGTGGCGCAGGAGGAAGGAAAGGTTGTGTTCCAGGATATAGATGACCTTGTTCCGGGTCTGGTTGATCTGGTCCAGGGCGGAATAAACCAGACGCGACAAGGCGTCAGACGAGGGGCCCGTGAAGATCACAATGCCGCCACCGGACTGGCTCAAGGCGGTATCCACCAGAGCCATCTGCCCGCGCTGCTTGAGCAGGTCCTCCAGCTTCGGGATGTCGTAGGTCATACGCTGAATGGTCACAAAAATACTTCCGCGCTGGGTAAGATAATAGACCTTGAACCGGCCCATCTTGGGCATTCCAAACGCAAATACCCCGTGATTGCCCAGGTCCGTTGGCCCCGACCGCCTGATGTTGCTGATAAAAAACGATAGGGTATCGCGGATATCCTCGGGGGTCAGCACGACATTGATGACGATATTGAATTCCGTTCCCGTCTTTTCAACGGGCGGAGCCCCTGCAACGAGCAATACCTGCGTAAAACGGTTCCCCTCGCCCAGATAGCTCAGGATTTTTGACGCATAATTCATACCGGTTCCCCTTGGTCTTATTCAACCGCCAGCCGACTTTACGTCACTCGATTGACGAGGGCAAGAAATTCATCGTGCTTGAAATCCAGTCGCATCCGTATCATCGTCTTCCCCCGCGGAGGATTTGGCGGCAACGCAAGCATCCCCTGTTGCGGAATCGGACATGACAACACCATCATCAGGACTGGCGCCGGGGCTCGACAACGGCGCCCTGATCAAGCGGCTGCTGGCGCTCACCTGGCGCCATCGTATCGGCTGCCTGAAGGTGATGTCCCTCCAGATCCTGCTGCTGGCCATCAGCCTGTCTGGACTGGGGCTCACCGGACTGGGCATCGATTTCATCCGCAAGGTCGTCCAGCCGGATGCCCGGGCGCCGCACTGGCCATTCGGGCTTGTGCCCCCATCCCACTGGAGCCCGATGACGGTGGTGGCCGCCATCGCCGGCACCCTCATGCTCTTCGCCCTGGTCCGCGCCGTCCTCAACTTCACCTACACGGTCGAACTTGCGCGCCTGCTCCAGCGCGATGTCGTCGCCACCCTGCGCACCGAGGTCTACGCCAAGCTCCAGCGCCTGAGCTTCCGGTTCTTCGACGACAACGCCAGCGGCTCAATCATCAACCGTGTCACCAGCGATGTCCAGGCCACCCGCCTGTTCATCGACGGGGTGATCATACAGGGGCTCATCATGATTCTCTCCCTGGCGTTCTACCTGGTCTACATGACCAGCCTCCATGCGGGCCTGACCCTGATCTGCCTGAGCACCACCCCCCTGCTCATTCTTGCCTCAGCCGCGTTTGCCCGGATGGTGCGCCCCGCCTATGCGCATAACCGGACCCTGGTGGACAAAATGCTCCTGGTTATCTCGGAATCCCTGCAAGGCATCCAGGTCATCAAGGCATTCGCCCGCGAGCCCGAGACGGATGCCCGCTTCGCGTCTGCCGTGCGCGAGGTGCGTGACCAGAAGCTGTGGATCATCAACCGCCTGTGCATCTTCACCCCCATCATCGGGTTCCTGACCGATATCAACATCATCATCCTGCTGGGGTACGGCGGCTACCTGGTGATCCAGGGGGAGCTACCGCTGGGCGCCGGAATGGTGGTGTTCGCCGGGCTCCTGCAGCAATTCTCCGGACAGGTGGCCAACATCAGCAATATCGCCAACAGCATCCAGGAAAGCCTCACAGCCGCCCGCCGCGTCTTCGAGGTTCTCGATGCGCCCATCGAAATCGCCAGCCCCCCCAACGCGATTCTCCTGCCGAGGTCGCGCGGGATCGTGGAGTTCCACCATGTCTGGTTTGGCTACACCCCCGAGACCATGGTGCTGCGCGACGTGACGTTCAAGACCCAGCCCGGCCAATGCATCGCCGTGTTGGGCACGACCGGCTCGGGGAAAAGCACGCTTCTGAGCATGATCCCGCGCTTCTACGATCCCGACCGCGGCACGGTGCTCATCGACGGGCTGGACGCGCGCCGGTATAACCTCGACGACCTTCGCCGGAACGTGGGCATCGTCTTTCAGGAGAACTTCCTCTTCAGCAACACCGTGGCCGCCAACATCGCCTTCGGCAACCCGCAAGCCTCACCCGCCCAGATCGAGCGCGCCGCCCGCATCGCCTCCGCCCACGACTTCATCATGGGGCTGCGCGACGGCTACAACACCGTCCTCGCCGAGAGCGGCTCGGATCTTTCCGGGGGCCAGCGCCAGCGCCTCGCCATCGCCCGCGCCATCCTGCTGGATCCCGCCATCCTCCTGCTCGACGATCCCACTGCCGCCATCGACCCGCAGACCGAGCACGAAATCATGTCGGCCATGGACAGCGCCATGGTGGGACGAACCACCTTTGTCGTCGCCCACCGCCTCAGCACGCTGCGCCGGGCCAACTGGATCCTCGTGCTCGACCGCGGCCGCATCGTCCAGGCCGGCACACACGACCAGCTCATGGTGGCCAAGGGTCCCTACCAGCGCCAGGCAGCCATGCAGGTGGTCGACGATGAAAGCCTCAGGATGCTGAACAGTCCGGTGGAAGTCCCCGGCACGGGAGGCACCCTGTGAAGG
>CAZMSS010000027.1:0-19789 GCA_964568965.1 uncultured Verrucomicrobiota bacterium | reverse complement strand
GGATGACCTTGACCCGGCTGAACATGCCCGGGATGACCGTGACCACCGGGCGGCGGCAGCCCCTTCTCGCGCGAGACCTCGCGCATGATCCGGTAATACTGCGGGGCACAGGTGGCCTTGATGTGAATGCGGTCCTTGAGTTCGATGGATTTCTCGAAGAGCCAGCGCAGGAATTTCTCCAACTGCGCCGGGGCCAGACGGATGTCATCCGTGATCTCGGCACCACAGCCGACCGGCACCAGGGAAAACACATGGAAGGCGTCCGCCTTGCGCTCGAGGAGCATGTCCAGGAGCGCCTCCACCTCGTCGATATTGTGCCTGGCCACGGTGGCATTCACCTGGAGGGAAAGGCCTGCGCGGGCCATGGCATCATAGCCGCGGAGCGTGGCCTCGAAACTGCCGGGCACCCCGCGGAACTTGTCATGGGTCGCCGCCGTGGCTCCGTCGAGGCTGACGCTGACGCGCTTGATGCCCACATCGGCGATCCTGCGCGCCATGGCGTCATCCACCAGGGTTCCATTGGTCGCCAGGGCGACCCGGCTGAACATGCCCACGCATTCCCGGGCGATCTCGAAGAAATCCTTGCGCACCAGCGGTTCCCCGCCGGTGAGGATCATGATCGGGTCGCCGGTCTTGCGGATCGAGCGGGCCACCTCCAGGATCTGGGCGGTTGAAAGCTCGCCGGCAACCACGTCATCCTGCGCCTCGGCGCGGCAATGGCAGCACTTCAGGTTGCACTTCGCCGTCAATTCCCAGAACACGAGTCTCAGGTCGTCCTTCATGATATCCCGATCTCCTCATCCGTTAGATAGCAATCGGGCTCGGCCTCCCAGACATCGCCTGTGACGGCCTCGGCCCGCACCCTGAAGTTACCGTTGCAGATATCCAGCCACTTGCAGGAGGCACACCGGCCCTTGAGGTAGCGTTTCCGTTCCCTGAGTTTCCCCATCAGCGGTTCCGAGGTATCCGTCCAGATGGCGCTGAACGGCCGCTGCTTGACATTGCCGAATGAGTAATGGCGCCAGAACTGGTCAGGATGCACCGAACCATCCCAGCTCACGCAACCGATGCCCGTACCGCTGCTGTTGCCGCCGTTCATCTTCAGGAGCTTGAGCACCTCGGCCGCCCGGGCCGGATCCTCCTTGAGAAGACGCAGATAAAGATAAGGCCCGTCGGTGTGGTTGTCCACCGTCAGCACTTCCACCGGCTTCCCCTTGTTGTGCAGCGCCTTCGTGCGGTCGAGAATCAGGTCCACGGTGCTCCGGGTCTCGTCATGGGACATGCGGCTGTCATGAATCAGCTTGCTGCCGCGCCCGGCATACACGAGGTGATAGAAGCAGACGCGGGGAATCCCCTCGTTCTCGACGAGGTCGAGGATGCCGCCCACATCCTTGTAGTTCTCACGGGTCACGGTAAAGCGGAGCCCGACCTTCACCCCGGTCTTGAGACAGTTCTGGACGCCGTCCAGGGCCAGCCGGAAGGCCCCCTTCACGCCGCGGAAGCGGTCGTTGGTGGCCTCCATCCCGTCCAGGCTGATGCCGACGTAGGAGAGCCCCGCATCCTTGAGTCTGGCCGCCATGTCGGGGGTGATGAGGGTTCCGTTGGTGGAGACCACCGCCCTCATTTTCCGGCCGGTGGCATGCCGGATCAGGTCAAAGATATCCGGGCGCATGAGGGGCTCGCCGCCCGAGAAGAGGATGACCGGCGCCCCGAAATCGGCGAGATCGTCCAGCAGCCGGATGCCGTCCTCGTGCGACAGCTCGTTGGGATAATCCTGGTCGCGGGACTGGGAGTAGCAGTGCACGCAGCGCAGATTGCAGCGCCGCCCCACGTTCCAGACCACGACGGGTTTCTTGTCCGCCGAGAACTGGAGCAGGTGCGACGGCAGATTCTTGGCCAGCCGCCCGTAACGAAGGGGGTCGGATGACTCGACCGTCCCGCAATATAGCTTGGATATTCCGATCATGGTATTTTCCTGTCAGGTTCTTCCTGCGTTGAGCCGGGGCGCTCCTGCCCCCCGGGAGCCTCATCGCTTTTGGTTTCGTTTCCTTCCGGCTTAAAGCCGAACAAATCATTCGCGACCCGGGCGTACTGTTCCCATTCGCCGTTGCGGGCCGCCCGCTTCAAGGCCTCACGCGGTTCCGCCAGCATCTTGCTGACGATCTTCCGGGCCAGCACGCGGATTTCCTCGCGAGAGGGCTCGGGTAGCGAGGCGAGCTTCTCCTTGGCCAGGGCCCGCTGCAGCGCCGCCTCGCAGATCTGGCGGCCATGCTCATCAAACCGGCGCAACAGGAGCCTCAACCCGCTGCTCTCGAACATCATGGCCACTTCCGAGGTTCCCTGCCGCACCAGATGCCACGCCTGCTCGACCGCCTCCTGGCGCTTGGACAGGTTTTCCGCCGCCACGCGCTCCAGGTCATCAATGGTGTAGACATATACATTCTTGATGAGGCTGGCCGCCGGATCGATGTCGCGGGGGACGGCAATGTCGATCAGGAGAATCGGACGCCCCCGGCGGGCCTCGCTAGCCCGGCGCACGGATTCGGCCTGGATGACGACATGCGGGGCGCTGGTGGAACTGATCACGATATCGGCCTTGGCGAGGTAATCATCCAGCAGTTCAAACTGAAGGGCGCGGCCGCCGCACCGGTGCGCCAGGTTCTGTCCCCGCTCCAGCGAACGGTTCAGCACCAGCACATCCCGGGTGCCGCGGTCCATCAGGCTCTTGAGCGCCAGTTCGGCCATCTCCCCCGCGCCGACGATCATGACCGTCTTGGAACGGAGGTCCTCGAAAATCTTCTCGGCGAACTCGACCGCCAGCGAACTGATCGAAACGCGCCCGCGACAGATATCCGTCTCCGTGTGCACGCGCTTCGCGGTTTTGAAGGCATACTGGAACAGCGGGTGCAACACCTTGCCGGTGGTGCCGGCCTCCTCCGCCAGCACCAGGGCCTGCTTGACCTGTCCCAGGATTTCCGTTTCGCCCACCACCAGGGCATCGAGGCTGGAGGCCACGGCAAACAGGTGTTCGACCGCCTGCAGGTCGTGTTTGACGTAGAAGAACTGCTCGAGCCCCGCCACATGCGAATTGGCGTCCTTGGTCAGCAGCGCCTCGATCAGGCGGTCCTTGTACACCGCCGTATCCACTCCGGCCACATACAGCTCCGTGCGGTTGCAGGTAGACAACAGGACCAGCTCAGACCCGGGGAATTCGGAACGGATCCGCTGCAGCGTAAGCGGGATTTCACCGGCACGGACCGAGGCCTGCTCCCTGAGCTCAACAGGGGCGGTGTGAAAGCTGATTCCGAGCACTGAAACCATCATGGCCCGTTCACCCCCATCCGGATCTGCAGGAAGGAATGCACGGTATCGGCGACCAGCGGCACCCCGACAAAGGCGAGCACCACGATGGTCAGGCCGGCCACCGTCAGGAGAGCCACCCCCCGCCCATGGCGGTCGGCGCTGGCGCGCATGTGCACCAGCACGGCGAAAAGGATCCAGGCCGCCGTCACGGCCGCCACCTTGGGATCGGTGAGCCATTTCTCGCCCCCCCCGGACTGGTGGACCAACATGAACCCGACCACCACGGCGACGGTAAGAAACAAAAAGGCCAACCCGACCAGCCTGCTCATGACATGATCCAGGCGCTCCAGAGAGGGAAGCTGCTCCCATACAGGCCCGAAACACTTGTTTTTCAAATTATAGTCCTGAATGAGGTAGGCCACGGCATTAATGCTGGCCAGGCTGAAAACCGCATAGGCCGCATACCCCATAATCACGTGAATGATCAGAAATACCCCCTGATTCGGCGGCGGGGCACCCCGCGGCATCTCCAAGGCGGGAATACCACATAGCAGGATGAACGTGATGAAAGGCAGGAGAAGGCCGGAAATTCCCCTGGAAAAGCGCCGTGGCTTCATCAACAAATAGGTGATGCCCATGGCCAGGGCGTAGCAGGTCAACCCGTCAAAACGGTTGAACGACGGCAGGCACCCCGACTTGATCAGGCGCAGGACCATTACCGCCAGAAATATCAGGACGCCCCCGGCAAACAGGATCAGCTCGCCCCGCCCCCTCCGCTCCCCCGGCTTGAGCAACGCGACCAGGGCAAGAAGCGATGCCGCGCCGCAAAAAACTATCCCGATAATTGCCAAAATCGTTTCCATGTATTGAGCATCGCCCCTTACTTAAACGAATTCACGAAAACCCATATTATTTCATCAATATGACCGGTTAAAAGTAGACAACGAAAAGATATAATACTTCACTTTCCTTGATAATCTCAAGGAAAATGGCATGCCTCAGCTTCAGGCCCAATTCAAGACCTTTTTTGTCAAATTAACTCTTGAAACGCACTTCTTAATATGAATAATACGCGACTTTGAGCTCAGTTACTACAAAGCGCAGGGTAACCGAGTCAATTTAATCTATCGTCTCTATGGGTATTATGGACAAGACAGCATTGCTTGACCTAATTTATGTGATGGTATTCTTTGCCGGCGGCTTGGTTCTGGCAATCAGTCCCATGATTATCGCGTATCTCCTGTCCCCCCGTCGTACCCGGTCTGCCTCAGGCAAAACACTGGACGTGATCGAGTGCGGTGTTGAGACCATCGGAGCCACCTGGATCCGGTACGGGGTTGTCTATTACCTCTATGCACTCATTTTCGTGGCTTTTGCCGTCGACGTCCTGTTCCTGTTCCCGGTCGCGGTCATCTACAACGAGACCCCCGGCCTGACGGAACTCTTTGAAGTCATCCTCTTTGTCGGAATCCTGACCCTGGTAATCGTGTATGCATGGATGAAAGGAGTGTTCACTTGGACGAGCAAACTCAAGTTCCTCCCGGATTGATCCATTTCGCGCTAATGGACGATGTGCTGAATCTGGCCCGAGCCAATTCGTTGTGGCCCATGACCTTCGGACTTGCCTGCTGCGCCATCGAGATGATGGCAACGGGCGCCGCCCGGTTTGACATGGCGCGCTTCGGGTGCGAGGTCTTCCGCCCGTCCCCCCGCCAGTGCGACCTCATGATTGTCTGCGGCACCATCAACAAGAAGATGGCCCCCGCCGTCGCGACGCTCTACGACCAGATGCCTGAACCCAAGTGGGTGATCGCCATGGGGAACTGCGCCATCTCGGGCGGCCCCTTTGTCTTTCCCGGCCAGTACTCCGTGGTCGAGGGGGTCGATAAGATCTTCCCCGTGGATGTCTATATCCCGGGGTGTCCCCCAAGGCCGGAAGCCCTTATCGAAGGGATTCTTGAGCTTGAAAAGAAACTTACCGGCAAGCGCCGCTGGCCGGTGGCCCCGCCCCAGGTACAGGTAACAGCATGACGATTTTGGACATACAAACGAGATTCCAGGCCATTCACGGGGCGGCGGTCACGGAGACCGCCCATTCCAAGCATGGCGTGCATCTTGACGTGACCGTGACCCCCGACCGCATCCCTGACTCCGCACGCCTCATGGAAGAGGCCCAATACACGCTGGAGGCCATCACGGGGGTTGATTGGCTGACCGAAAAGCAAATCGAGATCCTGTACGACTATACCAGTTATGCATCGGGAACGCGCATCGCGGTTCGGACCCGGGTTCCCCGCGACAACCCGGAAGTGGCGACGATCTGCACCCTGCACCCGGGCGCCAACTGGCACGAGCGCGAAACCCATGACTTTTTCGGGGTCAAGTTTGCCGGCCATCCTGAATTGACCCCCCTGCTCCTTCCCGAGGATGCCGATTTCCATCCGCTTCGAAAGGACTACGGAACGTGAGCCTCGAGGCACAAACCATCCACCGCGAAACGTTCGTCATCAACCTGGGCCCCCAGCATCCGGCCACCCATGGGGTGCTTCGCATCAAGCTGACGATGGACGGCGAATATATCTATGATGCCGAGCCGGTCATCGGATACGGGCACCGGATGCACGAGAAGATGGGCGAGAACCGCACCTACGCCAAATATCTCCCCAATACCGCCCGGATGGATTATGTGGCGGCCATGTTCAACACGCATGGCTATGTGTGTGCGGTCGAGCGCCTGGCCGGGATCACGGTGCCGGAACGCGCGGAGTACATCCGCGTCATCACCGCCGAGCTCAACCGGCTCGCCAGTCACCTTCTCTGGGCAGGGGCCTTCCTCATCGACCTGGGCGGGTTCACCCCCCTGCTCTACACATTCGACGACCGCGAACAGATTCTCGACCTGCTCGAATCCGTCACCGGCGCCCGCCTCACCTTCTGCTACTACCGGTTCGGCGGCGTCTGCAACGATGTTGACGACGAGTTCGTGGCCGGCACACGGCAGTTCATCAGCCGCCTGCGCAGCCGCATGCCGATGTACCACGCCCTGGTGACCAAGAACATCATCTTCCGGAAACGGTGCGAGGGGATCGGCCCCATCACCGCCGCCGACTGCCGCCGGTACGGCGCCACCGGTCCCGTGCTGCGCGGCGCGGGCGTCGCCTATGACGTGCGCAAGGCGGAACCCTACTCGATTTATCCGAAACTCGACTTCAACGTACCAGTCTATCCTGAAAGCGACTGCATGGCCCGCTACCTGGTGCGCATGGACGAGATCGTGGAGAGCATGCGGATCATCGAGCAGGCGCTCGACCAGATGCCGGCGGGCCCGGTCATGGCCGAGAAGGTTCCCAAATTCCTGAAGCCCCCCAAGGGCGAGTGCTACTTCAACGTTGAATCCGCCCGCGGCAGTTTCGGCGTCCGCGCCATCAGCGACGGCACCGACAAGGCCTATCGGCTGAAACTGCGCTCCCCCTGTTTTTCAAACCTGAGCCTCTTCCAGGAATGTTCGCGCGGCATGCTGCTGGCCGATGCGCTCGCGCTGCTGGGCAGCCTGGACCTTGTAATTCCGGACATTGACCGATAATGACAATCAACAACGAGTTTATTCTGGAGATCGTTCGACTGGTGCTCTATGCGGTCGGGCTGATCGCCTTTGCCGCGTTCAATGCCGCCTACCTCTCCCTGCTGGAGCGGAAGATCCCGTCGTGGTTCCAGCTCCGGTACGGTCCCAAGGAAGTCGGCTGGTGGGGACTTCTACAGCCGGTGGCCGACGGCCTCAAGCTGCTCACCAAGCAATTGCTCGTGCAGCGCGGGGCGGACGTGGTGCTGTTCAAGCTCGCGCCGGTGATGGTGGTCATTCCGGCCATCATGTGCCTGGCGACCATCCCCTTCAGCGAAACGATTGTGGCACGCAACCTGAATCTGGGGCTCCTGGTGATCTTCTCCTTCTCCGCCATCCATGTCATCGGGACCATGCTGGGCGGCTGGGCCTCCTACAATAAATATGCCAGCATCGCCGCGGCGCGTGTCGTGGCCCAGAACATCGCCTACGAGATCCCCCTGCTGCTCGTCATGGTGGCACTGGTCATGGTCACCCATTCCTTCAATCTGCACACGATCGTAGACCAGCAGGCGGGCGGGTTCTGGCACTGGAATGTGCTGCGTCTTTCCGCCAGCCCCCTGATGCCGGTGGCGTTCATCATCTACTTCATCTGCATGCTCGCGGAATCCAACCGGGCGCCCTTCGACATGGTCGAGGCGGAGAGCGAACTTATTGCCGGGGCGTTCACCGAGTATTCCGGCATGGGATTCGGCCTGTTCTTCATCGCCGAATACGCCAACATCGTGGTGGGGTGCGCCCTGGGCACGATCCTGTTCCTCGGGGGCTGGCATTGCCCGTTCAACCTGCTGCCGGGCCTGCACTGGTTCCTGATCAAGATGTATTTCCTGTGCTTCACGGTCATCTGGGTGCGCTGGTCGTTCCCCCGCACCCAGTTCTATGGATTGCTGAACCTCTCCTGGAAAGTCCTGATCCCCATTGCCCTCGCCCACCTGATGATCACCGCCATCATGCTTAAACTTGTGTAAATACCATGTGGAACTACTTCAAACTTATCGCGACCGGATCCTGGAGCCTCTGCGTGGGAATGTGGATTGTCCTCCTCCATGCCTTCCGGCGCCCGGTGACGGTCCAGTATCCCTACGAATCCGTCAAGCTTCCCGCCCGCTACCGCGGGCACATTGAGCTGAAGCGCGACGCGGCCACCGGCCAGCCGAAGTGCATCGCCTGCATGGCCTGCCAGCGGGCCTGTCCCTCGGGGTGCATCGATCTCGACGGCATCAAGCCGGAGGGATCGACCCGCAAGGTGCTGACGCGGTACAAGCTGAATTTCACCACCTGCAGCCTCTGCGGCCTGTGCGTGGAAAGCTGTGCCTTCGACGCGCTGCAGTTCTCGAAGGATTACAACCTGGCCTCGGTCCGCAAGGAGGATTACCAGATGGATCTGCTCACCCCGCAGGAGAAGAAACCGTGACCTTCACGCCGGACAACGTCTACGCGCTCATCTCCGCCTTGCTGTTCGCCGGCTTTGTCGCCGTGACCCTGCTGGGCGCCATCGTGGCGGTCGCCGCCCGCCGCCTGGTGCGCAACGTCACCGGCCTGGCCCTCTCCTTCGTGGGACTCGCCGGCCTGTACTACTTCCTGCACAGCCCCTTCCTGGCACTGATGCAGATCCTCATCTATGTCGGCGCCATCTGTGTGACCATCATGTTCGCCATGATGCTGGCGGAACTGCACGAGGAACCGCGCTCATTGGGCATGGCCGTGCTCGTGGGGGTCGGCAGCTTCCTCGCGGCCTGCGCGTTCGCCATCCCGTTGATCCTTCTGGTCCGCCGGTCCGCCTGGATGCCGCCCGCCGCCGTGCAGGCCAATGCCGGCACGATCGAGGACCTGGGGCGCGCCCTGCTGACCCGCTTCGGGTTCGCCTTTGAACTGATCTCCGTCGTGCTGCTCCTGGCCATCATCGGGGCGCTGGCGGTCGCGCGGTCGGGCAGAAGGAGCAAGCCATGAATTTCCTGCATTGGAGCGAACAGCTGAACGTCTACCTGGTGATCGGAGCCCTGCTTTTCGCCACCGGCATCTTTGGATTCCTGAAGCAGCGGACGCTGGTGGGCATGCTGATTTCCGGTGAGCTGATTCTCGCGGGGGCCTCGCTCAACTTCATGGCCTTCGGCCATTTTCGCGCTCCCGACCCCGTCACGGGCCAGGCGTTCACGCTGTTCATCATCGGCATTGCCGCGGCCGAGGCCGCCATCGCGCTCAGCATCATGATCGCGGTCTACCGGAACTACCGGTCGATTCAAACCAGGGATCTGAAAGAGATGGAAGGCTAACGCGTATGCCCGTCCCCACTGAATCACCCCTCCTGCTCGCCGCGCTGCTGGCCCCCCTGACCGGCGCGGTCCTGGTCATGCTGAACAAGCGGCGCCCTAACGTGCGCGAAAGCTGCTCCTTCCTGGCGGCGGTCGTGATGTTCGGCGTGGTCGGCGCCATCCTGCGCCCGGTCCTGGCGGGGCAGACACTCGTCTATCACCTCTTCACGATCCTGCCCGGCGTGAGCGTCACGCTCAGGGCCGACGCCTTCTCGATGGTCTTCGCCCTGGTGGCCTCGTTCCTGTGGATCATCACCGTTTTCTACTCGATGGGCTATATGCGGGGGCTGGAGGAGCATGCCCAGACACGCTTCAACGCCTGCTTCGCCCTGGCCCTGTTCGGTGCCATCGGGTGCGCCTTTGCCGACAACCTGTTCACGCTCTACCTGTTTTACGAGGTCGTCAGCATCACCACCTACCCCCTGGTCGCCCATCATCAGGACAAGGAAGGGTACGAGGGAGCCCGCAAGTACCTGGTCTACCTCACGGCCACCGCCAAGGGCCTGGTCCTGCCCGCGATGATCCTGACCTATGTCGTGTGCGGAACCCTCGACTTCTCAAACAACGTCCATAGCGGCATCTTCCCGTCCGGCACCAACCGGATCCTGGTGACGATCACCTATGCGTGCATGGTGCTGGGCTTCGCCAAGAACGGCATCATGCCGTTCCACGGCTGGCTGCCCGGCGCGATGGTGGCCCCCACCCCCGTCAGTGCCCTGCTCCATGCGGTGGCGGTCGTCAAGGTCGGCGTCTTCTCGACCACGCGGGTCATGCTCTACGTGTTCGGTGTCGACACCATGAGCGCCTTCAACCTCGGCATTCCCACGGCCTACTTCGTGTCGTTCACCATCCTGGCGGCGTCCCTGATCGCCCTGAGCAAGGACAACCTCAAGGCGCGACTGGCCTACTCGACCGTCAGCCAGCTCTCCTATGTCATCCTTGGTGTGGCGCTCCTCACGCCGGCGGGCATCGAGGGCGGGATCGTCCACATCGCGAACCATGCGTTCTCGAAGATCACGCTCTTCTTCTGCGCCGGGGCGATCTATGTGGCCTCGCACCGCAAGAACATTTCCGAGATGAAGGGGCTGGGCCGCTACATGCCCTGGACCTTCGCCGCCTTCGCCATCGCCTCGCTGAGCATGATCGGGGCGCCGCCCGTGGCGGGATTCATCACCAAGTGGTACCTGCTGGTCGGCGCGGTCGACGCGCAGCAGGCGGGCATCGTCCTGATCCTCCTGGCCAGCACGATACTCAACGTCGCCTACTTCGCCCCCGTCGTCTACCAGGCCTATTTCGGGACGCCGCCCGCCGGCGACGGCCATGAGCACGTGAAGGAGGCGTCCCCCGCCATGCTCGTTCCGATCCTGATTGCGGTAACGATCTCGGTGGTCTTGGGCGTCTATCCCGACTTCTTCATCAACCTCATCAAGGGAGCGCTCCTATGATCATTGTCGCCCTCATTGAGTTCCTGCAGAAACACCTCAAGGCCGTGGTCTGGATCTGCGGCGTTCTGCTGGCCTTGCTGGTCGTCGGCGATTTCCTGCTGGTCGACAAGGAGCATGCCCATACCAAGGCCGAGCACTGGATCGGATTCTGGTCGGCGTTCGGGTTCATCGCCTGCCTGCTCATCATCTTCGTGTCGAAGTGGTATGGACACCTGGGCATCATGAAACGCGAGGATTACTATGGCGATGAGTGAGCTCTGGATCCATCCCTCCGTCATCCTGCTGGCCGGCGCCGCCCTGGTCCCGTTCGTCCGCGGCAAGGCGCGCAGTGCCCTGCTTCTGCTCATCCCGCTGCTGGCCTTCGCGCGGATCGCGAGCCTTGACCACGGGACGTTCGGCACGCTTCAGTTCCTGGACTGGAAGCTGACCTTCGGGCGGGTGGACAGGTTGAGCCAGGTCTTCGGGTACATCATGGGGCTCATGTGCGTCCTGGGCAGCCTTTACGGGATGCACGTCAAGCGGACGGCAGACCATTCGGCCGCCTGGTGTTATGTGGCCGGCTCACTGGGCGTGATCTACGCCGGCGATTACCTGGTCCTCTTCCTCTTCTGGGAACTGATGGCGTTCTCCTCCGTCTTCCTGATCTGGCTGCGGGGCAGCAAAGCGTCGCTGGGAATAGGCTATCGCTATCTCCTGGTGCACGTTCTGGGCGGACTCAGCCTCCTGGGCGGGATCATTCTCCGGTATCAGGCGACCGGCGGCGATTATTCGTTCGGGCTGGTCGATGTGGCCAATCCCGACCTGTCGACCTGGCTGATCCTGATCGGCTTCATCCTGAACGCCGCCGTGCCGCCCTTCCACGGGTGGTTGCCCGATGCCTACAGCGGGGCCACGGTCACCGGCTCGGTCTTCCTGTGCGCCTTCACGACCAAGACGGCCATTTACGCCCTGTGCCGGGGGTTTGCCGGCATGGACATCCTGGTGCCCCTCGGCGTCATCATGGCCATCTACGGCGTGGTATACGCCGTGCTTGAGAACGACTCCCGTAAGCTCCTCGCCTATCACATCATCAGCCAGGTCGGCTACATGGTGGCGGGTGTCGGCATCGGCACGCAGCTGGCCATCAACGGCGCCTGCGCCCATGCCTTTGCTCACATTCTCTACAAGGGCCTGCTCTTCATGGGAACTGGCTCCGTACTGATGATGACCGGGAAGAGCAAGTTCACCGAACTGGGCGGCCTCTACAAGAAGATGCCCTGGGCGTTCGCCTTCACCCTGATCGGCGGCTTGTCCATCTCGGCCTTCCCGCTCTTCAGCGGATTCGTCAGCAAGTCCATGATCGTGTCGGCGGGCTTTGAGGAACACAAGAACACGTGGGCCTTCCTGCTGATGCTTGCCTCGGCGGGAACGTTCCTCCACACGGGGCTCAAGGTGCCGTACTTCATCTGGTTCGGGAAGAACAACTGCAGCAAGGAGACGTGGGATCTGGCCAAGGATCCGCCCTGGAACATGATCGCGGCCATGGCGATCATGTCCTTCTTCTGCATCTTCATCGGCTGCTACACGCCCTACCTCTACCAGATGCTGCCGAACCAGCCGGTGGCGTATCATCCCTACACGGCCTACCATGTGTCCGAGACGCTCCAGATCCTGCTGTTCACCGCCGTGGGCTTCTTCCTGTTCCTAAAGAAACTGGTCCCCACCCCCACCATCAGCATGGATGTGGACTGGCTCTACCGCATGACCGGGCGGGGGGTGCGCTGGATCGCCACCCGGCCCCTGCAGGCGGCCGACGAGTGGGTTTGCGAAGTCTACCGGTTCTGCGGGATGGCCTGGCTGACCGTATCGGCCAAGACCTCCGCGGCCTTCGACTGGAATGTGATCGATGGCGTGGTCGACGGCCTGGCCCGCACGGTGCGAAGCACCGGCGACCGCCTCCGTCACCTTCAGTCAGCCCAATTGCAGGTCAATATATTCAGCGCCGTGGCGGTGTTGGTCGTGCTGCTGCTCGGCGTGGTGTACAGCTTGAGGTAACGTATGGATGTTTTTCTGTTCAACTGTTCGTGGCCGCTCCTGAGCGTCCTGGTGTTCCTGCCCCTGGCTGGCGCGTGTCTCCTGCCGCTGATGAAGGGTAACCGGGCCGCCAAGATCTGGGTGCTGATCATCACGCTGGCCAACGCCGCGCTGTCGCTCAAGCTCTATACCGGATTTGACCTCTCGACCGCCAAGTACCAGTTCGTCGAGACGGCCCGGTGGATTCCCTCGCTGAACATCTGCTACACGCTGGGCATCGACGGGATCAGCCTGCTGCTGGTGATCATGACCACCCTGCTCATGCCCCTGTGCGTGCTGTGCTCGTGGAATGCCATTGAGAAGCGCGTGAAGGAATTCCTGGCCTGCATCCTGGTCATGGAGACCTCCATGCTCGGCGTCTTCCTGTCGCTTGACTTCGTGCTGTTCTACATCTTCTGGGAAGCGATGCTGATCCCGATGTTCCTGCTGATCGGCGTCTGGGGCGGTCCGCGGAAGATCTATGCCTCGGTCAAATTCTTCCTGTACACGCTGGCCGGGTCGGTGCTGCTGCCGGTGGCCATCATCGCGCTGTACCTGCACAGCGCCCCGCACACCTTCTCGATCCCGGCCCTGATGGGCCTGCCGCTGGCGGCCTCGCTCCAGAAATGGCTGTTCCTGGCCTTCTTCATCGGGTTCGCCATCAAGGTCCCGATGTTCCCGTTCCACACCTGGTTGCCGGCGGCCCATGTCGAGGCCCCGACGGCAGGCAGCGTGCTGCTGGCCAGCGTGCTGCTCAAGATGGGAACCTACGGCTTCCTGCGCTTCTGCCTCCCCATCACCCCGCTGGGCGTCGAGGCGTTCGCGCCGGTCGTGATAGGGCTGTCGATCGTCGGAATCATCTACGGCGGCCTCACGGCGCTGGCCCAGACCGACATGAAGCGGCTGGTGGCCTATTCCAGTGTCGCGCACATGGGCTTTGTCACGCTGGGAATCTTCGTCCTCAACGCCAATGGCATCGAGGGTGCGATGCTGCAGATGATCAACCACGGGATCACCACCGGGGCGCTGTTCCTGTGCGTCGGCATGATCTACGAGCGGACCCACAGCCGGGAATTGTCGAACGCCACCGGTATCGGGAAGGTCATGCCGGTCTATGTGACCGCCCTGGCGGTCTTCAGCCTTTCCTCCCTGGCCTTTCCGGGCACCAACAGTTTCGTCGGCGAATTCCTGGTGCTGGCCGGGGCCTTTGCCTTCTCGGGCAAGATCGCCGCCCTGGCCATCCCGGGCGTCGTGCTGGGGGCGGCCTACATGCTGCGGATGATCCAGCGCATCATCTGGGGCGGTGTTTCCAACCCCGACACCTCCGCGCTCCGGGATCTTAATGCACGGGAAATCATCACCCTGGCGCCGTTGCTTGCGCTCGTGCTGTGGATTGGCCTGGCGCCGACGGTGTGCATGAACACGTTCCATGCCAGTGTCGCCCACCTGCTCCAGCAATTTCATGCAGGACTTAACCTCTAGACCGGGAAACAAAGCACCATGATCCTGACACTGTTTTCGCCTGAACTTGTAGTGATCCTCGGCAGCCTGGCTGTCTTTGGGGTCAGCCTCGGCCAGGGACGGGACCGGCTGGCCGCCACCGTGACAACAGTGACAGCGCTCCTGGCTCTGGCTCTCAGTGTCGTCTCCCTTGCCTGGCAGGGGGAACTCTTCCAGCACGCGCTGCGGATCGACCTGTATTCGCAGCTCTTCAAGGTGTTTATCCTGGCGGGACTGGCCGGAGTGGCCATTTTCGGAAACCGCCTCACGGATACCCGCAGCGATGTGCGGCCCGAATATTTCCTGTTCCTGCTCCTCGGCACCCTGGGCATGATGATCCTGGCCAGCAGCATTGAGTTGATCACCCTCTTTATCGCCCTTGAACTGGCCTCCTACGCCCTCTACCTGCTCATCCCGCTGAGACAGGAGCGGCCCGGGCTCCGCGTCCAGATGGAATCCGCCGCCAAATACGTGATGTTCGGGATCGTGGCGACGGGCATCATGCTGTTTGGCATGAGCTACATTTTCGGGATGACAGGCTCCACCTATTTCCGCGACATCGCCCCGATCCTCATGCAGCGCTGGAGCGACCCGGCCGCCATTGTCGGGATACTCCTTGTCCTCAGTGGGCTATTCTTCAAGCTGGCGGCTTTCCCCATGCACCTGTGGGCTCCCGATGTCTATCAGGGGGCATCCAATGAAACCACCGCCTTCATCGCCGGGGCACCCAAGGCCGCCGTGATGGCGGTGATCATCCGCTTCCTGCTGTGCTGCAATCCCTCCGACCACGCCCTCTCGGCGGTGCTCACGGTTGTCTCGATCGGTTCGATGTGCTTCGGGAACCTCGCGGCGCTGGTCCAGAAGGACATCAAGCGCATGCTCGCCTATTCCAGCATTGCCCACGCCGGGTATGTGCTGCTGGGCCTGGTCACCCTGCGCGACACCGGCTACGCGGCATCGATCTTCTATATTCTCGGTTTCGTCATCATGAGTCTTGCGGCCTTCCTGGTGATCTGCCTGGTGTCCCGCAACGGGGAGAATGTGCTCATTGAGGATCTGTCGGGCCTGCATTCCCGCTCGCCCCTGGCGGCCCTGATCCTGGGCGCGAGCATGTTCGCGCTTGCCGGCATCCCGCCCTTTGCGGGCTTCATGGGCAAGTTTTTCCTCATGGCGGAAGCACTCCGGGGCGGCCTGGTCATGCTGGTGATCGTGGCGGCGGTGAATACCGCCATCGGGATCTACTACTACCTGACCGTCGTGCGGGTCATGTATTTCAGCGAGGCAGGCGACCGGCCGGCCGTCGGGCTGGGCCCCGTCAACTCGGCACTCGGCCTGGTTCTGCTGGCAATCGTGGTGCTGCTGGGCATCATGCCCTCATTCCTGCTCGACCTCGCGCTCACCGCCGTCCGCAACACGGCCCTGTAACACCAGGGCAAACGCATCAAAATACAGGTTCTTCCAGGAATAGCGCGGGATATTCTATTGAGGAATAGGCACTCAATGACAGCCGGGAGGGATCGACTAAGCGGTTCGGTTAAGGGTATCCGAGTAAGGGTGTCGATCAAGAGCAGGTCGGTTAAGCGGGTCGATTAAGAGTTGGAAGGGAGTGGCTGGGCCTGCTGCACTTCCTCGCACTCTTAATCGCAACCCTTACTCGGATACCCTTACCCGACCGACTTCATCGGGTCAACATTTCACACCGGATCAGCATCCCTATCCCCCTTTGCGCCCTTCGCGGCTTGAGCTGGGTACTCCCAGCGGGTGTTCAAATTCTTCGATTCCCGCTGACTTAAGATCCGTCTGCCCTGCCTTTTACACCGTATTGCCTTGGCCACCAGGATGGAGTAAGCTTCGGGCTATGGAACGGACTGATGCCGAACTGATGTGCGAGCTTCTGCCCACGCGCCCCCATCCTGAAATCGGGAAGGTACTGGTTACGGGCGCGACGGGCTACATCGGCGGACAGCTGGTCCCCACGCTCATCTCGCGGGGCTACTCCGTGCGGGTCATGGTGCGCGCCCCCTCCCCTGAACTGGCAAACCGGTGGAAAACCGCTGAAATCGTCGTTGCGGACGCCCAGAACCCGGCCCAGCTCGAATCGGCCCTGGCAGGCGTCGACACCGCTTACTTCCTGATTCACTCCCTCTTGCTTGGCCCTGACAAGCTGGAGAGTGCGGAGATCCGGACGGCCGAAAACTTCCGGATGGCGGCGGCGAAACAAGGCGTGCATCGCATCATCTATCTGGGCGGACTGGGGGATGAACAAGGGGGACGCTCCACCCATCTGCGGAGCAGGATGGCCGTTGCTGAAGAGTTACAGCGCGGAAGCGTGCCTGTCACCGTGCTGAGAGCCGCGATCATTATCGGGGCGGGAAGTGCCTCCTACGAGATTCTCCATCACCTTGTCAGGCGCCTCCCGGTCATCCCGATTCCCCTGTGGGCCCGGACCAAATGCCAGCCCATCAGCATTCATGACGTCATTCTCCTCCTGGTGGGCGTTCTCGAAACGCCGGAGACCCGGGGTGGTTCATTCGATATCGGGGGCACCGATATCCTGAGTTACGAGGACATGATCCGGTCCATGGCGGCCATACAGGGCCGCAAACGCTGGTTTCCCATTTCCCCGCCCCTGCCGATCAAATTCACCTCCTACGTGATCAGTCTTCTCACCCCCGTCCCCCATGCCATCACCTGGTGCCTCATGGAAGGGGTTGTCAATGAGGTGGTCTGCCGCAACAATACCATCCGGGACCTCATTCCGTTCACCCCCATGACCTACCGGAACGCCGTTCTGATGGCCATGACGAGGGAAGAGCAGGACCGGGTTCACACACGGTGGTCCGATGCGTATCCGCCAGCCTGGGAACTGGCGATCAAGTTGAACGAGCTCGGGACGGTTCCCCGCTACAGCACGGAATACACGCTCGAGACCCGCAAAAGCCCCGCCGCGCTGTATGAGTCCATCAGCCGGATCGGCGGCGACGAGGGGTGGTTCAATTCCAACTGGCTGTGGCGGCTCAGGGGACTGCTTGACCGGATACTCATGGGGGTTGGAACCTCGCGGGGCCGGCGGAACCAGGCCGAGCTCCGGATAAACGATGTCATTGATTTCTGGCGGGTGGAACACCTGAAGCCAAACGCCTCGCTCCTGCTGCGCGCGGAAATGAAGTTACCCGGCATGGCGTGGTTGCGGTTCACAATTGACCCGGGGGAAACAAACCGGCTCGGGGTCAAGGCGTACTTCCACACCGACAGCCTGTGGGGGATCCTGTACTGGTACGTCTGCCTCCCCTTCCACCACTTCATCTTCAATGATCTGATCCGGCAGATCGAGAAGCGCAGTTGACAGGGTTACGCGGCGGATGGCGTTGCGCCCGAGGCGAATCCCTTCACGAACTTGGCGATCGAGGGGGAAAACTCCTTCTTCATGTATTCCCGCCAGGCGGCCTGAACGGCAGGGGTACCGGCCAGGAGCGAATCGGCCTTTGCGCAGAGTTCCTCAATATACGCCACCGGATTTTTCGGAGCGCCGGCCCGATCATGCTTCCAGCCCGACACCGCCGTAACCTTGGGCTTCATCGCGTCGAGCCCCAGGGACTTGTCCGAGGACGATTGATCCCCATAGCCATCGAAGAGATCATCCGCCAACTGGTAGGCCGTCCCGGCCAGATAGCCGCATTCCCGCAGGGTCGCTCCGAGTTCGGGCGTCTTGCTTCCGGCCAGATAGCCGACAAAGGCAAACAACGACCCCGTCTTCCGCCTGGCCAGATTGACGGAGACATTCCAGTCAGGCGTCTCGCGCCGGATCAGCTCCTGCTCGACTTCAGCCTCGCACATTTCCCTTGAGCGATTGACAAACTCGGGGATCAACTCGCGCGATCCGGTATCCATGACCAGGGAAAACGCCAGGCATGTCATGAGATCGCCCACCAGGACGGAGCCGGATGTCCCGCGACTGACCCAGAACGCCGGCGCGCCGCGCCGCATATTGGCCCCGTCAATGACGTCATCATGAAGCAGACTGGCCGCATGCAGCATCTCGATCGCCGCCGCGCCGCGTATGAGGGTCTCCAGGGGAACACCGGACGCCATGCCCACCCGCAGGGCCAAACGGCTGCGAAGCATCTTGCCCCCGTAAAGGGAACCGGAAACCTGCTCGAGCAGTGGCTTGAGGCTCGTTCCAGCCAGAGAGTCCTTGATCGTCCCTGTTACATCCCTGACATATCGATCAACGTCCACTGTAAATTCCTTCGTTTTGAGTTCGGGCATGCGAGCCCTGCCTCCTACATCACACGGTTGGGGATTATAGACAGCCCCCTTGCTCTGTGCAATAACACAAGTTACCCGCCCCGGGCAATCCATCCTCCTCCCCCATTTTAAGCTTTAAGCAAAAGCCTATTTCGATGATAATCATGACATTCACTTGCAAGAAGGCAGGCCAACCATGAACGAGGATTTAACGTGTTGACGAATCACGCCACAATCCAGCTGAAGCCGGAGGACTTCAAGTATCCGATTCTTGACACGCTCAGCGAAATGGCCGTCAAATATCTCGGGCTGAGGCTGGTCATTGTTTATCCCACACCGGACGGCATGAGTCAGGTTCTCGTGGGAAGCAGTCACTATCTGGCCGACTTCTGCAAACTGGTCCAAGGCAGCGCCGAGGGTGCGGAGCACTGCCGCATGTGTCACCTCCTGATGGCTCAATCCTCGCCAGAGGGCTCCAATCTGATCAAACGGTGCCACACCGGGGCCTCATCCCTGGTCAAACACATTTCCGGCGATAAGGGGTCCAGCCTGGCTGTCCTCACCTCCTGCACCCTCATCGACGAGGATACCGCGTCCTCGTGGGAAATCATCCAGCGTCGAGGTAAAAAACTCGGCATTGATGGGCAAAACCTGAAAAAAGCCCACCATAACCTGCGGAAGCTCAATGCTGAAAAAATGGAGATGGCCGAATATATCATGAACATGGCCGCGCAGGCCTTGAAGCTGATCCTCGATAAACTGTCCGCCGATGCCGCACTTGAGCGGGAGAAAAAACGGCATACCCCCGACGCCATCATTACCACCGCGATCGAAAAAGAACTGAGCGGCGCCATCTCCAGCCAGGGCGGGAACAAGCCCGCCACCAATAAGGCAGGACAAAGTCCCTCCGCTTCATTAATTGATATTGTGACGGATGTGGTGGCGAGCAAACCCCATCTTCCGTTCCGGCTCTCCGCGATTGCCGCCGCCTGCCGGATCACACCCAATCATTTTTCACACCTGTTCCACGAGCAACACAAGCAGTGCTTCTCTGACTTCCTCACAGAACAGCGATTGATCATGGCAAAGACCCTTTTGAAGGACCTCACGCTGAATGTTTCACAAGTGGCCGCCGGCGCCGGGTTCCGGGACGCGGGCTATTTTTCCCGGCGGTTCCGTCAGAAAAACGGGGTTTCCCCGAGTGAATGGCGCCAGACCCTTTCCCGCCGCTAACCGAGCGGCTGGATGCTTCCCAGAAAACCGAGCGGGGTGACATAATTTGTAGATTTCTCCACTTGTTGCCCCTACCG
>CAZMSS010000026.1:0-20721 GCA_964568965.1 uncultured Verrucomicrobiota bacterium | reverse complement strand
CGCGTAGCAGGTAGGCGGGCAGGGGGGTGCCGATCAGGAGGGCGACTGCCGCCAGCAGGCCGTAGTGCTTCCCGAGCGCCGTTCCGGTGCAGAGGATGGCGGCAAAGAAGAGCAGTCCCATGAGAGGGATAAACATGTCGCCACTTATCCAGCGGGTTGCAATTTCGAGGCCCGTGGCAGCGAGGGGGAGGAACGGATAGAAATACGGTTGCGTGGTGCAGGTTTTAAGGGAGGTGACCTGGAACGACCGGTCCCGTGTGTCGCGCCCCAAGTGCGTGTATTCCAGCAGCACAGCCCGCCTCTGGGCGGGGGGCAGGCTCAATAGGGTTTGATCCACCTCCTGCAATCCGCGCCCTGCGGTGAAGGAACGGCCCATCAGGCGGTAGCAGGAGGTGTCCAGTCCCGTGAAGGTGTCCTCATGCGGCCGCAACAGGAGCAAGGCGGCCGCGGCGAGGGTGAGCAGGAGGAGTGCGCGGGTCCATGCCGGCGTCTGGCTGATCCGCGGCCACAGGGCGCGGAGTATGGAGCCGGTCAGCGTCAGCGCCGCCGCCGCGACCAGACAAAACCAGAATATGGACAGGATGAACATAGATGGTTCCGGCACGGTAATGCCTTCGGGGAACGAGGTCAAGAAAAGCGGAAGCCTCGTTGCGGGAAATCATGGTTTGACAGGTGCATGATTGTTGAGTACCTAACAGCCAAAGGAGAGAGATCATGAAATTCATGTTTTATGTTTTCGCGGTGTGTTTTCTGGGATTGGAGTTGACCGGGGTTGCGGGACTGCCTGTTTCCTCCACTCCGGCGGATATCGCCAAGGTGCCCGATGCGGCCCCCCTGATGTTGCGTCCTTCCGACAAACCGGCTGATGCGAAGCTGCCGTTGTTTGTTTATCTCCACTGCAAGAACAGCTCTCCGGCGGAGAGCGCTCCGTTCTTCAAGCCGCTGGTTGATTCCTGGAAATGCGCGCTGCTCCTGCCCTGTGGAAGCACCAAGCTGGGGATCAAGGAGGGCGGTATGCCGGTGTATGACTGGAACGGCAACGTCGATGAAGCCACCATCATCAATAACATCAAGGCGGCCCGGGGTGTCAACCCCAAGGCCGTGTTCCTGATTGGATTCTCGGCGGGGGCCTTTATGGCGTATCAGGTTGCGCTGAAGCATCCGGAAGTCTTTACCGGGGTCATTGTGATGAACGGCGACATTCCCCTGAAGAATCTGGATGAAGCCGCTGTCCGTTCCGCGACACCGAAGATCCCTTTCTTTCTTGCCCACGGTACCAATGACTGGTTCTCGCCTCCCGCCCGCGGCCAGAAGGCGCTGGATTATTTGAAGGCGAACGGCTTCCCGGCTATGATGAAAACCCATGGGGGGGAGCATGCCCTGCCGGATGACGTTCTGGGGATCATCAAGGAAGGTGTTGACTGGATCTCTACAAACCCCGCGATCGCCCCTGTGCCGGCTGGGACAGGCCCCCTCTTTTTGCGTCCGGCGGGAATGGCCCCGGACCGGAAGACCGCGCTGATTGTGTTCATGCACGGGTCGGGGAGTTCGCCGGAAGACTGTGAAAAAGTTTTTGCCCCGCTGGTCGAGGCCTGGCAATGTTCAGTCCTCTACCCGCGCGGCAGCAAGGTGATGGGCGCGCCTGCGGGGAGGCGCCCGGGCCATGACTGGGATGCCGCGAAGGACGTGGATGGCGTTATCGAGACCATCCGGAGCCTGAAAGGAGTCGACCCCCGCCGAGTTATCCTGACGGGGTTTTCATCCGGTGCCTTCATGTGTTACCGGGTGGCATTCCGGGAGCCGGGGATGTTCGTCGGGGTTGTCCCTTTCAGTGGCGCTTTGCCGGGCGACTTGCTGCCGGCCGATAATGCCCCGGTTGGTTCTCCGAAAGTTCCATTTTTCCTTGTGAATGGCGACAAGGACAAGGCTGTGACGCTGGAGAGTGCCCGGACCGCCGAAGCCTATCTCAAGAAAGCCGGCTTGCCGGTCAAGATGCACGCCTACGATGGCGCCCACTTCTTCCCTGAAGACGTTTTCGATGTCCTCAAGGACGCCATCGACTGGTTCGACACAGGGCGACAATCCGGTATCTAGAACGCGTACCCGATGGACAGGTCTCCGGAAATCGACGTTGACTGGTAGGTCTCGTCAATTTCGGCATAGAACCCTGTCATGTCTCCGCCATACCCCTCCTGGGTCTGTGTCCCCTCGGCGCTGACAACGAGGGCGGCAAGTCTGGCCTGGGTGAAGAGGTGGCGGGTGATGTCATACCGCGCCTCGAACGAACCTTTGACGCCAACCCCGGCCAGATCGGCGCTTGCGCGTTTCTGCCGGAGAAGGTGGTCATCTTCGTCCTGCACCAGCGCGGGACCGATACCGACGCCGAGGCGGCCGCTGAGTTTCTTGAATTTCAGCATGGCGCAGAAATCCAGGTAGGGCATCACGGTCGTGGCGGAGTAGGTGGCGGCCTTGCCGGCCTCGTATTGATGGCCAAGCCGGGGTTGGGAAGGGGACCACTCATCCACGTTGCTCACCGTCCAGTCACTTTTCTGATAGTAAAGGCTGGGGCCGATTCCCAGCGACCAGACCACCCGGTTGGTGGAGGCCGTATTCAGGAACCAGTAGCGTGCCCCGACATCGGCCGAGAAAGCGCTTAATGTGACATCGGATTCAGAATAGATATCCAGGCTATCGGTGTTATCTGAGAAAACGCCCCAGTCGGAATCCGTCATTTTCGTGGAAGGATCGGAGAGGTTGGCCGTTATCTGGCCATGCAGTTCAATCCGTCCCTGGTAGGTCATGTTGCCGCCCACAGTTCCAAGGGGAACATCATAAGGGAAGGTTAGTTCACTGATCTTATCGGGGAGTTCTACCGAACGGGTTTCAGGGGTCCATGCGCTTCCGCCAATGGAATAGGTGGTCTCGCCTGCCCAATACCCGGCGCCAGCCTGAAGATTGCCGGTCCAGTTTCCGGCGCCAGCCTGAAGTCCCGACCATGCCAATAATCCGCCTACCAATCCCGTCATTGCCAGTGTTTTCATAGCGCGACCTCCTGTTGCTTATTAGAGACGTGTAGCCCTGACACGGGATCAAAATAGCCACGAATGGTGGGGAAGGCGAGGAGAAACTGCCAACCAATCCCTCTTCCTTGCCCTTTCTTCCCTTCCCTGTATAATTATTAACCATGTTCAGGGCTTTCATATTTGATTTGGATGGAACGCTGATTGACTCGGAAGGGCTTTGGTGCCGGGCCATCGAGAGGATGGTAGCCGCCCGCGGTCTGCCAGTGACGAATGACTATGTCTGCGGGGTTGTGGTCGGCCGGGCCTGGAGCGAGATTGTGGCCCGGTTGCGAGCGGATTATCCCTCGATCCGGGAGGATATCGCGACGATTGAGCGTGAGAGCATCGGGCATTATCAGGTGTTGCGCGGGACCACGGATATCCGCATCCCGGGATCCATCCGGCTGCTGGAAAAAATCGGGCAACGCCACCCGGTCGCCATCGTTTCCGGCTCGACACGCCGGCAGGTGGATGAAGCCATCATGCTGATGGGGGTGGGCGAGCGGTTGCGCTTCACTCTCGCCAGTGAGGATTACCCCCGCGGCAAGCCGGATCCGGCCTGTTTTCTTATGGCCGCCGAGCGCTTTGGTGTCCCGCCTCAGGACTGCCTGGTGTTTGAGGATTCAGCCGCCGGAGTCCGCGCGGCCGTGGCTGCCGGTATGCGTTGCATCGCCCTGCGGCGCAGCCCCTATTCCTTCCAGGATTTGAGCGGCGCCGCCGAGATTCTTCCCGATTTGGCTGACTTCAATGCCGCTGCGTACGGCCTGGTTCTGGACTGAGGGTATCCTATGCCCGAACTCCCTGAAGTCGAAACGGTGGTCCGCGATCTGAGGGCGCATGGCCTCGAAAATTCCGTCATCCGCGATGTTCAGGTGCGGTGGGCGCGGACGGTGTCGGGCTGTTCTCCGGCCCGTCTGGCCAGCCGCCTTCGCGGACGCAAGATAGACAGCCTGTCCAGGCGGGGAAAATATATCATTCTCTCGTTCGATGACGGGCGCCATCTGCAGATTCATCTGCGCATGACCGGTAAATTCCGGTTTGCCGTGCGGGACGAGGTGCCCGGCAAGCATGACCATGTTATCATCACGCTGGCCGACGGCCGCCGCCTGTTTTTCAACGATACCAGGAAATTCGGACGCTTCCGTCTCGTTGACTCGGCAGAAGAAGGCTTGGAGGCTCTCGGTCCGGAACCTCTGGATGATTCCTTCCGTGAAAACCTGTTTCGGCGCCGCATGGAAGGGCGGACCCGCATGATCAAGCCCCTGCTGTTGGATCAGACCCTGGTGGCGGGGCTGGGTAATATCTATGTGGATGAATCACTGTGGCGGGCCGGGATTCATCCCGAGCGTTGTGCCAACACCCTCACCAATATCGAGATTCGGTGTCTGTACCAGGCCATTCGAGAGGTGTTGCGCCGTGCCGTGGAGAACTGTGGGACCACGCTCGGGACGGGGCAGGCGAATTTCTACAGCGTGGCGGGCCGGCGCGGGCGTAACGCCGATGCGCTGGCTGTTTTCCGCCGCACAGGACTTCCCTGTCCCCGTTGCGCCCATACGATCATCCGCGTTGTCGTAGGACAAAGAGGAACCCACCTCTGCCCGAGCTGCCAGAAATGACTCGAGTGTGGCGCTTGAGTTTGACCTGACAAAAGTCTATAAAGTCTTATCATGAAATTGAAGCCCATCACGAGGTTCGCCCGGAACGGGGTTGATGTGGATAAGTTGACCTTTCACTTGTCTGCCCTTCAGCAGGCATTTGACAAAGCGCCTTTTCTGGTGTGGGCGCGAGATCGGACCGGGCGCCTGGTTTTCCAGAATGCGGAGAGTGTTCGCCTTTGCGGTGACCAAATCGGAAAAACTCCGGAGACGAGCGGAGTCCCTCCCGCCTTCATCACGGCATGGAAGGCCGCTAACCGGCGTGCACTGACGGGGCACACGGTCCGTGAAGAGACGGAGTTAGACGTTAAAGGGCGGAAACGCTGGTTTCAAAGTATTGTGACCCCGTTCCGGGTGGGGCCTCGCATCGTGGGGGTTGTGGGCTTCTTGATCGATATCGATGAACAGAAGTCAGCCAAGAAACAACTGGAGAAACGGATCGATGAACGCACGGCAGCCTTAAGCGAAAGCGAAGGACGACTTACCCGCGTGATGGAAGGAAGCTATGATGGCTACTGGGAGCGGGAGTTGCCCTCGGGCCGGGTGTTCTTGTCCGGACGCTGCCGACAGATTCTGGGGGTGGGGGACAGCGACGAGTATATTGCCGGAGAGGCAGTTGTGCGTTCGATACACCCCGATGATTTGAAAAAGCTCTCTGAAGCGGTTCAAAGGTGTATAAGGCGAGGAAGCAAATTTGACCACTATGACACGGAGTATCGCCACGTCAGGCCTGACGGTCGCATCGTTTGGGTTCACACACGGGGCACGGTGACATGTCGTAATTTCCGGGGTGAGGCGACGAAGGTAAGCGGGATGATCACCGATATTACCGATCGCAAGCAGGCTGACGACGAATTGCGGCAACGTTCCCGCCAATTGGCGCAACTGGCTTCGGAACTCACAGTGACCGAGCACCGCGAGCGGCGGCGTCTGGCGGAAGTGCTGCACGACCATTTGCAGCAATTGCTGGTGGCTGCCCGGATGCAGGTTTTATCCCTTGAGAACGATGATGAAAAATGCGACCCGCAGATAATGGTCCGGTTGCGTCACACCTTGGACGAGGCCCTTGCATCCTCCCGCTCTATCACTCGCGATTTGGCACCACCCGTGTCGTTGCGCAAGAACTTGTCAGTCGCCATGCGCTGGTTGGCGAGGGAGATGCATTCGCGGTATCAGCTCGAGGTGTTGGTTAAGGACGGACATGTTGAGGCCCCCGTGTCGGAGGCGGCCATCGTCCTGCTCTTTACTGCAGCCCGGGAACTGCTGATGAATGTCGTGAAACACTCGGGATGCTGCAAGGCGACTCTTAACCTGAAGCTGGAACCCAGCGCCATTGTCCTTGTCGTTAGTGACAAGGGAAAGGGGATCCAGCCGGAAATCCTGAAGGATCCAGGGGGCCGCAAGGGGTTCGGTTTGTTCAGCATCCGCGAGCGGACCGAGTTGCTCGGGGGCAAACTTAGTCTGGCGACGGCTCCGGGCCGAGGTATGCGGGTCACTCTTTCGTTGCCCCTGCCCCCGCCGGGGCCCGGGTCAGTGCCGGCTCCCGCCGGATCAGGAAAAATCACCCGGTACCGGAAACCCGGCAGGGCCGCCAGAAGCCCTGCACGCGTTTCCGGTCAGCCTATCCGCGTTGTGTTTGCCGATGACCATCGCACGGTGCGAGAGGGAATGGTCAGTCTGCTTCGCTCCCGGAATGACTTCACCATTGTGGGGGAGGCGGACAACGGGGAACAAGCCGTGGAATGCGTAAGGCGCTTTCAGCCCGATGTCGTTATCATGGATGTCAGCATGCCGGTCATGGATGGTGTTGCGGCCACACGCATCATCAGGAAACGATGGCCAAAAGTCAGGATCATCGGTCTGTCCATGTTCGACGATGCTGTGGTAGCCCGGCAAATGCGTGACGCGGGTGCCTCGGATTATATCACCAAATCGGCAGCGCCCGAGAATCTGATCAAGGCCATCCGGGACGCCGCCTCCGACTGTACGCCTGCGTAATAAATAGGCGCAGGGCTTGTTTTGTAAGGGGCGATGTGGTCTACTGCGGACCGTTTGGCAGAAATCGGGCCAAGCAAGATGAGGTAAATGAGAAGATGGTCCATTTTTTACATAACGCCGCCGTGGTTTCCTCCGTGCTTGTTGTCGCCTTGGTGATCTACCAGTCTGTTCTGGCGATCGGTGCGTTCTTCCACCGCCGCAAGATGATTCGGGAGATGGGGCGCGTGATGCCTGGCCTTGAGCAGTACCCTCCTATTACGATATTGGTGCCGGCCCACAACGAGGAGCTGGTGATTGAACGCACCGTCAGGACCTTGCTGGCGCTGCGTTACCCCAAGGACAAGCTCACCCTGATGGTGATCAATGACGCCTCCACCGATGACACCGCCGCGATTCTGGACCGCCTCCATGAGGAGAATCCCCGTGTTCTGGTATACCACCGTCAAAAGCCCGATGGCGGGCTGGGCAAAGCCGCCGCCCTCAATGCCGCCGCCCTGCGCGTCAAGGACGACTACATTGCCATTTACGATGCGGACAACTGCCCGGAGCCGGATTCGTTGTTGCTGCTGATGGCGCGTTTTGTCGAGAACCCCTCGATTGCGGCGGTTGTGGGAAAATTCCGCTGCGGCAACAAGAGCGAGAATTTCCTGACGCGTTGCGTCAACATTGAAGGACTCTGTTTTCAGGGGGTTGTGCAGGCCGGCCGCCATATGATGCTCGACATTGCCTTTCTGACCGGCACGAACTATGTGATCAGGAAATCGGTGCTGCTGGAGGTGGGGGGGTGGGATGAAGAGGCGCTGGCGGAAGACAGCGAACTGTCCGCCCGCCTGTACATGGATCGACACCGCGTTGATTTCGTGCCCTACTCGCAAAGCTGGGAGCAGGAGCCGGAGACCATGACCGTGTGGATGAAACAGCGCACCCGCTGGGCGCGTGGCAATAACTACGCCATCGTTAAAATCATTCGCAACTTCGCCCTGTCAAAGGACAAGTTGCGCACCTCCGAGAACGTTCTCATGCTGATGATGAGCTATCTTTTTCTCTTCGCCATTGTCGTTTCCCAGACCACGATGCTCCTGTCCTTCTTCGGTTTCAGCCATATCAATCAGGATGCCGTGTGGATCTACGCCTTCTGGGTGTTCGCCGCCTTCTCCTACTTTGCGCAACTCTGGTACATCCTTGCCTGTGAAAAAGAGGCGACGCCGGAGAACCTGCTCGTTGGCATGCTCATGTACTTCTTCTATGGCTATCTCTGGATGGGCGCCATCGTGCGTGCCCTCTACCATGATGTAGTGGTGCGGAAGGAACGCAGCTGGGATAAGACGGTGCGATTCGAAACCGAGCTCGAAACCGGCACCTAACTCCTTTTGTTCTCATCATTGCGAAACTGCAGACAGTGTCTGTCGCAATTCCCCTTCATTTACTGACTTTCCGAAAACCCGGCATGACCAATGCTATGGTTCTGTAGCGTCCGTAGTCAGCGTCCGAGAACTCAAAAGGGAGAGAATCATGAAGACACTTGCAGCACTGGCATTGGTAATGGGATTCGCAATGAGGCTATATGCGGAGCCGCTCCTGACCGACATCACCACGTATGAGGCCGTTGTCATTGATGAAGCGTCTGGCCAGACTCTGGCGGCGGGGGGACCGTGGCTGTGGGAGGATTTGTCATACCAGTCAATGGCAGGGGTCATGAGCGGGCCGGGCCGGACCATCGTTGTCAAGTGCCGGAATGCCGCGGGGCAGACCATTTTTGGCGGGGCGATCAACGCGGCGGACCTCAGGCAGCCCTTTTCGCCTTTTGACCCGCCGAATCCTTCAGGCGAGGTGACGCTGGTGTTCTATTCCGAGAACTACACGCTTACCGTTCTGTTGAACGGAATCTATTATGTGGGTGAAATGATCTTGCTGCCGGCGCAGGATGACCCGGTTGTTCCTCCTGTCCTGACGGTTTCCGTGGACATCAAGCCGGGATCGGTGACGAACCCGTTCAATATCCGTTCGGAAGGCCTGTTGCCGGTGGCCATTCTGGGTTCCCCCGATGTGAATATCAGCCAGGTTGATCTGTCCTCCATCAGGCTGGCGGGTCTTGCCCCGGTGCGGTCCGCTGTCTCCGACCTGCAGGGGGACGGCTATGCCGATCTCGTCCTTCACTTCAGGGATCAGGATGTGGCGGGAGTTCTGGTGGGTGTGACCGATGGCGAGGTGGTGGGGTTGGAGCTTGCCGGTGTACTGCAGGACGGTACGGTACTCAAGGGGACCGACTCGATCACGGTCATGGTGAAGGAGAGCAAGAAGGACAAGGAACAACACGGGAAGCGGGATGCCCGCGAGGACCGCAAGCCGAAGGACGACCATCGGCGTTCCTGATCTTAATATTGTTTTACAGCCCGTTGGAAAATGGCAGTATTCAAAAAGGATATGAATCTGCCATGAGAACCATTGATTGCGACTATCTGGTGTTGGGGAGCGGGATTGCAGGGTTGATGTCGGCCCTGCATCTGTCCCGGCAGGGACGCGTCCTGGTGGTGACCAAAAAAGGGCGTGCGGAAAGCAATACCAACTACGCCCAGGGTGGCATTGCCTGTGTGATGGATTCCGACGACAGCTTCGGGCAGCATGTCGCCGACACCTTGGATGCTGGAGCCGGGCTCTGCCACGAGGATGTGGTCAGGGAGATTGTCAGCAACGGGCCCCTCCGGATTGCCGAGTTGGAACAGTTCGGATTGCGGTTTGCTGAACTGGAGGGCAAGGGTGCCCGGGCGTACGATCTCGGGCGCGAGGGGGGGCATTCTCAGCGTCGCGTGCTGCATGCCGGTGACATCACCGGGCAGGCGGTGGAGCGGACCCTGCTCGGGCAGGCCCAGGCGAATCCCAACATCTCCATCATGGATCACTGCATGGTGATTGACCTGATCACCACCGGCTGGCTAGCGGATCGCGCGGCCCGGCCGGGTGACGCGGCTCTCCCTCCCGACCAGAACCGTTGCATCGGGGTGTATGCGCTGGATGAGAACACCTCGGAAATCTTTGCCATCCGCGCCCCGGCGACGATCCTGGCCACCGGCGGGGGCGGCAAGGTCTACCTCTACACCAGCAACCCGGATATTGCCACGGGCGATGGCGTGGCGATGGCGTGGCGCGCCGGGCTGCCTATCATGAACATGGAGTTCATCCAGTTCCATCCCACCATCCTGCATCATCCAAAGGCGAAGTCCTTTCTCATTAGTGAGGCAGTCCGCGGTGAAGGCGCGGTGCTGGTGAATGGGGAGGGGCAGCCGTTCATGGATCAGTATGATCCGCGCCACTCGCTGGCGCCCCGCGATATCGTGGCTCGCGCCATTGACAGCGAGATGAAGCTTAGTGGCGCGCCGTGCGTCTACCTGGACATCCGGCACCATACGGCCGACTTCCTCATCAACCGGTTTCCGAACATCTATGCCCGTTGCCTGTCGCTGGGCATTGACATGGCCAAGGATCTCATCCCCGTGGTCCCGGCGGCGCATTACTTCTGCGGCGGCGTGGTGGCCTCGGTGGACGGGCGCACCGCGATGCCGGGCCTCTATGCCTGCGGGGAAGTGGCCTGCACGGGGCTGCACGGCGCGAACCGGTTGGCGAGCAATTCCCTCCTTGAGGCATTGGTGTGCGCCGCCCAGATGGCGGACCATCTGGGAGAGACCCCCCAGCAGCAGGTGCGTTCGGTGCCGATCCCGGAGTGGGAGTACGGCGATGCGGTGCCCAGCGACGAAAGCATCGTCCTGGAGCACAATTGGAACGAGGTCCGTACCTGCATGTGGGACTATGTGGGGATTGTCCGGTCCGATAAGCGCCTGGATCGTGCCGCCCGCCGCATCCGGAACCTGCGGCAGGAGATCCGGCAGTACTATCTTGACTATCTGGTGACGCCCGACATCCTTGAACTCCGCAACATTGCTGATGTGGCGGAATTGATCATCCGGTCGGCCCATCTGCGCAAGGAGAGCCGGGGCCTGCATTACACCCTCGACTACCCCGACCGTGATCCCGTGAACGGTCTCCGCGATACTATCATCCAGGATCCGCCCGGCGGCGGTATCTAGGAGCCTTCCGCTGCCAGCCTGTCGCGGATCATTTTCACAATGACAAACGCCTCGCGTTCACGTTCCTCGAGGGTGGAGGCGATGAACGTGATGGTCTGGCGGTAATTGGGAATGAAGATTTTGCTGAGGGCGTTACACCGGCGCTGGGTTCGCCTGAGTTCGGCCGCCAGCCTCAGGATGGCTGTTTCAAGTTCGGCCAGTTCAGGCAGGAGGAGGAGCGTCCCGGCAAACCGTTTCATCGCCTTGTCAGTATTGGCGGAGGTGCCGCCCACGCCGAACGGGAGGCCCGGCGGTTCAATTCTGGCCGTCACCTGGGGAAGCCTCAACCCCATCAGATGAATTGCCCCGATCGTCACGTCGTGATTCAGGCTGGCGGCCAGTGCCGCCCGGTCCATTGCGGGAGCACCCACATCCAGGGTTGCTTCCCGCAGTGCGGCAAAGGCGGCAGGAAGTGCCTGGTTAACCAGCCGCTCCACCTCCCGGGCGCGCTTGAGCCGCTTCATCAGCTCAAACACCAGGATCTGGCGCTTCTGTTCGAGCAGGTCATACCCCTCCTCGGCAACGGCAAGTTGCCGCTTCAGGGTGAGCAGCCCGGACTTCGTTGGGGCTATGTTCAGGATGGTCATGGCTTGTAATGTTGGTCAAGCAGCGCGTTGCTGACGCGGTGCAATTCCTCCCTCGGGAGCATCGAGAGGATTTCCCACCCGAGGTCGAGCGTGGTGGCTATGGGTCGGTTCTCGGTTTCTCCCTGCGAGAGGAAGCGGGTCTCGAAAGCTTCGCCAAACTTCAGGTAAAGCCGGTCGAGTACCCCCAGGGCCTCCTCGCCGATCACATCCGCCAGGGCACGCACGCGTTTCACCCGGGCATAGCAGGCGAACATCTGGCTTGCCAGGGCCGGATGATCCTCCCGGGTGTATCCGGTGCCGATGCCGTCCTTCATGAGGCGCGACAAACTGGGAAGGCCTGCAATGGGGGGATAGATGCCGCGCTGGAAGAGGTCACGATCAAGGACGATCTGGCCTTCGGTGATATAGCCCGTGAGGTCGGGGACGGGGTGGCTGATGTCGTCGGAGGGCATGGTCAAGATCGCCATCTGGGTGATCGAACCCGGTGAGCCCTCGATGCGGCCAGCCCGCTCATACAGGCTGGCCAGGTCGGAATACAGGTAGCCGGGATAGCCTTTCCGGCCGGGAATCTCTCCCCGGATGGTGCCAACTTCCCTCAGGCTTTCGCAATAGTTGGTCATGTCGGTCAGCAGGGCCAGAACATGCTGGCCGCAGTCGAAGGCCAGATGTTCGGCGAGCGTCAGGGCAAGGCGCGGCGTGAGCAGGCGCTCCACGCTTGGTGCGTCGGCCAATGAAAGGAAGACGGCGACACGGGACAAGGCGCCGGACTCCTCACACGAGCGGATGAAGAATTCGGCGACATCGTGTTTCACGCCCATTGCGGCGAAGACGATGGAGAACTCCCCGTGGCCGTCCAGCAGGCGGGCCTGCCGGATGATCTGGGCGCAAACCCGGTCGTGGGGCAGGCCGTTACCCGAGAAGATCGGCAGCTTCTGCCCGCGCACCAGGGAGTTCATGCCGTCAATTGCCGACAGGCCTGTCTGGATGAATTCGCGGGGATATTCGCGGGCATAAGGGTTGATGGGCAGGCCGTTGACGTCACGGAGATCGGGGGAGAGCGGGGGCGGATTTCCGTCAAGGGGCCGTCCGAGCCCGTCAAACATGCGGCCCAGCATATTCCGTGAGACAGGCAGGCGGAAGCTTTCGCCCAGGAACCGGCTGCGCAGGGTTTCATGCGACAACCCGCTGGTTCCCTCCAGAACCTGCACCACGGTCCGCGCCCCGGAACTATCCAGCACGCGGCCCAGGCGCCGGCGGCCGGAGGGATCACTGATCTCAACCATTTCATCATACCCCGCGCTGGGGACACCTTCCACGACGACCAGCGGCCCTCCAATCCGGGCGGCCCCGATATGGGAAAGTCCCCGGTCCGGCAGGGTGATAGGCGGAATGGGTTTCACGGTGTGCCCCCTCCTGCTTGGACCGGTGGGGCGATGCCGCCGGCTGAGCCGTCTGGATTGATCACCAGTGAGTCCAGTTCCGTTTGAATCCGCTGAGAAAGAGCGTTCAACTGCTCGATCGCCTCATTGCCGTACGCCGTTTTAGCGTGGATGAGCTGCGGCATGGAGGGCAAGTCCTGGATCCGGCGGAGCGCTGTTCCTGCCTGGACCAGATCCCTGCTTTTCCGGTACACGCTGCTGATCATTCGCATGAGGGCGGCCTGCCGGGCGGGCGAGCAGAACTGATCCGTCTCATCAAAGGCACTCTGGGCGAGAAAGCCATCCTTCAACAGGTCGGCGATGAACAGGATCAACCGCTGTGCGTCGGGCAGGGCGTCGGCCCCGACCAGTTTGACGATCTGCTGGAGGCGGTCCTCGCGCTGGAGGAGGGTGAGGGCTTCGGTGCGAAGTTCGGTCCAGTCGGGATCCTGTTTTTTCCACCACCCGCTGATCGCGTCGAAGTAGTCTGAGTAGGACCGGATCCAGTGGATCGAGGGATAGTGCCGCGCATTGGCCAGCTCGGTGTCCAGCGCCCAGAAGCAGCGGATGAACCGCTGGGTGTGCGAGGTCACCGGTTCGGAAAAATCGCCCCCGGGCGGGCTGACGGCACCCACGATGCTGATGGAGCCCGGCTCGCCGGCCAGGGTGGTAACGGCGCCACCACGCTCGTAGAACTGGGCCAGGCGGGTGGGCAGGGTGGCCGGGAATCCCTCCTCGGCAGGCATCTCCTCCAGTCGCGCCGCCAACTCCCGGAGGGCTTCGGCCCAGCGGCTGGTGGAGTCGGCGAAGACCGCCACATCCAGTCCCATGTCGCGGTAATACTCCGCCAGGGCGATACCGGTGTAGATCGAGGCTTCGCGGGCGGCGACAGGCATGTTGGAGGTGTTGGCGATGAGGATCGTTCGCTCCATGAGGGGCCGCCCTGAACGGGGATCGAGGATCTTGGGAAACTCCCGCAACACCTCCGTCATCTCATTGCCACGCTCACCGCAACCGATGAAGACGATGATGTCGGCGTCGGACCACTTGGCCAGTTGATGCTGGGTAATTGTCTTCCCCGTGCCGAATCCGCCCGGGATCGCGGCGCACCCGCCCTTGCCGATCGGGAAGAAGGTATCGATGATTCGCTGCCCGGTGAGGAGGGGTTGAGTGACGGGACGCCGTTCCCGGATGGGCCGCGGGACACGAACCGGCCACTTCTGGACAAGGGTGATTTCGCGCCGGCCGGTCGGGGTGTCGAGCACTGCGATGGGTGCAGTCATCGAATACAGGCCCTTGCCGACGACCGAGCGTACGGTGCCCTCCGGCAGATCGGGGGGGACCATGATCTTGTGCCGGACCAGCGGTGTCTCGGCGACAAAGCCGAGGGCCTGTCCGGGCCCCACCTTTTCACCCGGGGAGACCACGGGTTCGAACAGCCAGCGGCTCACGGGATCCAGCGGCTCGATTTTCTCGCCACGCCCCAGCCAGGCTCCGCGGCGGGCCTTGATGGCTGGCAGGGGACGCTGGATGCCGTCATAGATGTTCCCGATGAGCCCAGGTCCCAGCCACACCGAAAGCGGGGCGCCCGTGCAATGGACCGGGGCGCCGGGCTTAAGCATCGCTGTGTTTTCGTAGACCTGAATCGTGGCTTGGTCGCCGCTCAGGCGGACAATTTCGCCGACCAGTCCCAGCTCGCCGACATGGACGACCTCGTACATGCGGGCACCATCGAGTCCTGTGGCCGTCACGACCGGCCCGTTGACGCGGGCAACCGATGCAGTGCGGGTAGGCCCTGGACTGCTCATGGTTCACGCTCCCCGTGGTCCTCGTCCGAGGGAAGAGCCGCCGCCAACCGGTGGCGCAAATCGGGCCATAGCCGATCAAGACGTGAGGTCAGCCTGTTGTCCCATTCCTGCCGATTCGCCGCATCGTGGATGATCACGCCGCCCCGTGTAATGGAGGGATCTTCCACGAGCTGGAGCTGCATGCCGGGTTTCCCCGTGCGCTGGATGATTTCCCCGGCGAGGGATGCCCCCAGCGCGGCATAGTCGGCGGGAGAGATCGCGACCACGAAGGTGTTTCCGGCCATGCGGGTAATGGCGTAGGCGGCCGAGGCTATCAGTATTTCCTTCGTGTCAAATCCCTCCCCGGCAAGGAGACGCCGCCGTACTTCATCATGGATGGACTGGAGCAGGGCCTCCACACGGGCTGCGCATAGCCGGCGGGTTTCAACCGGCAGGGTGGTCAGGATCCGGTCCCGTTGGCGGGCAGCCTCCTGAGTTGCTTTTTCAAGGCGTTGGTGCCGGATATATTCCTCTTCCTCCGTTGCGCCGGAAAGGAGATGGGCGGCTTCCTCTTGGGCCTTTCGGATGAGGCGATCGGCCTCAGTCCTGGCATCTGCCAGGATTCCGCGGCACAGGTCTTCGCCGTCATTTTGGCCTGGCGGATTCATTCAGGGAGCCTCCTGGAAATCGACTGGGATGCCGATGGCCTCCTGGACGGATTGTCGGAGACCCTTGTGTCCGGCGCCTGGGCCGCCGGGCCCGGGGATTTCGACGATCAGGGGGCGGTCACGGCCCAGTCTGACGGCCTCGACCTCGTCGCGGATGCCGGCGGTAACCTGCTCAGTGAGGATGATGATCCCGATGTCGGGTTGGGCGAGGGCGAGTTGCAGGGCGTCAGAGGCCTCCCGGGGTGCCGTGGCCACTTGTCCGGTGATGCCGGCCAGGCTGAAGCCCCGCACCGTATCTTCATCGGCGATACAGGTGACTCTCATGGGATGACTCCCGCTAGATCTTCTGGATCAGCATCATGGAGATGGCGAATCCCAGGACGGCCAGTCCCTCTGCCAAGGCCACGAAAAGGATGCTACGGGTCAGCAACTCCGGTTTTTCGGCCGCGGCGCCCATGGCGGCCGAGCCTATCCGGGCCACGGCATACGCGGCGCCCATGACGCTGAGGGTCATGGTGAGAGCCGCGCAGACTCCCAGCCCGAGGGCTCGATAGAAGGAGGTGTCGCCCGAGCCTGCGGAGGCCTGGGGGTCCTGTGCGGCGGCCATGGCCGCCGTCAAACCCAGGCCTGTCATCAAGGTTCCCAGCACAAAGCGGTAACGCGTTGTCATGAAACCATCTCCTCTCCGGGCGCTTGTTACGCCCCTCCTGATGGTGATCGTACTGCAACTTCCCATCAAAACAAGCACGATATTGTCAAGGCTGGTGCAGGCAGAACGGTGTGTAGGGCCGGCCGTTGCCGGCGAGGAATTTGCCGAAGAACTCGTAGTATTCGAGGCGCAGGGCCTGGACGGCGGCAATGATCCCCTCCAGGATAATGGCGACGCCATTCCCGGCAATGATCACCAGCAGTCCCCAGACTCCCCCGAGGGGAACGCTCTGCTGTAATTGACCCGCCACCATGAACACCGCCATCAGCAGTGCGGCATGGCTCATGGCATACGCCGCCAGACGGACAAAGCTGGTGGTATTGGCCAGATACCCTGTAATGCCCTCCAGCGTTCCGATCAGGGATTCGGCCACCATTACGGCCGCTCCCCCGGGCTCTGCCGATTCTCCTCGCCGGCGACGCCACAGGGCCTGAACCGGTTCCTTGATCATCCAGCCGAGCAGGGGCATGATGAGAAGCAGGGTGATGGCGGTGCCCAGCAGGCCGTGCGACCGGAAGAGATCGGATTTTACAAGCAGGGCCAGCGTTCCCCAGTAGAACAATACGCCCATGACCCCGTACCGACCCAACCAGCCCTCGGTCATTTCCCCGCATCTAAACCGATTTAGGATGTTCAGAACCAACCCGATGCTGATCACGATCACGCCCAGCCCGACAGCGGCCAGCATCAGGGCAAGTGGATCCCCCTCCAGGGGGTCGCGCCAGAGCGCGTACTCCTTGAGTTCCGGAATGCCGAAATAACTGCCGTAAATGATGCCGAACCCCACACTCGAAAGGCCGACAAGCATCAGGATGCGGCCGAGGTCCCGGTAAGCCGTGAAGCGACGGAGTCGCAACGCGACCCAGCCCGCGAGTGCCAGGATGGCACCCTGTCCGGCATCGCCGAACATCATCCCGAACAGCAGCACATAACTGATGGCCACAAAGAACGTGGGCTCGACCTCCTGATAGGTCGGCAGGCCGTAGGCCGTCACCATTTTCTGGAAAGGTCGCAACCAGCCCGTGTGTTGAAGTGACACGGGAACCTCTGGGCCGTCAGCCGCCCGGGGCCTGCTGATGGCGATGACGCACCTCCCCCTGGTGATTGTCGCGAGATGTTCCTCAAGGGCGGGGGCGCGATCAGCGGGGATCCACCCGGCAAGCAGGAACGCGCTTTCGGTGCGCGGATAATATTGTCGTGCCTCGGCAAGACGCCGTTCCTCCACAACCCGTTCCTTCAGGGCCGCGATATACCCCGCCGATTCAGCCGCGAAGGCGTGCATGCTGTCAGTTACCTGGTTGAGTTCCTGTTCCAGATGGCTGCGCTGCCCATCGTGGCTTTCCAGGAAGGATCTCGCCGTCAGACCGTCCACCGCAGGCAGATCCGCATGATGGAAATCCAGGGTCCGCAACCGGTCTTCCGTGAGTTGCCGGTTTGAGGGGGTGGTCATGACGAGGATGGCTTGCCGGCCCCCGCGGGGCGGGGATGGGAGCGGAACGGCAGTGCAATCGGGGGTTCTGGAGAGTGTGTCGAGCCCGCTTTGAGGTACGCTGCCCACGATGAAGTGCAGGAAGGAGAAGCGGTCGAGATGGTCCAGGGGAATATCCAGCTCACGGTAATCCGATACCCGGTCGCAAAGGGAGTCCAGTTCCTGTTTCCGGGACAGGAGGCTCTGGCGCTTCGCGAGCAGTCCGGCGAATTTCTCCTCCATTTGGCGAAGAGACTCGTCGATCGCGTCCAAGGTCAGGTCAGGCGACAGGGGTGGCCCTGTTCCTCCGGGTTCGGTGGCGATCAGGTGAGGGAGAGTGCTCCGTGCGGCTTCGGCCATTTTTGTTAAACGCTCGAGGAGGTCGTCACACCGTTCGATTTCAAGTTTGCCGTCATGCGGTTGAAGCGGGGCGGTGTCGGGGCCAGCCACCGTCCGGGTCAGGTGCAAAACACCCAGTTGTCCCAGGCTTCGCAGCACGGTCTGCTCATCCTCCTGGAGGAGAATGACACGGATTCGCATCATGGGTACGGGCTTAAACATGGGGCGCCTCCGGATGGAGCGGGGGAATCATGCGATGCCGGATGGAATCTTCCGGCACGAGGCAACGGATTCCCTCCGTGAGCGTGATGAGGTTGGCGGTTTCCATGCGGCGCAGTCCGATGTAACCGGCGATGGTGCCAAAGTGGGTACGACTTTGGCGGAAGGTCCGGCTGGCAAGTAACCGGTAACGCCCCCATGCTCTGCGCTCAAGGGCAGCGGGGTCGGCTGATTCCTCCGGGGCGCCCGGCTGAGGCGGATCAAGTACCGGGCCAAACATCTGCTTTGCCGCTGCTGTGAGATCAGGGGCCGCCATCATCGCCTGGAAGTGCAGGTGTGTGTGCCTGTTTTTTCCTGCGAAGAAGGGTTCAAGGAGATCGGGGCTCAGACCATAGTGGAACCGGCCCCGCAGGACGAGCATCATGTGGAAGATATCGGTTTCTGCAGCAACAAGGGCTGTGATAAGCGCCCGGTCGGCGGATGGAAGGGCTTTGGCCCTGACCAGGCCTTCCCGGAAGTAGGCGCAGTCCAGCGCCGCCTCGATGAAGAATGGCTCCTTACGGTCAGGGACGGTGGCCAGCGCTCCACGCAGCATCCTGCCGAGGGGCTCTTCGGGTAGCATGGCGGTGAGATCCTCCGGCGTTTTCGCTTTGGTCAGCAGGGCTGCCCACTCCAGCACCGGGTCAGCAGGGAGCATGATAAGGTGGCTTTCTGCGATGCGGGCGGGTGTGTTGGAAAGGATGCCCCGCAGCAGAATCTTGAGATTTGCAATGTGGAAACGCAGGATCATCCATTCTGCCAGACGGGCTTCAGGCCCCTTCAGGTGATGAAGGATTCCGGTCATTTCCACGATCAGGTCCCTGACCATGCGGCGTTGTGCAGCCGGGGAGTCTTGAATCCTGGCTTCCGGGAAAAGCGTACGGCCGAGGTCGGGTGCCGATTTGAGGCGCAACAGGGAGTCTAGGCGGCCGCCTTCAGCCAGCCGGCTGCGCCGTCCGTGAAGGCGGGCCGTGAGGTAGTCCAAGTCCTTTGCCATCTGGAGTTCCATAGCAGGTGACTCCCGTTTGGTGCCATGAATAGTATGTTCATTCCGGATTGCACACGCATATGAGGGCGGCGGCAACCGCTGATTCACCAGCCGCCGGGTCAAGGGGTAGGCGGGCTTCAAGTTCTGAGGCGCATCGGGAAAGTTCGGCCTGTTTTTTCTGACGGGCCACCCGGACGCTTTCCTCCATCAGCCGGTCCGCCTCGGCTTGGGTATCCTTCCGGATCCGGGTGGAGCGCTGCCGGGCTTCATCCCGGGCGGCTGAGAGGATCCGGTCCGCTTCCGCCCTGGCCTCATTGACGATTCGCCTGGCCTCGGCTTCGGTCTCCATGACCCTGGCAATGACCTCGTGCATGGCAACCCCTCCTTACAAGGGTAACTATAGGCCTCCCAAGGGGGTGGGGCAAGCTGAAGATTCAGAGGTCAGCGGCTGTGCTTCAGGAAGGTGCCGTTGCTGAATTCCTTGAAGGCGGTGGCGAGCTCCGCATCGGTGTTCATGACGATGGGACCCTGCCACGCGACGGGTTCGCCCAGGGGGTTTCCCGAGACGAGCAGGAACCGAACTCCGATTTCGCCGCTCGCCACGACCACTTCATCGCCATCCCCGAAAAGCAGAACATGGTCCGTGCCGGTGAGTGCGGGGGACGCCGGGTCGAACTGTCCGCTCCCCTTGAACACGTAGGCGAAGACGGTGTGTCCGGGTTTCACGGGGTGCTGAAACACCGTTTTCGACGGCATGGTCACGTCAAGGTATTCCGGGTCGGTGATGATATCCCTGACGGGGCCTTTCTTGCCTTCAAGCCGCCCGCAGATCAGTCGGACACGGATGCCGTTGGCGAGGGTGAGTTCCGGGATCTGGTGCGAGGCGATTTCCTGGTATCGGGGCGCCATCATCTTGTGGGAGGCCGGGAGATTGGACCAGAGCTGGAACCCCAGCAGCCGGTGCTGCGCTCGGCTGCCCTTCGGCATTTCCTGGTGGATGATGCCGCTGCCCGCCGTCATCCACTGCACATCGCCGGCGCCGATGGCGCCCTTGTTGCCCATGCTGTCGCCATGCTCCACCACGCCCTCGAGCACATAGCTGATGGTCTCGATTCCGCGGTGAGGATGCCAGGGAAAGCCCGCTTCGTAGTCGGCCGGATTGGACGACTCGAAATGATCCAGCATCAGGAACGGGTCGAGCAGGGGGACCTGATGATACCCGAACGCCCGCTTCAGGTGGACCCCGGCGCCCTCAAGGGTGGGGACGCTTGTGAGGACCTGTTTGACGATTCGCGTTTTGCTCATGGGTGCCTCATAACCAATGACCGATCATCAGGAAACTTGATTACACGGCGTGGCAGTTCTTGATGATGACGCCTCCGGATTTTTCGTCGTGCTCCAGTTCCAGAACGCCATCGGCGGCGGCTTCCTCCAGCAGCTGACTGAAGGTCCGGAACCCGTAGTAGGATTCATTGAAGCCCGGCTTCCGGCGCTTGAGGGTCTGCTTGATCATGGAGCCCCAGATTTTGTCGCCCTCGCCCCGTTCCTGAACCAGGGCCTCGACCGTCGAGACGATCAGGTCGAACGCCTCCTTCTTCTTGTCACCCGGAGGGGGGGGCCGGGGTGACGGCTGGGCTTCGGGCCGCGCGGGCTTGCGTCCGGG
>CAZMSS010000025.1:5854-20772 GCA_964568965.1 uncultured Verrucomicrobiota bacterium | reverse complement strand
CAAACACGCTCTCGGGGTGGGATTATGTTGTACCCATCCCGGGAATTGCCGGGTGTTGTGTATATCTCGGCGATAGCTGGGTCCTTTTGGCGGCGCATGAGAGCGCGACCGTTGGTAAATCTGCCAGAATCAACGGTGTTGATTATAAAATCATTCAGGATATCGGCTGGATCGCTGATCACGATGGGAAGGATATCCGATTGTTTCAAATCGCCAGGGGGCCCGCTATGCCACCCATCATCCTCGCATCCAATGCGCCGTCTGTCTTTTCCGCGACTGAAGCGGGTAGCTCAGTCGTAACGATCGGGCAGGGAGGTGTCGTCATGAATGCCTGGGGTTATACCAGGGTAACGTCATATGACGCCTCTTATATGTATATGAAAACCGGCACGAACACCCTGGGCACTAACTCGGTTGTCAATCTTTACATTACCGAGGGTGGAGACTCGGGTGGGGGAAGCTTTATCTTTAATTCGAGCTCCGGGGTCTGGGAGTTGGCGGGAATTCACCATGGGAGTGCAAGTGCAATTATGGAGAACCGGGTGTGGCCTTACGCGCAGCTTCTCCGGAAAACCATGGATCCGCCGAAGGCCTCGACGAATCTCGGCGCGACAGTGGTGTGGGATAGCAATGGCGCCACGTCACCAACGAATCAGGATGGTGGCGGCTTTTGGGATTGGAGTAACAGCAACTGGATGAGCCCGACGGGTGGCGCCCAGTTGGTTTGGAATGATGTGAACAACGACGTGGCCCAGTTTGGCGTCGGCTCCGGCAGTAACACGGCCTACCTTGTGACCAACGCTCCCTCCTTGACGGCGGGCGGGGTCATTTTCCAAAACCAGGCCTATAATCTTGTGGGGAGCAAACTGATTCTAGGCGGCACCAACCCCGTGATTACCGTCAATGCCACCACTGGTAAAATAACCTCCGACATTGACGGCTGCGCGGGTTTCACCAAGGAGGGTGCCGGTACGCTCTCTTTGTTGAGCGGGTTAAGCAAGTTCTCTGGAAATGTTGTTGTCAACAAGGGGACCTTGGTGGCTCAGAAAGCCGCCGCCGTCAGCGGGACCATGGGGGACCTCGGCCCGGCCAATACCGCCCATACAATCACCGTCAATAGCAATGCATCCCTCAGCTTCAGTGTCAGCGATGTGTTCGGTGGCAACGATATCGGCACGAATACCACGCTGATCATCAATGCGGGGGGCACGGTCAATAATGCCCAGAGTGTCGGAAATTGCCTGGGATCGATCGTCCTGAATGGCGGCTCGCTGGTCTGTTTCGGCGGGACGGCGACCAATGACCCCTCCTGGAGCCTGATGGGGGTGGTCACCTGTAACTCGAACTCGATCATCCTGCCCTCCGGGGCCTATGCCAATATTGGCGTGTGTCTTGGCGCGGGAGATTCGGAGTCAGGCCAGACGTTTTATGTGGGCGCCGGCGCCACGCTGACCAGCTCCGTGCCGTTGCTGAACGGATATAACAGCATCAATGCCATGGTTGTTTCGTATTTGAATAAGACAGGGGCTGGAACGCTCCTGATCAACAGCAATGCTACGTATTCGGGTATGACGACTATCGACGGCGGTACACTGGCGCTGGGCGGTACAGGCTCCATCAGCAACACGCCGGTCATCCAGCTGGCGACAAACACGACGTTTGATGTGACGGTGCCGGGTTATACCGTGTTGAACGGGCAGGAATTGAGGGGGCTTGGCCAGATCAAGGGGGCTGTTACGAATGCGGCAGGGTCCCGCCTGGCGCCGGGCTATCCCAATACCGTTGGAACGCTGACATTCAAGAATCCCCTCATGCTCAACGTGGGTGCCACAAACCAGTTCAAGCTGGGTACAAACACAACGGCCGGCACAACGTATGATCAGGTGGTGGCAGGCACGCTGAATGTCAATAGCCTCGATTTCGAGGAATTGAGCTTTGCGACTAATGCCGGCTTCGGGCCAGGGGTCTACGTCCTCTTCAACGCAACGAATCTGGTAGGTTCTCTGGGACCGACCACGATCGGCCCCGTCGGGGCGAACTACGGAATCCTGAGTCTGGACGCGGTGAACAAGGATGTGGTGCTGACGGTCATGGGCGGGAACAATCCGGCGGTTATTACCGAGGGCAGCTCAACCAACATCGTGATGAGTGAGGACGGCAGTCCGCTCCCGTTCAGTCTCACCTTGAATGCCACTGATCCTGATGGTGACACCCTGGCGTGGTCGGTGAAAACCCAGGCGACAAACGGGACGGCAGCCGTTAGCGGCACCGGGCCCAGTAAGGCGATCAGTTTCACGCCTGCGGCCAACTACAATGGTGTCGACCGGTTTGTGGTTCAGGTTACCGACGGCAAGGGGGGCACGGCCACCATGACCGTGAACATGACGATCCTGTCCGTGCTGGATCCGCCCGTGGCCAATTCGAAGACCGAGTGGGTTCTGCAGAATGTGTCCAAGGCGATAACCGTGACAGGCTATGATCCGGATGCAGGCGACACATTGAGCTATTTGCTGGTGACCGGCCCCGCTAGCGGGACTCTCGCGGGGACGTTGCCGAATGTGATTTATACCCCTGCGACCAACTTTGTGGGGAATGACAGCTTTACTTTTGACATTACGGATGGATTGTTTACTTCCACGGTTGCTGCGATCAGTGTCAAGGTAACGGCAACCGGGGGCACCTGTGTCTGGGTCAACGCCAGCGGGGGTATGTGGTCGGCGACCAGCAACTGGCTGGACAGTGCGGTGTCCGACGGCTGGGGCAGCACGGCTGACTTCAGCACGCTGGATATTACGACGAATACGGTGGTTCATCTCGATTCCGCCCGGACCAATGGCAATTTCATCTTCAGCGACACGGTCACCAACGGTTCATTCAACTGGGTACTGGACAACAATGGTAACGCCGCGAATATCCTCACGCTGGCCGGACCAGCTCCGACCATAACTGTGAATAACCTGGGCGCCAGCAATGTGATCATGAGCGGGGTGATCTCCGGAACCAATGGCTTGATCAAATCGGGTGTCGGCACGCTGATTCCCAGCGCCGTCAACACGTACACGGGGCCGACCGTCATCAATGGCGGCAAGTTGGCGATTTCCAATGACGGGAATCTCGGCGCAATCCCGGGTTCAAGTCAGTCCAATAATATCACGCTCAATGGCGGCACCCTTCAGATCACTGCCAACATCACGACGCATGCCAATCGTGGAATCTATCTGGCCGGGGGCACATCAACGCTTGCGTGTTCGACCGGTGGCAATGGTGTGCATGCCAATGCGATCAGCGGTCCCGGTAATCTGGATATCAACATTACATCCAGCGAGTACAGGTTAACCGTGGCTAACACCTATACCGGTGACACCAGACTCACGGGCAATGCTTACGGGCTGGTCCTGAATCCGGGAGGCGAGCGTGCGTTTCAGAACAGCACGATTACGTACAAGACCGACACTGACACGCTATTCCTAACGGCTTCAAACGCAACATTCGGTGGTATCTCGGGCAATTGGAACCTGGTTCTGAGAACAAAGTACACCCCCTATAAGGCTGTGGCTGTTTCGGTTGGAAATAACGATAAAAACACGACCTTCGGTGGCGTGATCAGCGATATCGGGTCGATCACCAAGATCGGAACCGGTACGCTGACGCTGACCACCAACAACACCTACACGGGCGGCACGACGAACAGTTCCGGTGCATTGCAGCTGGGTGATGGTGTGTCACGAAATGGGTCCGTGCTGAGCAATATTGTCAATAACGCGACTCTCATCTTTGCCAATCCAACGGCGCAGACCTTCGACGGCGTGATCAAGGGGGCTGGCTCGTTGATCAAGACCGGTGCCGGCACATTGACGCTGACGGCCAGCAACACCTATGCCGGTGCGACGACCATCAGCAACGGCACGATGAGTGTCAGTAATGCCTGCCTGTGTACGACGTCATCCGTGTACATTGTCTCGGGAGCGAAGCTGGACTTGAGCTTCAATGGCAGTAACACGGTCAATTCCCTCTATCTGGGCGGTGCTCAGATGGCGCCTGGTATTTATGGCTCAGCGGCCCTGGGTGGCGCCAGTTATTTCAGCGGAAACGGCGTGTTGAATGTGACAAACGGTCCTGCTGTGACCTCGTACCCGCTGACCATCAGTGCTGGCCCGAACGGGTGGGTGGTTGGAACTTCAGACTATTATCCGGCGGGTACAAACATTCAGGTGCAGGCTGTGGCAAGCAACTACTACAGCTTCCTGACCTGGACCGGAACGGTAACCTCCGGAGCCAACCCGTTGACCGTGGTGATGAGCAACGCACAGAGTGTGGTCGCCACGTTTGCCGAGATCCTGGCCACGAACAGCACTCCGCAGTGGTGGCTGGCGGGGTACGGGGTGACAAATGGTTCACTGGACGATCAGGCGTTGGGGGATGCTGATGGCGATGGGATGCTGAACTGGCAGGAATGGGTCGCCGGGACAAACCCGACCAATGCAGCCAGCCGTCTAAGTATAACCAATGTGGTGATGACGGCCGATGGGAAGATGCCGCTGATTTTTAACAGCGTTACGGGTAAAACTTATCAGGTGTGGCAGATATCAGATCTGCTGGGCACGAACTGGTCGGTGGCGTACCGTGCCGCGGTTGCAGGCGGGCCGTATGACACGAATGCCATCCCGGGAACCGGTTCAACGATCACAAACTTTGTCCAACCCGGCGGAGCATCGGGATTTTACCGGATCGGGGTTCAATGATTTCAGGCATGGATGCAGTTGCTAAGCTCTTGGGAGAGGGACACTGCGCCCCGCCAGCGTGCAGCCAAAAAGTTGTTTTTCCAGGAAGACGCACAAATCATCACGCGTAGTCATTTCGAAAGAAGCCTTGGCATGAAACGACGTGATTTTCTCGTGGCAGTGTCTGCGGCGTTAGCTTTCTGATTGAGCGGCCAGACCGGTTTGGCGGCCGGGGTTGGGGACCATTCCGTCAGGCCAAACATCATTTGGACTCAGTCAAACGGAACAAGCAGGGTGGAGATTACGAGGGCAAGGAGAAACAATGAGAACAGTATATATCAGTCGGTTGATGGCAGTCGGTGTTGCGGCGGGGTTGATGGTGATCGGGCAGGCCTGGGGCGCCCAGGGCAAGGGCCCTGTGAAGGTATTCATCCTGGCCGGACAGTCAAATATGGACGGGCAGGCCGCCATCCGGACGATTGATTTTCTGGGAGAGGATCCGAAATACGGGGGCCTGCTCAAGACGTTCAAGCCCGATGGCAAGAATTTTGTCACTCGTGATGATGTCTGGGTGGCGTACAGGGGGCATCACAATCTTCAGACGGGTTTAGGAGGCGGGGGTAAAAAATACATCAAGCCCGGCAGCTGTATCGGGCCTGAGTATGCCTTTGGTTATTACATGGGCGAAGCGCTTGATAACCAGGTGCTGCTGATCAAGTATGCCCCTGGTGGTCAGAGTCTGTATGAGAACTTCCGTCCGCCGAGCGCCGGAGTTCCAGAAGGCAAGAAGGCTGAAGATGTTGGCAATCAATACCGCGTGTTGGTCGAGCGTGTTCACGAAACACTTGCCAATCTCAAAACTTATTTTCCCGATTACGACGCGAAGGCCGGCTACGAGATCGCCGGCTTCGTGTGGTTCCAGGGCTTTAACGATATGATCTCCGGCGACAAGCCAGTTGCCGAGTATGGAAACAACTTGAAATGCCTGATTAACGATTTGCGTAAGGAATTCAAAGCCCCGGACATGAAGGTGGTGGTTGGGGTGATGGGCGTGAACGGGCCACTGGACGAAACCGGCACGATGGGCGGTTGCCGTAACCAGATGCGCTCAATGAACATGGTCCCTGAATTCAAGGGTAATGTCAGGGCGATCGAGAGTGCCCCGCTGCTGCACCCGCAGGTCGTTGCGCTCAAGACCGCCGGCGGGCTGAACAAGGATCGGGATTTGAAAAAGAATCCGATCACCCCGGAAGAGAAGGCCCTGCTCGACCGCGCGACTTCCAACAAGGGGTACCATTACTACGGAGAGGGGCGTTTCTTCATCCTGCTGGGCAAGGCCTTTTCCGACACCATGCTGGAGCTTATGGGGATGGGGGGCAAGGTTGTGGAGCCCAAGTTAAACACATTTCCTTCTCCGGGAACCCCGCCGATCTGATGACAAGACCCTGTGTTTGATTGCCTGATGGCGGTAGTCGACGGCCGTGATAGGTGAGTTATGAATGGAAATAACATCTTCGTTTTCAAGCAGTTCCTCGCTCTCTTCATGCTTGCGGCCATTGGTGCCGGCTGTGTCAGTACGGCGCAGGCTGCCACCGCCAATTGGGTGGGCAATACTGATGCCAACTGGGCTACTTCAGCTAACTGGACCAACAGTCAACCCGCAGGCAATATCGCCACTTTTGCAACCGCTGGGAGTAGCGGCACGACGTTGAACAACGATCTCGCAGCGGGAACCTCGATTGCCGGAATTTCGTATAATACTGGTGCGAGCGCCTATGTCATAGGGGGTAATGACATAGTCCTGGGCGGCACGATCACTATTACCCCTGCCGTTACCGAGATCATCAATCTCAACATGGCGATGAACGCTTCCCGGACAATTGCGCTTTCTAATACAAGCAGCAGACTAACGATTGGTGGAGCCATCAGTGGTGGGTATGGCCTGACCAAGTCTGGACAGGGCACTTTGGTGCTCTCAGGCGCGAACACCTACACCGGTCTGACTACGGTGCAGGGCGGCGGCACGCTTAACCTCATGGGGGGCACCGGCTCGCTTTCCGCAAGCACCGGATTGTTTTTGGGCGTGAGCGATACCACCTATGCGGGAGGGAGTTCGTTCATCTACGATAATGCCGGAGCCTCGGGCGCAATATCTCAGACGCTGGCTTCATTGGCCTCGCAGAATACCCAGCCCAATGACAACACGGTGCAGATCACGCGCACCGAGGCGCAACCGGTAACACTGACATTTACAAATGTGAACGCCAACACCACCGAAAACGGAAACGTCATCAACTTTGTCACCTTGGACAGCGCCGGGGGTGGCGTTAACGGCACCGACTATAAGATCGTGCTTGGTAGCCAAACGACTTATAATATTACTAGCCAAAACGCCTACTTCAACGGCGGCGACTTTGCGGTGTATGACACCACGTCAGGCTTTGTCCGTGGTGTGAAGTATGGTTCGGATGCCGGGGCTGTGACGTCGGCGGGTGGCGCGAGCGTGATTGCCTCGGGTACGATGAATCAGGAAATCACGGGCAGCGTAACCGCTCAAACAAACGCGACGCTGGGCGCGAGCGGTACTACCAAGGGCACCCTGAAGATTTCCGGCGCCAGCAATCTCGAGATGGCGAGCGATGCGACGCTTACGTTGGCCAACGGTATAGGCAACAGTGGGGCTAGCGGCCTCATCAAGACCGGAGGTGGAACGTCCACCATCAGTGGAACAGGTTCTGCAAAAATTAGCTTCGTTCAAGCTCAGGCTGATATCCGCGTGGATACTGCGGATGACGTATTGAACATCAACATCCCGATTACGTTGGACTCTAAAGTGCGCTTCCTGAAATCGGGTGCCGGGACCCTGGTGCTCAGCAACGGTAGCTTCAGTTTGATTGGCAATGCTTCTGGCAACGGTACCACCGCGCATATCAACGGCGGCATTTTGGAAATCGGCGGAAGCGCGACCATTACCACCAATGCCTCCATCTCTGGCACGAAGGGTGCCTTCAGCGTGGCCAGCGGTGCCCGGATCCGGCACAACAGCACCAGCACCACTTCATCCATCGCTTCGGTCATCCAAGGGCAGGGTGGTGTGACCGTCAGCGCCGGCATTCTGGCACTTACTGGGGTGAATACCTTTACCGGTCAGTTGACTGTGGAGGGTGGCACGTTGGCCGTAGCCGCGATGAACAACGCTAGCGCCAGCGGTCCGCTGGGCAGTAGTGCATTGCCTGTTACCCTCGGTAAATCCAGCGGCGGCGCCGGAACCTTGGAATACACCGGGGGCACCACCAATACCAGTAAACCCTTTATCCTTGCCACCGGTGGAATGGGCGCCTTTCAGATTGATGGCTCAAGCACGACACAAACCCTCTCCGGCGTGATCAGTGGCGGGGGCGGTCTGATCAAGAGCGGTCCTGGCGCCTTGAATCTCACCGCCGCCAACACGTACACCGGCGACACCAGCGTCACAAATGGAATGCTGGGGATTGCCCAGGCGACCCTGACTTCGAACTCCGTGGTGAGCGTTGCGAGCGGGGCGGTGCTGAACCTGAACTTCAGCGGAACCAACAGTATTGCGGCCCTGTCACTGGGCGGGACGGTGAAGTCATCGGGAGTTTATGGCGCCGCGACGGATCCGGTCTATCTCGGTGGAACCGGTTTGCTCAAGGTGGGGAGCGGCATAGGGCCGCCCAAAGGCACGCTGATTATGGTGGAGTGATTTGGCGGATCGGGTCGCGACAGGGGACTGCTGAGATCTGCGACAGATGGCATGAGGTATGGTGACTAATAAATATGGGGGTTATATGAGAACTCGAACCAGAATCGATAAGAACCGGTCGATTTTAAGGATGTTTGCCATTCATCTTCCACGTGTCAACCTGTTCCTTGTTTATTCATTGTTCGCTGGGGTGTTCGCCGGGTGGACGGGCACGGCACTGGGGGCCAATGGGGCTGATACCTGGTCAGGGGCCACCGCAGCATGGAATACTGCAGCCAACTGGACGTCTGGTAGCATCAACAAACCCCCGATGAGTGGGGACTCCCTTGTCTTTGGTGTTGCCGGAGCCGGTGGGCTTAACTTGAACAATGATTTGACTTCTGGCTCATTCAGCATTGCCGGCTTGACGTTTAACAGCGGCGCAGGTGCTTTTGTCATTGGCGACGGAACCACAGCTCTCAATGTCGGTAACACCTTCGTCTTGACTGGGAACATCGCTAATAACAGTACAAGTTTGGAGACCATCAATAACCCGTTCAGCATGACTGCAGCAAGGACGTTCACGACGACTGCTGGTGGAGGTGATATTACGCTTGGGGGCAATATCAGCGGTACAGGCGGTGCCATCACCAAGGCAGGCGCCGGAACGCTCACTCTCAAGGGCGCTAACACCTACGACGTTCTGACTACGGTGCAGGGAGGCGGCACGCTAAAACTCATGGGGGCCACCGGCTCTCTCTCCTCGAGTTCCGGACTGTTCTTGGGTGTGAGTGACACCACCTACGCCGGCGGGAGCTCATTTATTTATGATAATGCCGGTGCATCGGGCGCAACAGCGCAGACGCTAGCCACGTTGGCCTCGCAGAATAGCCAGCCCAATGACAACACGGTGCAGATCACGCGCACCGTGGCGCAACCGATCACATTGACATTTACGGCCGTGACCATTAACAACACTGAAAACGGAAATGTCATCAACTTTGTCACGAAGAACGATGTGGGGGACAGCGGCGCAAACGGGACCGACTACAAGATTATCCTTGGTGGTGGGCTAAGTGCTCTATTAGGTTCGGGTGGCAGCAGTTACTACAGAATTATCAATCAAAATGCCTATTTCAACGGCGGCGACATCGCGGTCTACGACCCGGCGGGATATGTGCGAGGTGTCAATTATGGCGTGGATGCCAACTCGGCGACGAGTGCCGGGACGACATTTGTCGCCACCGACAACCAGCAGATTACCGCTAGTGTGAGTGGCCAGGGAAGCATCACGTTAGGATCAGGAACGTCAGGCCATAACGGAACTTTGAAAATCGTGGGATCCAGCGATTTAACGCTAACTTCTGGTGCTACCCTTACCCTGTATGTCACTGGTAACACAGGATCCGGCGGTATTCTCAAGACAGGCGGTGGCACGGCCACCATCAGCGGAGGCAGTGCCGTTGACTTTAAAAACACTCAGGCTGATATCCGCGTGGATACTGCGGCTGACGTATTGAACATCAACATCCCGATTACGTTGGACCCTAAAGTGCGCTTCCTGAAATCCGGTGCCGGTACCCTGGCGCTCAACAACGGTAGCTTCAGTTTGATTGGCAATGCTTCAAACAACGGTACCACCGCGCATATCAACGGTGGCATTTTGGAAATCGGCGGTAGCGCGACCATTACCCCAAATGCCCTAAATACCGGTACGAAGGGTGCCTTCAGCGTCGCCAGCGGTGCCCGGATCCGACACAACAGCACTAGCACCAGTTCATCCATCGCCTCGGTCATCCGAGGGCAGGGTGGTGTGACCGTCAGCGCCGGCACTCTGACACTTAATGGTGCGAATACCTTTGCCGGTCAGTTGACTGTGGAAAGCGGCACGCTGGCCGTAGCCACAATGAACAACGTCAGCACCGACGGTCCGTTGGGGAATAGTGGGAAGGCCGTGATTCTGGGTAAATCAGGCAGCACCGGCACCCTGCAATACACCGGCGCTTCCGCCAGCAGTACCAAACCCTTCACGATTGCTGCTGGAGGAACGGGCGTGTTTCAGGTTGATACGGGCTCAACTATCCTGACTCTCTCCGGCGTGATTGACGGCAGCGGTGGCCTTACCAAGACCGGCCCGGGCACGCTTACGCTCAACACCGCGAACACGTATAGTGGAAGTACCACTATCAATGCCGGTACACTCGCCCTGGGTAGCAGCGGGTTGATCAATAATTCGGTCACCAACTTGATAAACGCGGGCGGCACATTGGATGTGTCCGCGATTCCCACTTTCACGCTCAGCAGCAGTACCGTTCTGGCCGCGAAGGGGACGGGGACGTCGGCCGGCTCCACAGAGGCGCTTCTCAAGGGCGGGACAACCGTCGACTTGGGATCTCGGCCGCTGGAGCTCACCTGGGGTGGAGCATCGTCGGGGACCGATACCGCGCATCCTACGCTCGTCGTATCGCCTGGAGCGCTAACCCTCAATAATAACCCGATTCACGTTGTGAACAACGCTGGTGCGGCCTTGGATGTGGGTGTCTATAATCTGGTACAGGTGGGCGATGGTAGTGGAACGATCAGCCAGAACGGGTCTCCCTCCTATGCGGTCACTGTCACAGGGACAGGCGGCGGTCTGATGGCCAACCGCAGGGCGACCGTCACGGTCAGCTCGGGGTATGTGATCATGACGGTGGTGAAGCTGCCGACGAAATTGGCGTACACAACGGTGCCGGGCACGGGGATCGCGGGAACGGCCTTCAGTGTTACCGTTGAGGCGCAGGATGACAGCGGTGCTCCGCAAAACGTGGCCAATGAAACCGCAATCACCTTGAGTAAAGGATTATTGGGCGGCGGCTCGCTGAGCGGAACGCTTGTGGGATTCATTCCGGCCGGCTCCAGCAGCGTCACGATCGCAACGCCGGTCTATTCCAAGTCGGATACGATGACGTTGACGGCCACCCCGACCTCCGGGATGACAGGGCTGACGCCCGTGACGAGCGGGGATATCGTGTTCTCGGCGGGCGCGTTGTCGGCAGGCAACTCGACGGTTGCGGCCTCGCCGTCCGCGGTTGTTGCAGGCGGTTCCGACGAGTCCACGATCACCGTGACCTTGCTGGATGCCAACAATAATCCGATCTCGGGCAAGACGGTTACTCTGAGTTCCGATCGTGGCGTCACGGACACGATTTCGCCCGCATCGGGGCTTTCCGACGGTTCAGGAGTGGTGACCTTTACCGTGCGCTCGGCAACGTTGGGTGCGTCGGTGTTCACGGCGATCGGGGATGGCGTCACAATTGCCCACACGGTGGGTGTGAACTTCGTGACGGGGCCGGTGTCGGCAGGCATCTCGACCATTTCGGCCTCGAAAGACACGGTTTTTGCCGATGGGACCGAAACCTCGACTATCACCGTGACCCTGAAGGATGCCCATGGCAATCTTGCCTCGGGTAAAACCGTGATCCTGACGTCCAGCCGGGCTGCCGGCATTGACGTGATCTCACCTGCCTCGGGGGTGTCCGTCAACGGGGTGGTGACCTTTACGGTGTCCTCCCGGACGCTCGGCACGGCGGAATTCACGGCTACGGAAACCACGGATGATCCGGATGTGGTGCTCGGCGCAACGGCTGGCGTCACCTTCATTGCCCATGGCTCGGTGTATAAGATCAGGTAGTTGTTTTATGTTCAATTCATTACGGGAGAACGGGTAATGAGGGTAAATCATGTCATGGGGTGGTTCGGTGTGGCTCTGTGGAGCCTGGCGCTTGTGGCAACCCCTTGCTGGGCAAGGCGTGCTGCGCCGCCCGCCGTGGTGGACATGACCCGGGATGGGAACGCCGCGAGAATGGCGGTGGATCCGAATGTGACCAGCCGCACCTTCAACCTGGGGCCGACCGGGATGCGGGGTTTCCTTTTTACCTCGGGCGCGAAGATCACCGGTGACGCCCGGCAGATCCTGGTCACCGAGGTGGAGAAGGGCTCGCCGGCCGACGGGGTCATGATCGTTGGTGATGTCATTGTTGGACTTGACGGCAAACCGTTTTTCACCGATGCCCGCAGGGCATTTGGTCATGCCATCGACGTTGCCGAGGGGGTAGCTCGGCAGGGGCTCATGAAACTCCTGGTGTCGCGTGCAGGGAAGGAGCAGAACGTGGCGCTCAAACTGAAAGTCATGGGCTCATATTCCGATACTGCTCCCTATGATTGCCCCAAGTCGGCCAAAATCCTGGAGGCAGGGTGCCGCTATATCGCCGCGAACAAGGACTACGGCCGGTTCAATTTTGGCGCACTCGCCCTCCTGGCGTCCGGCAAGCCGGAATACCTGAACACGGTCAGGGAGCTCGCGCACGATATCGTTACAGATAAGGCTGCGCTGGCCCTGATTGAGCAGGTGTCGAAAGGCAATCCAGTGGGCAGCGCCTGGGAAGGGGGCTACGGGAAGTTCTTCATCGACGAGTACTATCTGGCAACCGGGGACAAGACGGTATGGCCGTACGTCCGGGCGGCCGCCATCAACACGGCCATGGGGCAGGGGATGTTCGGCACTTACGGCCATGGATTCTCCGAGCGCGGGCCCAATGGCGAGCTTCACAGCTTTATCGCCCCCTACGGGGCGCTGAATCAGGCGGGCGGGGGCTGCTTCCTCGCCATGGCCATGGCACGGAAGGCAGGCGTGGAGGATGCGGAGCTAAACGCCGCCCTGAAACGGTCGGAAAAGTTCTTCGGGTATTATGTCGGCAAGGGAACCATTCCTTACGGGGAACACCCGCCCAGTTTCTGGTTCCACGATGACAACGGCAAGGATGGCAATCCCGCCGTGGCGTTTTCACTTGAAGGCAACCGCACGGCGGCGCAGTTCTTCGCGAAGATGGATACGGCCGGCTTCGGCGGGCGTGAATTCGGTCACTCGGGGCCCTTCTTCGGCTATATGTGGGGGACGCCGGGCGCGAATGTCGGCGGCCCGAAGGCGGCCGCGGCCTACTTCAAGCAGGTCAGCTGGCACTACGACCTCCAGCGGCGCTGGGATGGTTCCTTCGCCTACGACGAAACGGCCGGCAACGTGGCCGGGCTGGATTACCGGGGGGTTCGGCCCACCGCCATTTACATGTTCACCTTTGCCCTGCCGCTCAGAAAGCTGATCATCACCGGCAAGGATCAGAACAAGGATATGTGGCTCTCGGATAAGGATGTCGAGGAAGCTGTCGAGGCGGGGAATTTCGATCCCGGTTCAAAAAGTTTGGAAGAGCTTATGAAGTGCCTTGGTAGCTGGTCGCCTACGGTAAGACAGAAATCCGCGGAGGCATTGGGCAAGCGGAGTGAGGATGTCCTTTCCCGTTTAACGAAGATGGCGGAGGGGGACGACGCCAATGCCCGCATCGGGGCGACGCAGGCGCTGGGGTATCTGAAGGATCGGGCCATCCCCGCCCTGCCGGTGCTGACGCGCCTGCTCGCGCACCAGGACCGCTGGATTCGGGTCCTGGCGGCTGATGCCCTGAAATCCATGGGCGCAGCGGCCCGGCCTGCAGCGAACGATATGCTCAAGTCGGTGGCGGTCATAGACGAGAGCGATCCCCTGGAATTCGCCCAGAACTCGCTGGCTCATGCCCTGTTCTACCCGGGTGGCGCGGTGTCGGGTTCCCCGGGCGTTCTGGCGAAGTCGATCGAGGGCATTGACAAGAAGGAGTTTCTGTATCCGGCCATCCGGGCCATCGCCAGGAATCCTGACGGTCATGCCCGTGGTTGCCTTGCATCCACGTTTAAATTGCTGACTGTTGAGGATGTGAAGGTCCTGGCTCCCGATATTATCGATGCCATGAATGAACTGGCACCCTGCAACACCATGTTCTCGAAAGGGGTCATGGTGGGGGGGATTCAGATGATGGCCAGGCTCCAGATCCAGGAAGGACTCCCGCTTTCGATCAAGATGCTCAAGTGGGATATGCATGGCGCAGGATACGTCAGGCAGATTGCGCGCGGGGCCCTCCGGCAGTATCGCGGGGCCGCGCAGGAGTTACTACCCCAACTGAAGCTGCTGCTGGCAGAGGCGACCAGGGAAAAGCAGGCAGACGATATCAAGGAACTCTCTATATTGATTTCCATGATTGAGAATGACAAGAATCCCCCCGCACTGGTCAGCATCAAGGCCTATGTGAGCGAGAGTCAGATCAAGAAGATGAGCCTCCCTTACCGACAGTTGAAAGAGGTTACGTCTGCGGATCTTGATGCTGAAGCGGTCGCGGTTAAGCCTGCCAGGTCAGCGAGACCCGGGACACTGGCGAAGCCCTTGAAACCCTAGCTCGGGAATTCGCTTTGCGCTGCGGTCTGGCAAATAGTATATGACGCGTTTCCGGTCCTGTGAGACGGTCCCGGAGCGGGCTGTCACCGTGGCCAGAAAAAAGATGATATCAGGATTGAACAGTCCTCCTGAATCATGTCGGGAGATATTGTGTTTGTATGAAGATTGTAGTTTGCGACCCTTCGTTTTCAGGCCAGAT
>CAZMSS010000025.1:0-5754 GCA_964568965.1 uncultured Verrucomicrobiota bacterium | reverse complement strand
AGCATAAGGCCGTCTTCGACAGGATCCCGGCCGGCCTGGCGCCGTATTCCACCGACGCCATCCTCCTCGGCAACGGCGACGCGGCCATGTCGATCAGTGTCACGCCGCTGGAGAGGGGTTCCGCTGTCAAGAAGCAGGATCCTGGCAAAATCAGATTCTGGTTTCACAAGAACGACATGTGGGACCGTTCTTCAGCCCGGTCCGTGGGGCTTCTGGATGCCTCTTTTAAATTTGATCCAGCGAAACCGGAACCCAAGTGCTCGGCGGAGACGGACCTCTATACGGCTACTACGACAGGCGTCTTGGCTCAGCCGGGCGGGGTGACTGTCCGCTTCAAGATCTGGGTCAGTGCGGTCGACAACCTGATCTTCATGGAGTTCGTGGCTGAAAACGGGACCATTTCGTATACATTCCGACCCCAGGTCATGAAAAGTAGGGACCGGCGTAATAATGAGGTGGGCGGGACGGAACTACGTGACCTTAAAGGTGGCGAGGGATTCTACCTTCGGCGTGCCTTCCAGAAAGAGACCAACACAGGGGCATGCCTGTGCATGCGGCGATTCGGTTCCGGCAAGCGCGACGAACTTGGCCTGAACCCGCAGGTATTCGTGTTTGCTCTCGACAGCCTGGCCAAGAACCCGAACTATGCCGTGGATGTTGAAAGGAAAATCGCGGCATTCGACATTGCCAGTATGCCTGTTCACTATGAGGCACACAAGAAATGGTGGGCCAGTTTCTGGGCTGAGAGTTTTGTCGAGATCCCCGACAAGGTGATTGAGCGCCAGTATTATCTGGCCAACTACATTTTTGGCAGCAGCTGCCGCGACATGGATTTTCCGCCCGGTATCCTGGGATCCTGGTTCTGCACCGACGGTCCCGGCTGGGCCAACGATTATCACCTGAATTACAACTACCAGGCGGCATTCTACAGCCTGTATGGGGCCAACCATGTCGCCTTGGGCGAAGTCCAGGATCAACCGCTGCTCGATTACATGCCGGAGGGGCGCAAGATGGCGCAGAACGACATCAAGATGCCGGGCATCTACTATCCCACCGGGATCGGGCCCAGGGGAGTGTCCACTTGCGGCAGCTTTGGCCAGAGAAGCAATGCCGCCTATGGTGCGGTCAACATGATCTTCCGCTGGAAGACCACCTATGATCTGGCTTATGCCAGAAAAGTCTATCCCTACTTCAAGGAATTGACCATCTTCTGGGAGGCCTATATGGGCTTCGAGAAGGATAAAGACCGTTATGTGATTGCAAACGACTCGGTCCATGAGAAGAGCGGCAAGGATTTCAATTCAATTGTCTCCCTGGCACTGGTCCGCGCCGTATTCGGAACGGCTCTGGAAATGAGCAATGCTCTCGGCGTGGACCAGGACAAGCATGAGAAATGGAATCATGTCCTGGCGCATCTCAGTGGCTATGCTACGCGGGAGGTGGAGGGGAAGACCATCTTCAGGTATACGGAGTCCGGTACAGAGTATTGGAACGGAAATACCCTTGGGATCCAGCATATCTACCCGGCGCTGGGAATCGGCCTGGAAAGCAGCCCGGAGCTGATCAGGATATCCTTCAACACGCTAGATTACATGCAGCGCTGGTTCGATAACAATGGTGACACAAGCTTCTTCCCGGCGGCGGCCTACCTAGGCTATCATCCCGATGTCATCTATTCGAATCTTCACCATTATGTGGCCACGCAATACCGCCCGAACGGCATGCGCAGTAACAAACATGGCATGGAGAAGGTGGCCACTATTCCCAATACCGTCAACATGATGCTCTGTTCGGTGCATCAGGATGTGATGCGAGTTTTCCCGGCGTGGCCGAAAACCGTCGATGCGCGGTTTGCGAACCTCCGTCAGTTCGGAGCCTTTCTTGTGGCAAGCGAACTCAAGGACGGCGTCGTGAAGTATGTCAGGATCACGAGCGAAAAGGGCAGGACCTGTATTCTGGTGAATCCATGGCAAGGCAAGGGGATCGATGCCTATCGGCAGGGGAAGAAAAGTGAGACCTTGGCAGGGGGGCGGGTTGTCCTGAAAACAGATGTTGGCGGGACTGTTGTATTGGTCCCCGCGGGAATAGAATGCCCTGTGGCAGAATAATGGCCATGGGGAGGCGTACGGGCGTGAAAACGTTAAGCCGTCAGAGCAAGGTGCAGGTCGGGATGTTCGAGAGAGAAAAAATGATTAAATTAATGACGCTAGTGCTGATGGGATCGTTATTAGGCCAGGCGGTTGCTGAAACCACCGATAAATTTCCCCCGCCTCAACCCGAGGCGGTGAAGCGCTGGCAGGACATGCGCTTCGGGATGTTTGTTCACTGGGGGCCGGTGAGCCTGACCGGCGCCGAAATCAGCTGGTCGCGCGGTAAGCAGACTCCCATCGACAAGTACGACAGCCTCTATAAGGTATTCAATCCGACCAACTTCAACGCCGATGAATGGGCCGGCATCGCCAAGGCGGCCGGCATGAAGTACATGGTGCTGACGACGAAGCACCATGATGGTTTCTGCCTCTGGGATACCAAGCTGACGGACTACAACATCATGAACACCCCGTTCAAGCGCGATGTCGTGAAAGAACTCGCGGTCGCCTGCCGGAAACAGGGCATTGCATTCGGTGCCTACTATTCTGTCTGCGATTGGCATCACCCTGATTTCCCGCTCACCAGTCATGGAGGGAAAGTAAAACGCGAGAAGTCCGATCTTGATGCCTACAACACTTACCTGCTCGGTCAGATCCGGGAACTCATCACGAATTACGGGCCGCTCGTCACAATCTGGAACGACGTGCCCCAACAGTTTGGCGGACGGGGCAGGAATACCATCAGGATGGTCCGGGAACTACAGCCCGACATCCTCATCAACAACCGTACGGGCGATGGCGGAGATTATGATACTCCTGAGCAGAGCATCGGTGGATTTAACATGACCCGCCCGTGGGAATCCTGCATGACCGTCTCGGCGCATAACCACTGGGCATGGGGCGGTGCGAATGACGGGGTGAAACCGTTCGCAGCCTGTCTGTTGATGCTGATCCGGGGTGCCGGTGGTGACGGGAATGTCCTGCTGAACGTGGGGCCGAGGCCTGATGGCGTAATTGACCCGGAACAGGCCAATCGCCTCAGGGACGTGGGAAATTGGCTCCAGAAGTACGGGGAGAGCGTGTACGGCACCCGCGGTGGCCCCTACCTGCCCACGACAGAGTATGTCTCGACGCGCAAGGGGAACACGATCTTCCTGCACGTCATGAAGTGGACTGGCGACACGCTCGTTCTGCCTGCCCTGCCTAAGCAGGTGATTGCCAGTTCGGTACTGACCGGTGGCGGGGTAAAGGTGGAGCAATCCGCGGGAGAGTTGCGGATTAGCGTCCCGAAGCAGGAGCAGCAGGAGTTGGATACGATCGTGAAACTCGATTTGGACGGTCCGGCTCTGGATGTCTCCCCGTTGGGCAATATGACGTTTTCAGGTAAGAAGTCACATAAATAGAACGGTTTTCGCGAATCTCAAGTTCAAGGAAGTGTAATGAAGAAACAGGCAATCATTTCGGTGCTGATGATGTGTGCAGTGGCGGGGGCAAACGGAGCGGACTGCCGCTTTAGCCCGCTCGGTGCGACTCTGTTGACGGACTCCGTAAAGGAACTGAAAGTTACCTCAGTCGAGACGGGGGGGTTGTCAAATGCGTTTTTTGCAGTGGGTGATGTGATCACCGGCCTGGGGGGCGTTGCCTTCACCAATGACGCGCGCAAGGCATTGACCGAGGCGATCATCGCCGCCCAGTTGCGTAGCGGGAAACTGTCGCTGCTTGTCAGGAGGGGGGGCGTGGGCTCCGGTGAGGGTGCCAAGGTTGATCTGGTGATCAAGCGGCTGACTGATCTGGAATACGGCCCTTCACCCTTTGCCCGGGAAATGGGGCTCAGCACGAAAGCCTATTACGACATTCTGGAGGGCCTCGACAAGAACCCGATTATCACGCATATGTACACCGCCGATCCGGAAGCCCATATCTGGGCGGATACGAACCGGGTGTGGCTCTATCCCTCGCACGACAACAAGCCCGGCGGTTATGAAGCCATGGACGGGTATCATGTCTTTTCATCGCAGGACCTGGTCCATTGGAAGGATCACGGTGAAGTGTTGCACTCCCGTGATGTCAGCTGGGCTGCAGGCGGCACCATGTGGGCACCGGATTGCGCTTTCAAGGACGGGACTTATTATTTCTATTTTCCCACCATCGGCAAGGCGACGGTTCCCGCCGGTGGAGGTAAACCCAAGGGCGTGGGGCGCGTAATCGGAGTGGCCACGAGCAAGGTTCCCCAGGGGCCCTTCAAGGATATCGGCCATCACATCGACGGAACCAGCTGGATCGATCCCGCCTGCTTTATTGACGATGACGGCAAGGCCTACCTGTATTTCAGCACGAAGAAGGTGGCACGGTTGAAGGACAACATGATTGAGTTGGCTGAACCGCCCCGGGTGATTGACTGCGGCGAAGACCCCTCAATCCCGGGCTTCGAAAAGTTCGTGAAAGGCAGCCTGCATAGCGAGGTGGGGAGTTTGCACTTCAAGGAAGCCTCCGGCATGAACAAGATCAATGGTATCTACTACCTGTCATGGAACGCCAATAATAATAAGGGCGTCTATGCAATGGGCAAGAGCCCCTACGGGCCATTCAAGTATGGCGGTATTCTCCAGAGCAAGCCGCCTGGAGCCCAGGATCACCACTCGATGGTGAGGTTCCATGGCAAGTGGTACTATTTTTACCATGTGGGCAATTATATCGGCGGGGATTCCAGACACCGGAATGTCTGCATCGACAAATTGGAGTTCAATCCTGACGCGACCATCAAACAGGTGGAGCGGACAACGCTCGGGGTGATGGTGCGTCCGGATAAGTGATGGCAGTATCTGTGAATAAACATTACTACTGTCCGGTTGTTGAATTCTGAATGTTCTGTAACATTCTGAAAATCATAAGGTTGCGATCTGAAACCCATTTCGTCGATTTGAAGTTCGGTCGTCCATTTTGCGGGAATTTCACCTCCCAAACAGGAGAGGTGACTGATGACCGAAGGACGAACGGTGTTTGCCCACGATTATTTAACTCCGAAACAGCTGCAATTATTGTATTATGACCGGACACAAGTGAAGGAGACTATGTATGAATCGACGTGATTTTCTCATGGCAGGGTCTGCGGCGGCAGCTTTTGGATTGAGCGGCTATGCCGGTTTGGCGGCCGGGGTGGGGGACCATTCCAACAGGCCGAACATTATTCTATGTATGACGGACGATCAGGGGTGGGGCGATGTCAGCTACAACGGCCTCACGCATATCAAGACCCCGAATCTGGATGCCATGGCGGCGGCGGGCATACGATTCAACCGGTTTTATGCCGCGCACCCGAGCTGTTCCCCGACCCGGGCCAGCGTGATGACGGGGCGCCATCCCTTCCGCGCCCGCGTCTTCTGGCCTGGAATGAGTCTTAATACCAATGAAATGACGATTGCGCAGGCCGTGAAACGCGTCGGCTACACGACCGGTCATTTCGGGAAATGGCATTTGAGCGGTGGGGCGTCTGGGAAGGGGCGTCCGCTGGAGGCCGCCGATCCGCTGCATCCGGGGCATTTTGGCTTCGACGAGTGGTTTACCGTCTCCAACTGGTTCGATACCGATTGGACCTTCAGTCGCAAAGGTGAAAAGGTTAAGGTGCCTGGAGACGGTTCGGATGCCATTGTTGCCGAGGCGCTGA
>CAZMSS010000024.1:14887-21364 GCA_964568965.1 uncultured Verrucomicrobiota bacterium | reverse complement strand
ACACCTCTCTATTCGTCGGCAGCGTCAGATGTGTATAAGAGACAGGACCAGCACGATGATTGTGGCCACCGGGGCCAGACGGCGGAAGGCCATGCGGCCACCATAGTTGTCGGCGGGATCCAGAACGGCCTTCACCTGTCCAACCACTTCGCCGGCTTCCTTGGATCCGGGTGCCGAGGCGGATGCGGCCACGGCGTGACGCAACGTGTTGGCGGTGTCGGGGGGCAACGGTTTGCCGGGGCCGGTCTGGGCCAGAATCTTGGCGGCATCATCAATGGCGGCCTGGATTTCCTTCTTGAACGGCTCCTGGGCAGCGGCGGCCAGAGGCGTATAGACGTCGACCACACGCTGCAGCACGGCTACGGATCCGGCGTTATCCAGCCGCGCGGGCAGGTTTTCATCCGCAATCCGGCCCAGCCAGGGAGAGGCAATCATGCCCGAGGCGAGCATCCCCATCCCGCCCATGAGCGCCAGGGCGAGGGCGCCGCCCTTGGGCACGCGTTCCGCCACGACGCCAAGCATGGTCGGCCAGAAATAGCACACGCCGAGCGCGAACACGGTGGCCGAGGCCAGGGCCATGGTCATGGTTTCCGCATAGCTCAACCAGAACAGCCCGAGCCCGGACAACACGGCTGAGACAACGAGCATTCCGGTGGGCGAGAGGCGGTGGACAATCGGGCCGGCAAAGAAGCGCAGGACCGCCATGAGCCCCGAGATCCAGACGAGCACGAGGATGCCGTGCATCCCACCAGCCTGGAGAATGGCGGGGATCCACCGGTTCGGGCCCAGTTCCAGCGAGGCGGTAATGCCCATGCAGACAAACATCACCAGGAACAGCGGGCGGCCGAGCGTGGCCTTGACCATGCCGCCGAACGAGACGCCGGAGCGAACCCGCTCGGTGACCGGGAATTTCTGTCCCAGAAAGAGGATGCCATAGGTGATCGTCGGGATGAGGATGAGCGCCAGGCGCAACTTGTAGGAGCCCAGCCCGACCTGGCTGAACGCGAAGCACAGCAACCCGCCGATCACGATGCCGCCGGGGAACCACACATGGAAACGGTTCAGCATCTGGGTCTTGCGGTCAGGGAAAAGCGTGGCCACAAGCGGATTGCAGGCCGCCTCGACCGTTCCGTTACCCAAGGCAAGGATGAGCGCGCCGGCAAACAACGACCAGAAACCCGTGGCGGTCATCATCAAAATGGGGCCGGCCAGATGGCAGACCCACGCGAACCGCAGGAGGTTGCGCATGCCCAGCGCATCGCACAGCGGCCCGAGGGCGATGATCGAAAGCGTGAACCCCCACAGGGCGGCGCCACCAATCTGCCCGACCTGGGCATTGGTGAGGACGAACGTTGTTTTCAGCGTTCCCATGATGTCGCCGATCACGGCGAACGCCACGGAAGTCGAGATCAGGGCAATGCAACTACAGATGAAGAGTCGTTTGGCATGGATATCGCCATGTTCTGCGTTCGTGGTGTTTGTCTCGGACATATTGATTTCACTCCCTGACCGTTTCAGCGATGGGCAATGCGGTCATGTTGACGGCAACGCGACCCGGCAGGCGGAGCCCATCCCCCGACCTGATGCCCCGTTTAATAGCACGGTGAGCCCGTGAAAATCAAGCATCACTAAAACACCCGGGGAAAGCGGCCCACGAAACAGGATCAGGGCGGTTGGCCGGCCACACCGGACAGATTTTTACGGACACGGTCGCCGGCCTTGCGGATTTCATCCGGTGCCGCACCCAGCCTGCGCAGGACGGAAGCGCACATGGCCGAGGCGACTTCCGCCTCGCCGGAAAAAACCTCATCGGCACCCGCGGTTTCGAGTACAGGATATTCGCTGAGGTAGCTGGTGTTGACCAGAATGCGTATTTCCGGATTCATGGCGCGAGCCTGCCTGATGATGTCGGCCACGGCGGGAATGCCCGGGGCGCTGATAATCAGGGTTCCGGCGTGCTGCATTCCAGCCGCATTCAGAACCTCCGTATGGCTGGCATCCCCGTAGACGGCGGAAATGGAGCGGGTCCTCAGGTACTTGATGGTGTCGTGATTCATTTCGATGACTGTCGGCTCAATGTTGTTTTCGCGTAAAAGATCAGCCAGCGACCGGCCGACAGGCCCGAACCCGACCAGCACGGCCCGATGCCGGTCGACTCGCGCTGCAGGGCCCTCGCCGGCATCATCCGCGTCCTCCTGCTGTACCGCCGACCGGTTCAGCAGGCGCCAGAGGCGGGGGTGGCGAGTCAGCCACGCCTCAAAAGGATCGGCCAACCGCAACAGGAAGGGGTTGAGCATGAGGGAGAGGATCGAGGCTACGACCAGCAGGTTCCCGGTGCTCCCGGAGAGCAAGCCCATCCGGCTTCCCGCCGCCGCGAGAATGAAGGAGAATTCACCGATCTGCGCAAGGGCGAGGGCCAGCGTCAGCGCATTCCGGGTCGGGCATCCCAGGAGGAGCATCAGGGTGCCGGCAAACAGGGGTTTGCCGAGCAGGACCAGCCCCACCGTGGCGACGGCGAAGCCCGGCGCCTCGAACAGCCGGGCCGGGTCAAAGAGCATGCCGATGGAGACAAAAAACAAGACGGCAAAAGCATCGCGCATGGGCAGGGCCTCGGTTGCCGCCCGCAAGCTGAAATCCGAACGCCCGACCACCATACCGGCCATCAGTGCACCCAGTGCCATGGAGATACCAAACAGAATCGAGGCACCCACAGCGATCCCCAGTGCGGTCACCAGAATGGTCAACGTGAACAGCTCGCGGGACCGAGTGGCGGCCACATGCCGGAGGATCCAGGGAACGACCCGGCCACCAAGCAGGAAGGCCGCCGCGATCACAGCAACGATCTCTAATACCGCCAAGCCCGCCTGCCGGGCCAGTCCGGCAGCCGAGTAGTGCCCTTCCCCGGCCACGGCGGGAAGCAGAATCAGCACAAAAACCATGAATAGATCTTCGACGACAAGCCAGCCTGTGGCGCGATTTCCGGCCGGGGTTTGCAGTCGCCGGGTATCGGTAAACACCCGGATCATGGCCACCGTACTGGCGACGGACAGGGCCAGCCCATACACCACGCCCGCCTTGACGCCGAGGCCGAAAGCCATGGCGACCAGGGTCCCGCACACCGTGGTCATCAGGCTTTGCAACAGGGCACCGGGCACCACCAGGCGGCTCACGCCGGCGAGTTTCTTCAAGTTGAACTGGAGACCGACTCCGAACATCAGGAGGATGATGCCGATGTCCGCCATTTGAGACGCCAGTTCACGATTGACGACCACCCCGGGCGTATGGGGTCCGACCACGATCCCGGCAAGAAGGTAGCCCGCGATGGGCGACACCTTCAGCCGGTGCATCACGTATCCCAATACAAGCGCGGCGGCCAGCCCGCTGGTCAATGTCAGAATCAGGTCGATGAGTTTACTCCGCCAGTCCATGCCCCGGGATGGAGCACTGGACATTCTTGCCAATTACGTTGAGGGTATACTTTCCGCCCTGCGGACAGATGGGCAACTTTCCCCCCTTGATATACTCGACGATTTCAGATTCCACCACGGCATCACCCTGGGACTTTTTAGTAGCCAGGGCCCACTGTTCCTTGGCGGCCTCGATCTGCCGGAGGTTATTGATACAGGCGTTCCCCTGCGACGTGGTCCGCGCCTTCATGAAGCTGGGAATGGCCACACCAGCCAGCATGCCGACCGGAGCCATCATCAGGCCGGCCATCATCTCCTTTGATCCCGCAGACGACACCCCGACCACCGCAATCCCGTTGCGCTTGTTCACGAACACCTGAGCGGCACTCATGTCCCGCTTGCAGCCCATCATATTCTCCATCAGGGCCGACATCTGCGCGCCCTCGCCGGGCTCGCGGGCCAGGACGGCCTTCTGCACATCCAGGATGGTGTTCATGAAGCGCGGGCTCAGGTAGGCGAATCCGTTGTTGGTCATCGGCAACCCCTCAAACGCCTTCTTGAAGGCGGGGGTGGACGCCAGCCCGGTCTTGGCCTGGAACGCCTTGATGCCCTCCGCCACCACGGCGGGGGTGGACCCGAACAGGAAAAATCCGTCATGGACCGTGTATGACGGCAGAAAGGGAAACGGCATCGGCATCGGGAGATTGATGGTTTTGATACCCCCGGCCCCATTTGTGACCGACAGCATGCCGCTCTTCGCTATGGCGGCCTCGAGTGATTCGATCAGCGCGTTATCCTTGACCGCCACCCCCATGAGGAGGGCGGGTTCAGGCATCGTCACGGGTGACCCGGCACCCGTCTCGGGCAGGGTCATGGTTCGGGTCTTTGAAAATTGAACGGAGAAAAACCCCTCCCCCGCCATGGACTCAAACACCTTGTCAAGATTCACCCCCATGCTGGTTTTCAGGGACGCCAGCTGGCTATCAAAAGCGGCTGCAGCCGCCGGGGTGCTGAGTTCCGCCACACCCGAACGGATCATTTTCCACAAGGCGCCGCATTCGCCCGTGCCGGTCCGAGCCAGCTCCGTATCCGCGGGCAGGAAGTCGGTGCAGACCAATTTCCGGGGGCTTCCCCCCACCATCGCCTGCCAGAGGGGAGACCAGGTCGCTGCCGGGTCACGCGCGATGAAACACTTAATGGTGTTCTGACCGTCCTCGCGGGGCACAATGCTCATCCCGCACCCTTGAAAGCCGTAGAAACCGCTCTTGTCCAAAAAGGCCGGCAGATTCCCAAGGCATGTGGCCACGGGCTGGAAGTCCGGGCTATCCCCACCCATAACCGTAATGGTCTTGATAATGGCCTGAACGGTGTCCCGGATCCAGCCGTCCATGTTGGCGACGACGAGGAGGTCGCCCCCGGCGTCCAGGTTGGCCGAGATGAGGTCAAAGCGCTGTTTCGACAAGGCAGGCCCCTTGGCCGGCGTGGCGAGGACCGATGAAGCCACTGGGTTAGCGGTTCCGCTATCCGCTGCCATGGCAGCGAGTCCCATTCCCGACACCACACCGAAAACCGCCAGACATCTCAGAGCGTTCCTCATCATAGACTCCTTGTTGGGTTGGGCCAAAAACACGCGGTCATTGTAACGAACACGTCATTGCACGCAAGAATTATCCAGGCGAAAAGAACTCAAACCGCAGATTTTTTTCATCCTTCAGGTGAATCGTTGTGGCAATTTCCGGAAAAAAAGTGCATCATGCTAAACAATGAAAGCGTTTGTTCCGAAAATTATCCAGGGGGGGATGGGTACCGGAGTCTCGAATTGGAAGCTTGCCCAGACCGTCTCGCGGCTTGGCCAGCTCGGTCTTGTATCCGGCACCGGGCTCGACCATATCCTGATCCGTCGTCTCCAGGACGGCGATCCTGAAGGACATATCCGCCGTGCCTTGAGCCACTTTCCCTTCCCGAAAATGGTCCAGAGAATCATGGATAACTATTTCGTGCCAGGCGGGAAGCCGGACACAGCCCCGTACAAGAACAGCGGGTTTCATACGGTGGAGGGTAATCGCACGCCCCAGGAAATGTGCATCGCCGCCAATTTTGTTGAAGTGTTCCTGGCCCGGGAAGGACACACCAATCCGGTCGGAATCAACTATCTCGAAAAGATCCAGCTCCCCCATCTTCCCTCCATTTACGGAGCCATGCTGGCGGGAGTCAGCGTCGTGGTCATGGGCGCAGGGATTCCGCTTGAGGTTCCCGGTATCCTGGACACCCTGGTCAACCATGAGAGCGTCTCCTACCCCATCCAAGTGGGGGGAATGAAGAGCCCCGAGGCCTATCGGATGGTCTTCAACCCGCGTGAGTTCATCGAAGACAACATGTCCCTGGCCGCATTGAACCGGCCCGCGTTTCTTCCGATTGTATCCTCCGATACCCTGGCCACCATGCTGCTGCGCCGGGCAACCGGGAGCATACAGGGCTTTGTCATTGAAGGCCCCCTTGCGGGCGGCCACAACGCCCCTCCACGAGGAAAGCTCCAGCTCTCGGCGGCAGGCGAACCCATTTACGGGCCCCGCGACGTGGTCAACCTTGAAGCCTTCCGGGCCATGGGCGTGCCCTTCTGGCTGGCGGGGGCCTATGGGTCGGCCGAGGGGTTGCGCCGGGCGCTTGCCGAGGGAGCCGCAGGCATCCAGGTGGGCTCAGCCTTCGCCCTCTGCGAGGAATCCGGACTCAAGGCGGAATACCGGCGCGCCCTGGTTCAAAAGGCCCTCGACGGCAAGGCCGAGGTCTTCACGGACCCCCTCGCCTCCCCCACCGGCTTTCCCTTCAAGGTGGCCAAGCTTGAGGGCACGCTCTCCGATCCCGAACTCTATGCCCGGCGACAGCGCCGGTGTGACCTTGGATTCCTCCGGGAAGTTTACCGCAAGGAGGACGGAACCATCGGGTACCGTTGTCCCGCCGAGCCGGTGGCCTCGTATGTTGCCAAGGGCGGAAAAATCGAGGACACCGTCAACCGCAAGTGCTTGTGCAACGGGCTGGTCGCCGATGTGGGATACCCCCAGCGGCTGAGTGA
>CAZMSS010000024.1:4409-14787 GCA_964568965.1 uncultured Verrucomicrobiota bacterium | reverse complement strand
AGGCCCCAGGTGCTGGGACGGAAGACACTTTCGTCGTCGACATTGTGCATCGCCACCGGGATGCGCAGCATCGCGGCCAGCGAGATCAGGTCGGCACCGACATGCCCGTAGCTGATCGCGCCATGGTTCGCGCTCCAGTTGTTCATGACGCTGTAGACGTCGCGGAACGCGCCCTTGCCCGTCAGCTTCGGCACAAACCAGGTGGTCGGCCAGGTCTGATTGGTGCGTTCGACGAGGGTCTTGTGAACCTTCGCCGGGATATCCACGGACCAGCCCTCGGCGATCTGAAGGATCGGCCCCTGCCCCTTGACCATGCTGACGCGCGTCATGGTCATCGGCATGCCGCCCTTCGACAGGTAGCAGGAAGAGAAACCGCCGCCGCGGAAGTACTCATACACGGCCTGCGGCCAGGTCGTCGCCTTAAGGCACTTCTGGACTTCCGCCTCGGAGATCTCCCAGAACGGCTTCATTGCGGGCTTGCCCTTGATGGACTGCTCGCCCGTGCCGTCGAGGGTGGCTGCGCCGGAGTTGATCAGATGGATCAGGCCGGGCGCCGAAGCGCCGGTGAGCTTGTGGCCGGTGACCCGCTTGATCGAATCCGCACTCCAGAAGGTCCGCACGTCGGCGAAAATCTGGGCGGTGTTGGTCAGGAGGTATCCGAACAGCATGCAGACACCGTTCAAGCTGTCATTCTCCGTAGCCACCATATACGGGGCACGAGTGCCATTCCAGTCGAACGACGAGTTCAGGATGGCTTCCATGAAGTCCCCATTCGGAAAGTGGTCGGTCCATTGGCGCTGGCCCTGGAACCCGCCCGCGATGGCGTTATGCCCGAGCGCTTCCTCTCCGAAACCGAGCTCGGCCAGGCGGGGATTGCCGACCATCAGGTCGCGGGTGATCATCGCCATCTTGACGCTTGTTTCCCACTCCTGATCCCTCCGCTTGGAATCGCGAGGCTTGGCGTTGACATTCTTGCCTTCCTTGCAGTTCTTGCGGGTCCAGGCGTAGGCCTTCTCGAATTCCTTGGGGTCGTAGATCTTCTCGTCGATGCGCCGGGTCAGTTCGCTCATGTCCACACACTCGACGCGCATCCCGAGGTAGTCCTCAAAAAACGGCTGGTCCACGATCGACCCGGCGATTCCCATCGAAACGCCGCCCAGCGAGAGATAGGACTTGCCGCGCATGGTGGCCACAGCCAGACCGGCCTTGGCGAAACGGAGGAGCTTCTCCTGCACATCGGCAGGAATCGTGGTGTCGCCCGCATCCTGGACATCCCGGCCATAGATCCCGAAGGCTGGCAGACCCTTCTGGCTGTGCCCCGCCAGAACGGCGGCCAGATACACGGCACCCGGGCGCTCGGTTCCGTTGAATCCCCAGACCGCCTTGGGTATCGAGGGATCCATATCCATCGTCTCGCTGCCATAGCACCAGCAGGGGGTCACGGTCAGCGACACGCCCACGCCCTCACGACGGAACTTATCGGCACAGGCGGCGGCTTCAGCCACCCCGCCGATGCAGGTGTCGGCGATGACGCACTCCACAGGCTTGCCATCCGGCCGGCGCAGGTTGGCCGAGAGGAATTTTGCCGCCGTCGCAGCCATGGTCATCACCTGTTTTTCAAGTGACTCACGCACCCCCAACCGACGACCGTCAATCGTGGGACGAATACCGATTTTCGGAAATCCACCAATCCATGAAGCCATTTGAACAGTCTCCTTTAAATGATTTGCGGAATCCTAGCATCCCGCAAAAAAGTGGCAAAGTATTTCGTTGCCACACCCCATTTTACAGGAGGAAGGATTACGCCTTCGCTTTTTTCGGCTCGTATCCGTACTCGCCCAGGATTCTGGCGACCTGGTCGGGCTTCACCTCGGCGTAGACCTTCTCATCGACGATCATGACCGGGGCCAGCGCGCAGGCGCCAACGCAGCGGGCAACGTCAATCGAGAAGAGGTTGTCGGTGGTGGTCTCCCCGATCTTGATCTCCAGCAGCTCCTGCAGCTTGTCCAGCACCTTGCCCGCCCCCTTGACGAAACAGGCAGTTCCCATGCAGAGCGAGACACGATGCTTGCCACGCGGGGTGAAGTTGAAGAAATGATAGAAACTCGCCACCCCCGTCACCTTGGCCGCCGGAATCTGCATCAGCACGGACACGGCGTCCATGTGTTCCTTCGCCAGGTAGCCGAAGTGGTCCTGCACCTTGTGCAGGACCGAAATCAGGTGGCTGTTCGGGTTCTTCTTCTTGGCGCAGTCCTCAATATAGCGGACCACCGATTCCGGCAGGATGTCCGTCGCCTTGGCTTTTTCCTTCTGCAGCAGCTCGTTCGTCATTTCACACCTCGCGGGAACTTGGGTTCATAATGGGTATGCAGCAACTCATGACACAGATGGCTGTTCGGCGCCCCCAGGAAATTCTCATAGAGGGCCTCGATCGAGGGGTTTTCATGCGACTTGCGGAGCGACTTGCTCCCGTCAATCGAATAGAGCGCCCGGGCCCGCAGCCGCGCCAGTTCCGGGTCCAGCACATGCATGCCCCGGGGCGGATACGGCTGGCCGCCGCCGGCCACGCAGCCCCCCGGACAGGCCATGATCTCGATGATATGATACTGTTTCTCGCCGCTGGCCACGCGGTCAAGGAGGTTCTTGGCATTCTGGAGTCCGTTGGCCACGCCGATGTTAATCGTCAGGCCATTGATCTGGATCGACGTCTCCTTCACGCCCTCCACGCCGCGGACGGTTTCGAAGTCCAGTTCCTCCAGCTCCTTGCCGGTGATCTTCTCGTAGGCTGTACGGAGGGCCGCCTCCATGACGCCGCCCGTGGCGCCGAAGATGTCGGCCGCCCCCGAGGAAACCCCGAGCGGGGAATCGAACGCGCCATCCTCAAGGTTGTGGAAATCCACGCCGAGGCACTTCATCATCCAGATCAGCTCGCGGGTCGTGAGCACCGCGTCCGTGTAGGGCTTGCCCCAGGGCGCCTTGTGCTCCTCGCGGCGGGCCTCGTACTTCTTGGCCGTACAGGGCATCACCGCGACCACGAAGATCTTCTCCGGGTCGAGGCCCATCTGCTGGGCGTAGTAGGTCTTCAGCAGCGTCGAGAGCATGCTCATCGGCGACTTGCAGGTCGAGGTCAGGGGAATCAGTTCCGGGTAGAAGCGCTCCATGAAATTGACCCAGCCCGGCGAGCAGGACGTGATCAGCGGGAGCCGTTCCTTCTTGTGGATCCGGTTCAGGAATTCAGTGGATTCCTCGATGATCGTGAGGTCGGCGCCGAAGTTCGTGTCGAACACCTTGTGGAAGCCGGCCATGCGCAATGCGGTAACCAGCTTTCCGGTCACCGGCGTGCCCGGCCGGAATCCGAACCCCTCGCCGATGGTGGCACGAATCGCCGGGGCGGTGTGGACCACGACATGCAGGTCCGGGTTCGACAACGCCTCGAACACGGACTCCGTGGCATCCTGTTCCGTGAAGGCGGCCGTCGGGCAGACATTGACGCACTGCCCGCAATGAATGCAGACGGAATCAATCATCTTGCTGTCATGGGCAGGCGCCACGACGTTATGGAAGCCGCGGTGCTGGACGCTCAGGTTGTGGACGCCCTGCACCTCGTCGCAGACCCGGACACAACGCCCGCACAGGATGCACTTCTCGGGGTTGCGGTGCACGGGGGACGAGGTATCCACCGGAATCCGCTTGCGCTCGCCCTGGAACAGGCGTTCCCGCACCCCCAGGTCATAAGCCAGCTTCTGCAGCTCGCAGGTCCCGTTCCGGACGCAGGTCTGGCAGTCCATGGGGTGATTGTCGAGAATCAGCTCGACGACATCCCGGCGCAGGCGCCGCAGCAGCGGCGACGACGTCTTGACCTTCATGCCCTCGGCCACGGGAAACGAACAGGAGGCCACCGGATTGCGTTGCCCCTCGACCTCCACCACGCACACACGGCAGGCGCCGATCACGCTCAGGTCGGGGTGGTAGCACAGGCTGGGCACATCGATATTGATTGAATCGGCCGCCTGGAGAATGGTGCTTTTTTCGGGCACCGTCACCTTGACGCCGTCAATCCACAGCGTAACCTTTTTTTCTATTGTCATGAGTTTATTTCCTCTTCACTGCGTCAAACTTGCATACCTCAAAACACTGCCCGCACTTGATGCAGCGGGACGGGTCAATTTCATGAACTTCCTTGGGCTTCCCGCTGATACAGGAAACGGGACACTTGCGCTTGCAGGCCCCGCACCCGATACACTTCTCCGGGATGATGGTGTAGCTCAGCAGGCTTGTGCAGACGCCCGCCGGACACTGCTTCTCGCGGATATGCGCCTCGTATTCCTCGCGAAAATGCTTGATCGTGCTGATCACCGGGTTCGGCGAGGCCTGGCCGAGACCGCACAGCGAGGTCCGCTTGATCGTGTCGCCCAGCCGGAGCAGTTTCTCGATATCGCCCTCCACGCCCTGTCCGGTGGTGATGCGCTGCAGGATTTCCAACATGCGCTTGGTGCCCTCCCGGCAGGGGGTGCACTTGCCGCAGGATTCGTCCTGGGTGAAATCCAGGAAGAAGCGCGCCACGTCCACCATGCAGGAATCCTCATCGATCACGATCATGCCGCCGCTGCCCATCATGGAGCCCGCCGCCGTCAGCGACTCATAGTCAACCGGGGTGTCGAGGCATGACTCAGGCAGACATCCCCCCGCCGGTCCGCCGGTCTGGACCGCCTTGAATTTCTTGCCGTCGCGAATCCCGCCGCCGACGCCGTACACCACATCGCGCAGCGTCGTGCCCATGGGCACCTCGACGAGGCCGGTGTTGCAGACCTTGCCGGCCAGGGCGAAGACCTTGGTCCCCTTGCTCTTCGCGGTGCCAATGGACGAGAACCATTCGGGACCGTCCAGGATCACCACGGGGATATTGGCGAAGGTCTCGACGTTGTTGATCACCGTCGGTTTGCCCCACAGCCCGGAGGCGGCCGGATAGGGCGGACGGGGGCGCGGCATACCGCGCTCGCCCTCAATCGACCGGATCAGCGCGGTCTCCTCGCCGCATACAAAGGCGCCGGCGCCGAGGCGGATCTCGATGTCGAAATCCCACTCTGTCCCGAAGATTTTCTTCCCGAGGAACCCCGCCTGGCGGGCCGCCGCGATGGCAATCTCCAGCCGCTTGATGGCCAGGGGATACTCGGCCCGGATATACACATACCCCTGCCGGGCGCCGATGGCATAGCCCCCGATGATCATGCCCTCGATCACGGTGTGGGGATCCCCCTCAATGGTGCTGCGGTCCATGAACGCACCGGGGTCGCCCTCGTCGGCATTGCAGATGATGTATTTCTCCTCGCTCTTCTGGACAAGGGCGAAATTCCATTTCACGCCCGTGGGGAATCCACCGCCACCGCGCCCGCGCAGGCCGGACTTGGTCACGGCGTTGACGACATCGTTGGGCGTCATTTCGGTGAGCACCTTGACGGCCGCCTGGTAGCCGCGCACGACGAGATATTCGTCCATGTCCTCGGGGTCAATCACCCCGCAATTTCGCAGCGTTACGCGCATCTGCTTGCCGAAGAAGTGCACATCCCCGAAAATGGACGAAAACCGGTCGGCGAGCCGGGCATCAGCCCACAGCGTCTCCTCGGCGAACGCCGTATCCACCTTGCCGCCGTTAGGCATCGCCAGGTCCCTGAGCGGCGCATCCTTCAGGATATGCGAGTCAAACACCTTGTCCACCTTGTCGGGCGTCATGGTGATGTACTTCACCGGCGTGCTCTGCCGGCTGAAGACCGTCACCACCGGCTCCATATCGCACTTGCCGGTGCAGCCCACGCGGCTCAGGGTGACATCCTTGAGCCCGTGCTTTTTGATCAAGTCCTCAACCCGCTTGAACACATCGTTCGCACCGGCCGCATTCTCACAGGTGGCCGATCCCACCGTGATGCGGACCCTGGAGTTCAATTTCTCCTTGCGAAGCCGCTTTTCAGCCTTCTGCCGCCGTTCAAGCAACTGCTCCATTGGTTTACTCATGTATAGTCCTTTCTAATCCCAACTTTTGGCCTACCGGCTCCTCACCGCATAGGCTAATTCCCTCAAACTCGATAAAACGCGGGCATCCACAACAGGCACCACGGCCGGCGTCCGGAGATGCGCGGTGGTCAGATTCAACAACCCGCGCACCTGCGACAAAATCAACTGGTCGGCCACCGCCTGTGCCGCCTCGTGCGGCACAGAGAGGATGCCGATCTCCACTTTATGTTCCCCCACCACGGCACCCAGATCCGACATGGGCCGGACAAGAAAATGTCCGACCTTCTTCCCCACAACAGAGGCAGAGCTGTCAAACACGCCGACAATCTTGAAGCCCTGCCGCCCGAATCCCTCATGCAGGGCGAGGGCCCGTCCCAGATTCCCGGCGCCAACCAGGACGCAGGTGATGTCATGGTCAACCCCGAGGGTCCGGGCGAGAGCGGCCTCGAGGCCCACGGTTGAATACCCGCGTTTGGAAATCCCCTGAAAATCAATGTGCGAAAGATCCTGCCGAACCGTGGAACTGGTCAGGCCCAGCGCCTCCGCCAAGGACAACGAGGACACCCACATCACGCCCTGCTGGTGCAGGTGCTGGGCCTGGGTCAGGTATTTCGGCAAGCGCCGGATCACCGACCCCGGAATCTTCACCAGATTTGTCTCGTTGGGTTCCATGAGCACAGTCCTTTCTGAAAGATGTACTACTTACAGTACACCACCCCTGAATGTCAAATATTTAACGTTAAATATTTAACATAGAACCCTCCGACAAGGAGGAGGAGAAGTTTTACGGACTGGAATCTACCCGATATGCGTCAAGGTCCGGAATGCGGCGAAACGGGTTTCAATTTCATGCCGCGACAATGTCTGCAGCCGGTCGAGACTGAAATCCTCCACCCCGAAGGATGCCACCACACTGCCATAGCTCATCGCCTTTCGAATGGCGGTCTCACTCACGTCGCCACGCTCACTGAGCGCCCCCATGAAGCCGCCGGCAAAGGTGTCGCCGGCGCCGGTGGGATCATGAACCACTTCCAGCGGATAGGCCGGCACGATAAAAATACCCGCCTTCGAGAAGAGCATCGCGCCATGCTCCCCCTTCTTGATGATGACATACTCGGGGCCCCACCCCAGGATCTTCCTGGCCGCCCTGATCAGGTTGTTCTCGCCGGATAACAGGCGCGCCTCGGATTCATTCAGGGTCAGCAGATCCACCGCACTGACGACTTCCATGAGGGGATTGCGGGCGATATTGATCCAGAGGTCCATCGTGTCGGCCGCCACAAACTCGGCTGATTTAGCCTGGGACAGGACATGAAGCTGCAACTCGGGGGAAATATTAGCGAGGAACAGGAAGGGCGCCTTGGCGTAATCATTGGGAAGTTCAGGCATGAATTTCCCGAACACATTGAGATCCGTCGCCAGGGTCCGGCGGTTGTTCATGTCCTGCTCATAGACACCCGACCACCGGAAGGTCTTGCCGTGCGCTTTCTGGAGGCCCGCCAGGTCGATCCCGAATTTGCGGTAGACATCCATGCACGGTTCAGGGAAATCCGTGCCGACCACCCCCACCATGCCGGTGTGCGAGAAAAACGAGGCTCCCGCGCAGGCATAGCTGACCGACCCTCCCAGGATTTCTTCCTTCCGGGCCTGGGGAGTCTCAATGGTGTCCAACCCGATGGACCCGACTACAACTAATTTAACTGGCTTCATTGGCGTTTCTCCTCCTGTTTCCGCACCGCATGGGGGGCGGAATCGGCAATCGGCTTCACAGCCGTGGCGGGATAATCAAGAATCCGCCCGTCCTCAAGGCGGACTTTCACACGCTGGCGCATGACATCCTTGTCCCAGACACACCCGCACCCATCCTCGCACCGGACCCTGGCGCCATCGCGGGGAAGGGTTTCGCCCGACTGTTTGTAGTTGTCGAACTCATATTTCAGACAGCACTTCAGCCGTCCGCACATTCCACTGATCGCGGCCGGATTGAGGGCCAACCGCTGGGTCTTGGCCATCTTGACCGTCACCACCTCGAAATCCTTGATCCAGGACTTGCAGCAAAGTGACCGCCCGCAAACACCCATGCCGCCCACCGATTTTGCGGCATCCCGGACGCCGAGGGACTTCATCTCGATGCGGGCATGCAAGTCGCCGGCCAGCAATTTGACCAGGTCGGTATACTCGACACGATCCTCCGAGGTAAACGTGACATGGAGCACGGATCGGTCAAAGCTGTATCGGACATGTATCACGCGCAGCGGAAGCTTCTGCTCCTCGACCCGTTTGTGGACCGTTTTTGAAGCCATGCGGCCGGTGATTGAATTTTCCCGGGCCCGGGCCTGATCCTGCAAGGTGGCGCGCCTCATGACGACCGGCACGGTCCCGCGCGGCGGCGGCGCCCCCTCATAGTCCGCCAAAGTCACCACCTGCCCGAACTCGGGCACGCGGCAATATTCCATCACGCAACAATCCCCCTGATGGATTGCGAGCTCCGCCGGGCTCACCGCATTGATCAGTGAATCATCTTCAAGTCGAATGGTTGCAGAACGGTACACGGAAAGCAGTATACAGAAATCAGGAGCCGGAAGAAAGAGAGAACTCAGGAGCTCAGGAGTCAGGACTCTATTATTCCGCCGACTGCCTCCTGCCCACTGGCTCCTAACCGCTCAAACCATTCACGGCCGCGGCTATGATGTGATCCGTGGACAGGTTCCGGTCATACTGGCGCTGCATGTCCTCGATGATCCTCACATTGGCCAATGCCTCGGCATAGGAGGTGCGCCGGGCAAGGTCGGCGATGATGCCGGCCTGGGCCGGATACCGCAATAAGGTGGCATCGGCGCCGTAGCCCAGCACGAGCAGATCCCGGTACCAGAACAACAGGGCCCGGAGAAGCATGGATCTCAATCCACGGAACCTCGCCTCGATTCGGGCGGAGAGCACATCCTCATCCCCCTTGGGACTTTTCCGGTCATCGGGGTTGCGCATCGTCTCCTGTTCCTCGCGGAACCGCACCGTCTCCTCTTTCTCAACTGTCTTCTTGATGTCCGACAGCAGGGAATCCAACTGCTTGCCGCGGAACAAGCGGCCGGTCAGGCTGCTGTCCATCGGCGTGGAGAGAATGCCGATCAACTCCGACTGCCACGGTTCCGGAAGCCGTTCCGGCTCAGAGGACAGGACGATACGCTGGCAGCGCGACAGGATGGTGGGCATGATGCCCTGCGGGGAATCCGACAGGAGCAAGAAGATGCACCGGGGCGGGGGCTCCTCCAGCGTCTTGAGGAAGGCATTGGAGGCCTCCTCGCCCGCCCGGTCAGCCCCGACGAGCACAACGGCCTTCCAGCCCCCGCTATAGGAGGTCTGGTAAATGACCTGCATCAATTCCCGGATGCGGTCAATCCCCACCACGCGTGATTTTTTCTCCGGCTCGACCCAGACCACATCCACGTGCTTGTGCTCACGGATCTGGCCGCAGGCGGGACACTCCCCGCAGGGTTTCATCATGCCCTGGCAGAAAAGCCGCATCAGCGCCTGTTCGGCGAATGGCACCCCCTCGTCGCGGATATTCCCGACCACCAGATAAGCCTGGGCGAGCCGACCCGCCTGCAAGGCGGCGTCGAAGGAGGACAAGGCGCTTGATACTGTACTTTCTGTGGTCATGTCTGAAGTCGTCAGTGTTCAGTGTTCAGTGTTCGAAGTTCAATGTTTGGAAGCGAGAATGATATATGAACGATTAGCCTTTCTGACGACTGGACACTGAATACTGAACACTGAATACTCTCTTCACCAATTCCCATATTTCACCTGCCACGACATCAGGCTCCCGCATCACATTCACCACCTTGATCCGGTCGGGCCAGCGTTGGGCCAGGGCGAGAAAGCCGGCGCGGACCCGCTCATGGAACTCGACGGCCTCCCGCTCAATCCGGTCGCTCGTGGTGTTCAGGGCCAGATTCCGCTGCGCCAGCCGCAGCCGCCCGCTCTGAACATCAATGTCCATGAGCAGCGTCAGGTCCGGGATGCACTCGCCCATGGCGTGGCTGTTGAGCGAGAGAATGGTCTCCAGGTCAAATCCCCGGCCATACCCCTGGTAGGCGGTTGTGGAATCGGCAAACCGGTCGCACAGGACCCAGATCCCCTTCTGAAGTGCGGGCAGGATGACGGTCCTGACCAGTTGGGCGCGACTGGCCTCAAACAGGAGCAGCTCCGCCTCGGGACAGACGGTTTCGCCCGTGTGTTCATGCTGCAGGATGCCGCGGATCGCCTCCCCTGTCGGCGTGCCACCGGGCTCGCGGGTCACAAGAACCTCATGTCCCAGCGATCTTAACCGCTCCGCCAACCGCTTGATGTGGGTGGACTTGCCGCCGCCTTC
>CAZMSS010000024.1:2842-4309 GCA_964568965.1 uncultured Verrucomicrobiota bacterium | reverse complement strand
TTCAACTTCGGCCCCTGCGGGGTGTCCTGGATGATCCAGCCGAGGGTTGCCAATTCGTTGCGCACACGATCAGCCTCGGCCCAGTTTTTGGTTTGGCGGGCCTGCTGGCGGAGTTCGAGCAGCTTCAAGGCTTCCTCGGGCACGGTATCCCGGGGTTTCTCCAACAGGCCTAGAACCTGATCAAAACGGGCGAGCAACGCTTTCACGGCGGCCGCCTGCTCCGGGGTCAGGGCCTTGCCATCCATCGCCCGGTTCCCGGCGTGAACCATGTCAAAGAGCGCGCCCAGGGACTCGGAGATGTTGAGATCCTCGGCCAGTCCGGCGTCGAATTTCTGGCGGGCTGTCTCGGCCCAGTCGGGGAGAAGGGATGAACTCGAACATCGAACATTCAACTCCGAACTTCCAACATTCAACGGGGAGCAAGTTCCAACCATGCTTCGATGTTCGATGTTCGCATTCCCGGCAACGCCAACCAGTCTCTCCTGGAACTCATCAAGGCGCTGGAGGGCGCTGCGAGCGGCAGTCATGGCATCAAAGGAAAAGTTGAGTGACTGCCGGTAGTGGCCGGCGATCAGCACATAACGGGTTTCGCGGCCATTGAAGCCGCGGGAGAGAACATCCCGCAGGGTATAGAAGTTGCCCAGCGACTTCGACATCTTGCGGCCATCCACGACCAGGTGAGCGCAATGCATCCAGTAACGCACGAAAGGCTTTCCGCTGGCGGCCTCACTCTGGGCAATCTCGTCCTCATGGTGCGGGAAGATGTTATCCACCCCGCCGGTATGAAGGTCAAAGCTTTCGCCCAGGTATTTCGTCGCCATGGCCGAACATTCGATATGCCATCCCGGCCTCCCCCGGCCCCAGGGCGAATCCCATACCACGTCCCCGTCCTTGGCATCCCATGCCTTCCACAGGGCGAAATCCGCGACATTCTCCTTCTCATACTCGTCATGCTGGACTCGCGCGCCGGGCCTTAATCCGGCCATATCGAGGTGAGCCAGTTTACCGTAGGCCGGAAAGCTGGAGACGCTGAAATAGATCGAGCCGTCATCGGACTGGTAGGCATGGCCCTTGTCCATGAGTTTGCGGATGATGGCGATCATTTCGGGAACATGGTCCGTGGCCGCAGGGTAGTGTTCCGCGGGCTCCACGTTCAGGGCCTTCAAATCCTCGAAAAATGCCGTTTTATAGGTTTTGGTAAATGCATCAAGGGAGGTTCCGGCCTTGATTGCCCCGGCGATGGTCTTGTCGTCCACATCCGTCAGGTTCATCACCTGGAGAACCTCATAGCCGAAATACTTGATGCAGCGCCGGAGTAGATCCTCAAAAATATAGGCCCGGAAATTCCCGATATGGGCGTAATTGTAAACCGTCGGCCCGCAGGTATAGAGCCGGACCTTGTTCCCCTCAAGCGGAACCAGTTCCTCAAGCTGCTGCGTCAGTGTATTATGAATTTTCATGGGCGGG
>CAZMSS010000024.1:0-2742 GCA_964568965.1 uncultured Verrucomicrobiota bacterium | reverse complement strand
ACCGGCGCGAGGCGCTCCCGCATGCGTTGCGCATAAGGCATCACTTTCGGCTTCTCCGCCGTGATCATGGCATCCACATTCACCACATGAAACCCCTTGGCTTTGACCCGGAGGACCACCAGCCTGAGCAACTCCACACTATCGGCATTCTTCCAGCGCGGATCGGTGTTGGGAAAGTGCTGCCCGATATCGCCGTCGGCAATCGCCCCCAGCAGGGCATCGGCCAAGGCATGACAGAGCACATCCGCATCCGAATGGCCGTCAAGCCCCTCCGGGGAAGGGATGTCCACGCCACCGAGCACCAGCCGTCGGCCGGCTGCGAAGCGGTGAATGTCATAGCCTATGCCAGTGCGGGTCATAGAGTGTTCAGGGCTCAGTGTTCAGTGTTCAGTGTTCAGTGTTCAGAAGATCAGCTTTCTTCTGAATACTGAATGCCGAACACTGCATACTCCTATTTGCTTTCCTTCGGCAGATCCAGCTTCAAGTGAAGCTCGCGGAGCTGCTTATCCATAACAGTATTGGGTGCGTTCATCATCAGGTCCTGGGCCTTCTGGTTCATGGGGAAGGCGATGACCTCGCGGATGTTGCTTTCGCCTGCCAGCAGCATTACCATGCGGTCAACGCCCGGGGCAATACCACCATGCGGCGGGGCACCGAGCTTGAAGGCATTGATCATGCCGCCGAACCGCTTATCCACCTCCTCGGGGGGATAACCGGCAATGGTAAAGGCCTTGTACATGACCTCCGGGCTGTGGTTCCGGATCGCCCCGCTGGAGAGTTCGACGCCGTTGCAGACGATGTCATACTGATAGGCAAGGATATCGAGCGGATTCTGCTCGCACAACGCCTTCATGCCGCCCTGGGGCATGGAGAAGGGATTATGGGAGAAGGCGATGCTGCGGGTTTCCTCATCGAGCTCGAACATCGGGAAGTCCACAATCCAGCAGAACCGGAAAACATCCTTGGGAATCAGCTCCAGGTCGCGCCCCAGTTTCGTCCGGAGCTCGCCGCAGATCTTGTTCACGTGATGCGCCAGGTCACTGACAAAGAACATGACATCGCCCTCGACCATTCCGCCGCGGGCGGCCAGCGCCTTGATCTCATCCTCAGAAAGAAACTTCTGGATGGGCCCCTTGACTACGCCGCCCTCCCACACCAGGTAGGCCAACCCCTTCGACCCGAGGGACTGCGCATGCTCCACCAGCTTGTCGAAGAAACTGCGCGGCCTGCCGGCGATTCCCTTGACGGGAATGGCCCGCACGACGCCCCCCTTCTCCACCACGGAGCGGAAGGCGTTGAATTTCGAGGCACGGAAGATGTCCGAGACATCCTTCATCTCGATCGGAATGCGCAGATCCGGCTTGTCGGTGCCGTATTTCTCCATGGCCGTCGCATAGGGGATGCGCACGAACGGGGGCTTGTCAATCTGTACCCGGGAAAATTCGGTAAAGATCCCGTGGATCACATCCTCCACGACGGCAAACACGTCGTCCTGGGTGACAAACGACATCTCCATGTCGAGCTGGTAGAACTCCCCGGGCGACCGGTCAGCCCGGGCATCCTCATCGCGGAAGCAGGGGGCGATCTGGAAATAGCGGTCGAAACCGGCCACCATCAGAAGCTGCTTGAACTGCTGGGGGGCCTGGGGCAGCGCATAGAACTTGCCCGGGTGCACACGGCTGGGCACCAGGTAATCGCGGGCGCCTTCCGGCGAACTGCTGGTAAGGATGGGCGTCTGGAACTCGGTGAAGCCATGGCCGATCATGCGGCGGCGGAGGCTGGCGATAATCTGCGACCGGAGCAGGATGTTCTTATGCAGGTGATCACGCCGCAGGTCGAGGAAGCGGTATTTCAGGCGCGTCTCCTCCGGGCCGTCATCCTCGACGGTGATCTGGAAGGGAAGCGGATCGGCCAGGCTCTCGATTGTGACCGATTCGGCAATGACTTCGATCCTCCCTGTCGGAAGCGATTCGTTAATCGTATCGTCACTGCGGGCGACGACCTTTCCGGTGACAATGATGACGCTTTCGGAACGAACACGCTGGCATTCGTCGAAGAAGGCGCGATCGGGATAGATGACCACCTGGGTCAGCCCATAATGGTCGCGCAAATCAATGAAAAGCAACTGCCCATGGTCCCGCTTCCTGAAGACCCAGCCAGAAATCCGGACAGTCTGGTCAACCTGTTCAGCGCGCAACTCGCCGCAGTTATGTGTTCGATACGGATGCATTCTCTAGTCTCCTGCTAAAATTCAAAAACAGGACTTTACCACGGAGACACGGAGAAGGAAAGAGCGAGAAAGAGAAGACTTCAACTGATTTGCACTAATCCGAAGAAGAGATTTGAACAGAAGTCGCAAAGCTCGCTAAGGAAAGAGAATGTTGGGGAATCTTCAGGTGGTGAGTACCCCACCTGAAGATTCCCCAACGGGTCTTCCGAAGAATTCAGAAGGGGGGGAAACTGCCACTCCATCTGCGCTACGCACAAGAATTTCACACTCACGAGTTTTCTCGGGCGGCGTTGCGGGATTTTTGGCTCGGGCTACTGTTCGAACGGAAATACCGCAACATTTCCCCTTGCCCATAGTCAGCCCGCCAAGACGAAGTACCCTTAGCGGTCTTCGCGACTTCTGTTCAAATCTCTTTCGGGATTAGTGTGAATCAGTGCAGATCAGTGGTGAAGAATTCTCTTATTCTTCAATGACGACGGGGGTGCCGATGGGGATGAGCTCGAAGAGTTCCT
>CAZMSS010000023.1:0-21519 GCA_964568965.1 uncultured Verrucomicrobiota bacterium | reverse complement strand
GCCCTACAAACCCCTCTCGTTCATCAAGGAGATGCGGGCCTTGTTTCCTGTTCTTGGAGATGAAACCGCTACCCCGCCCCCTGTTGATCCAACCCCTTTGGAGGCTGAGGTAAAGCGGATCTTAAACCTTCCGGTATAAAACAGAGCAGCACATGAGATCATTATCAGCCAAGCGCGTTCTCGTCACCGGCGGCGCGGGCTTTCTCGGATCACACCTTTGTGAACAGCTCCTGGCACAGGGACACGAAGTCATTTGCGCCGATAACTATTTCACCGGATCCAAGGCCAATATCGCCCATCTCATGAAGCACCCTTTCTTCGAGCTGATGCGGCACGACGTCACATTTCCCCTTTATGTCGAGGTGGACGAAATCTACAATATGGCCTGCCCTGCTTCCCCGGTGCATTACCAGTACGATCCCGTCCAGACCACGAAGACCAGCGTGCACGGCGCCATCAACATGCTCGGCCTCGCCAAGCGGGTCCGCGCCAGGATCCTGCAGGCCTCCACGAGCGAGGTCTATGGCGATCCCCAGGTGCATCCGCAGCGCGAGGACTACTGGGGCCACGTCAATCCCATCGGAATCCGATCCTGCTACGATGAGGGGAAACGCTGCGCGGAAACACTTTTCTTCGATTACCACCGCCAGAACCAGGTGCGCATCAAGGTTGCCCGAATTTTCAACACGTACGGACCGCGGATGCACCCCAACGACGGGCGCGTGGTGTCCAACTTCATCGTGCAGGCGCTGAAAAACGAATCCATCACCATCTATGGCGACGGAACGCAGACCCGCTCCTTCTGCTATGTCGATGACCTCATCCGCGGACTGATGAGCCTGATGAACAGCCCGGATGACGTCACCGGCCCCATCAATATCGGCAATCCCGGCGAGTTCACCATGCTGGAACTCGCACGCAAGATCATCGCCCTGTCCGGCTCACAATCAAAACTGGAGTTCAAACCACTCCCGGCCGATGATCCCAGACAACGCCAGCCGGATATCACGCTGGCAAAGAAAGTTCTGAACTGGCAGCCAACGATTGACCTGGATGCCGGACTGGCCAGGACCGTCGCCTATTTCAAGGCCCTGCTAGAGAACGGATGACGTGACAATCGGACTCAAAAGCGGAACCGTAAAACTCAGCCATTACAGCGAAACCTGGGCCCAGCGCTATCTCCGGGAACAATTGCGGCTCCGGCGGTTGACGGGGAAGTCACGCTATTCCCTGGAACACATTGGAAGCACGGCCGTACCGGGTCTGGACGCCAAACCCATCATCGATATGGCGATGATGATCCCCTCCTTCAGGAGACTGCCCTTGTGGATCTCGCAACTGGCAAAAGCCGGCTACACCTACAAAGGCGAATACGGACTGCCCGGTCGCCACTTCTTTGTCAAGGGCACCCCCGTGACCCATCACCTTCATCTGGTAACACCCGGCTGTGTCCACTGGGAACGATGGCTGCTATTCCGCGATTTCCTGAGGGCGAACCCCGGAGAGGCAAAACGGTACAATGCAGCCAAACTGGCGTTATCCCGCAAATACCCCAACAACCGGGATGCCTACACCAAGGCCAAGACGCCCGTGATCAACCGGTTGCTGGCGCGTGCCGGGAAGTGGTTCAGAACGGCAGGCCGCCACCCTTCCCCTCGCTGAAATCCTCAGTGTCCACATCAGGCGGATTGCCTTCATTCCCTGAATCGTCGCCGGCGGTGGCCGCACTCAAGCGCCAGGCCTGCAGCGTGGTGAAATACCTGACCGCGCCCTTCTGATCCGTCCACTTGCGCCCGCGCAGGTCGAAATCCACACCGACATCCTGCCCCACGCTGAACTTGTCGAGCTGGGTGCACTTGTCCTGAACCAATTCGAATTTGATCAACTCCGGATACTTCGGGTTCATCGCGTATTCAATCACGAACTCCCGTTTCTGAAACGAGTCCTTAACCTTCACCGTGTCGAAGATCTCAATCAACTTGCCTGATACCTTCATGCTGCTCCCTTGACCACTAATGGATTTTGAAAACTGTCGAGACTCTATGGCAAGCCGCAGGCGAACGAAAGAAGAATCCGATCAGAGCAAGAAAAAGAACCTGAGGTGGCCGCTCTTCAGACGCCCTTAGCGTAGCCTAAGCTAAGGCGAGAAGGTAGCAATAGACTTAAGTCAGACCTGTTGCACAACCCATGATACCAGGGTTGTGCACGCGATTACATCATGCGGATTTCGCCCGGTCCTCGACCTTCCCAAGGGCGCGCAGGAGGCCGTCGAGGATCGTGATCGGATGAGGGGGGCAGCCGGGAATGTAGACATCCACCGGCACCACGGCCCCTGCCCCGTTGCAGGTCTCGGCATGGTCCACATAGGGCCCGCCGTTGATGGCACAGGCACCGACGGCAATCACCACCCTTGGCTCGGGCACGGCGTCGTAGGTCTTCCTGAGCGCCAGCTCCATGTTCTTCGTCACCGGCCCGGTGATCAAGACGCCGTCGGCATGACGCGGTGATGCCACGAACTGAATCCCGAAGCGCCCCAGGTCGAACACCACGGTATTCAGGACATTGCAGTCAGCCTCACAGGCATTGCATCCGCCGGCACAGACCTGTCTCAACTTGAGGGATCGCCCGAACAGCTTCCGGGATCTCTCATCCAGCGCCGCCTTCAGTTCAGGTTCCTTGGCGCCAACGATCAGCGACTGACGGTCACGCGAGGCGAGCTGGGGGTCACGACTGAACCGGATTGCCCCCGCCGGGCAGGCCTTCTCACACTCCCCGCAAAACAGGCACCGCCCCAGGTCGATCGTGACTTCCCCGCCCCGTTCAGCCAGCGCACCCACCGGGCAAACCCCGGCACAGGCAGCCAGCGTGCCTCCGAACCTGGACTGGTCAATGACCGGCAGTCCCCGGAACCGTTCGGGCAAGACCGGTGGTTGCCGGGGATACTTGATCGTACGATGCCGCTGTTTCAGCCGCGCCAGGATAATGCTAAACATGGTCCACCTCTACTTCACAAATCGTGTCCGCAATAGGACAGGTTGAAACTCTTGTTACACAGGGGAAAGTCGGAAATCTGCTGGTTCCGCAACGCCATCGCCAACCCCATCCAGTTATGAAAAGACGGATCCACAATCTTATAGCGGGCGAATCGCCCATCCCTCCCGGTAAGCGCCACGTGGCAGATGGCCCCCCGCCAGCCCTCCATCAGGGACACCACCAGGGAATCGGGGGCCATCGGCTTAACCTCGCCCTTCACCGGCCCACCCACGGGCATCTGCAACTGCTCGCGGATAAAATCACCCGACCGTTGGATTTCTAGCCAGCGGATATAGGCACGCTCAAAGACATCCCCGCTCACGCCGGTGGAAACGGGAATCTGAGCAAAACGAAACATTCCCGTGGGGAAATCCTGACGAACGTCGAACTCGGCTCCGCATGCCCGGGCGGCAGGCCCCACCAGGCCAATCTCACGGCAGGTCTCAAGCGAAAGCTTTCCGGTCTCCTCAAACCGGCTCATGACCGACGGTGAATCCCACAACAGGTTCACGGCATTGGCCACATCGGCCATCGTGCTTTCCAACCGCTTGAGCAGTTCGGCAACGCCTTCTGCGGTTACATCACAGTCAACACCCCCCGGACGGACCAGTCCGCGCCCAAAACGGTTCCCGCACAGGATCGCCGTCATGTTCAGGAAATCGCCCCGCAGCCGGCCGCAGTACGATGCCGTGGGAAGGAAGCCCACATCACCAGCCAGTGCACCCAGGTCGCCGGTATGGTTCGCCAGGCGTTCGAGCTCAAGGGCTATCCCCCGCAGGACCTGGGCCCGGGCCGGAGCCGCACACCCTGACAGGGCCTCCACTGCCTGGCAATATGCCGTGGCATGCCCGATGGTGGTGTCACCCGACAAGGTTTCCATGTAGTGGATCGTCCGTTTGTCCGGGCCGCCCGTTACGGCGCGCTCAACCCCGCGATGCTGGTAGCCCAGCGAGATTTCGAGATGGAATACCTGTTCCCCGTGGCACTGGAACCGGAAGTGACCCGGCTCGATAATGCCGGCATGAACGGGCCCGACGGCCACTTCATGCACCTCATCACCCTCCACCCGGTAATAGTCCATGACCCCGACAAGCGGCGCATCAGGCCCTGTCCTCCCCCAGGCATCGTGACCGGGACGGATGGACTTCACAAAGCGAACGGGCTTGAGCCAGGGATGGCCTTCGGGGCGCAATCCGAACTGTTCTGCGATTTCACGCTCAAACAAATGAACCTGGGGGCACTCGGGCGTAAGGGACGGGAACGAGTCGCCCACGACCCGAGTCCGGGCCACGCGCAGCTGCCCTTGCTCGCGGAAAGCAAGCACCGCGTAAAGATCAGCCCCAGCCTCCCCCTCGGGGATATGCCCGAACAAGGCCGCCACCCTGGCGCCATCCTCAACGGCCTCACTGATGGACACCCGGAAAGTGGCGCCATCCAGCTCCGGAACATCCCGACGGGCAACAGCCACACCGTTTCGCACAGAGGTCCATTTCAGGATTGCAGTCATGGCTTCACCTCCAGATAGACCAACGCATCGTGAATCGCGGAGATCAGGGAATTGGGTATATATAAGCCGAGCATGATTGAAAGGCCAAGGAGCACCAGAATGGGAATCACCAACTGTGGCCGATCCCGGTAAGGAGTGGCCTCCGCCTGCGGCGAGGGCGATCCCTGAACCACCCGCAATACCGTCGTCCCCATTCCGATGAAGACAATCGCCAGTACCGCCAGGTAAAGGGCCGATATGGCATAATGCCCGCCGTTGATGGCGCCCGTCAGGATCGTGAACTCACTGATGAACGGTCCGCCGGGCGGCGACCCCGTGACGATCAGGAATCCCGCCAGGAAGGTGACCCCCGACACCGGAAGACGCCGCATGGCGCCCCGCACGTCATCGGTCAGTTTGCTGTCATAGGCCCGGTGGATGTTGCCCGCCGACAGGAACAGCACACCCTTGGTCACCCCGTTGGTAATCATATGCAGGAGGGCGCCGAAGGCCGCCAGCCCGCCCAGTCCGATCCCCAGGACCAGAATACCCATATGCTCGACACTGGAGTAGGCAAGCATCCGCTTGAAGTCCCGTTGGCGGACCATGAAGACCGCGGCAACGGCCATGGATAGCAGCCCGATGAACACGAGGATTTCACGGGCAAACGCCGCCTCGGGCGTGGCCTGGCAAATCTGGTAGATCCGCAGAATTGACAGGAACGCGCAACTGGTGACGCCGCCCGCTAACAGGGCCCCGACCAGTCCAGGTGCCTCGCCATAGGCATCCGGTTTCCATGTATGCATGGGTGCCAGCCCCATCTTGGTTCCATACCCCACCAGGAGCAGCACGAAGGCCGCATGCAGCCAGGGACGCGACAAATGGGGCGCCATTCTCACCAGATCATCCAGAAGCAGGGTCGGCTTCAACGAAGGATCTCCCCCATAGATGGAGGAATACGCCAGGAAGAAGGAACCCAGCAACGCAAGGGCAATGCCCACCGAACCAATCAGCAGGTATTTCCAGGTTGCCTCAAGCGACCGCGGGCTATGGTTGAAAAACAGGAGCGGCGCGGTGCAAAGCGTCGTCGCCTCAATCGCAACCCACATCAACCCGAGATGATGCGAAAGCACAACGAGCGTCATCATCCCCAGCATCCCCAGCAGACAGGCGCAGAAGAAACGGTTCTGGCGTTTTTCCCGCAAGGCCAGATACGCCGGGGCATAAAACCCGCAGACTGTAAAAATCACACTGATGAGGCCAAGCACCAGCTTGCCGAGCGGGTCGAGCACAAGCCACCCCTGAAGCCCCGACACGGCATGCCCCCCCGCAAGTGCCCATGCCGTCATGCCCAGATGAGCCACTCCACCCAGGGGAACCAGCCATGGACGCCAACGGTTCGACGGCACGCAAAGCGCCGCGACCGCGAACATCACCGGAACCAGAAACAAGAGAAAAGCCATGATCTACTCCTTTAACTCCGACAGCATGTTCGTGCTCACCGACGAGAACTCCCTGCTGATCTTATGAATGATGATGCCCATCACAAAGATGGCGACAAACAAGTCAAGCAGCACCCCTAGTTCCACCAGGAACGGGATGGCCTCCATCAACAGGAGCCCGAAAATGAACACCCCGTTTTCAAGGATCAGGTATCCGACCACCTGCGTAATCGCCTTGGACCGGGTGGTCAGGATCAGGAAGCCGGTCAGCACGGTTGACAATGATGCGGGCACAATCAGCGAACTCATGTGCTCATGGTCAATCGGCAGGGTTTTCGAAAACAGGAGTGCCAGTGCGGTACCCACCGCCCCGAGGAACAGGGAGGCCACAAACCCCACAATCGGCTCGACCTCGCGGCGCACCACCACCTCGCGCACGGCATGAAACAGCATGCGGGGGATCACCACGCCCTTGAGCGCCATCGTAGCCGCGGCCATCATGATCACCCAGACCAGATAACTTCCGAAGCTCCCGTGCGCCAGGACGATCAGCACCCCCAGCAGCATCCCCTGCACCGCGACCGCCTGGATCAATGTGCGCAACCGGCTCGCCCCCAGCGCCACGAAGTTCAGCAGCAGTATAACAACCAGAATGGGATCAATGTATTCTTTCATCGTTTCACCTCAGCAACAGGATCACGCCAAACGCCGACAACAGGCAGGCCGCCACCAGGAACGTGGGTATGAAAACCATGCGGAACCGGGCCATCATCGACTCCACCACGCCAATCAGCACCGCAAGCGCAAGCATCCCGCCGATAAACAGCCCCCAGTCGGCCCACGGGTTGCTCATCTCGAACGGCGCGACGACGCGAAGCAGGACCGCTCCCATCACAAAAAGCTTGATGGCCGCCCCGTAGAGAATCATCCCGAAGGCGGGGCCGCTGTGGTCCAGCACCATGACCTCGTGAATCATCGTCAATTCCAGATGGGTGTTGGGATCATCAAACGGAATGCGGCAGTTCTCCACCAGCAGGACAATGAAGAGGCTCGACGCCACCAGCACCAGGGAGGGGGCCGCCGCCCCGGCCCCGAGGGGAAAAGCCCCGTCCAGCATCGTGTTGAGGGACAGTGAGGCCGACAACTTGGCCAGGACGAGGAAACCGAAAAACAACGCCGGCTCCGCCAAGCAGGAGAACGTCACCTCGCGCGCCGCCCCCATCCCCTCAAAGGCCGACCCGGTGTCCAGGGCAGCCGATGCCGTGAAGAACCGGCCTAATGCAAAGAGGTAGGCAAAGAGGATCATATCCCCGTTAAATGACAGGGGCGCACTGTGCCCGCCGAAGGGGATCAGCATCCCGGCCAGCAGCGCCGTCGCCAGCCCGACCACCGGGCCCGCCCGGAAAACCCAGGTAGTGGTCGTACTGAAGACAGACCCTTTCCGGAAGAGTTTTCCGATGTCGTAATAAGGCTGCAGCACCGGCGGCCCGATGCGACCCGCAAACAATGCCTTGGTCTTGCCGATGACCCCCAGTAGCAGCGGCGGCATGACCAGTAACAGGGCAATATGGACTAACGTATGGCTCATGAGTTTTTCCCGTTTATCTCCACAACAAAAGCGCCATCAGAAACATGACGATATAAAAAAGGTAGGCATGAATGTTACCAGCCTGAATAAACCGAAGGGAGGCAAGAGCCTTGGCGCCAAGCCGGAATGCCGGTTTAAGAATAACATCCAGCATGATGTCCGGCACATGACTCTTGAACGACGTCCGTCCCAAAAAAACCGCCTCGACGCCAGGGCGACTCACCCGGGGACGTTGGATCCAGGCAAAGAGTCCTCCCAGGATCTGGGCGAACGACGAGGCTGTGTATTGCATCCGGGCTGAAGGTGCCGCATAACCGCAATCCCATGTGACCCCGGAGGCGGCACCACCATGAGATATCCGCCTGGCCCACCCCAGGCCGGCCAGGCCGAGCAAAACCACCAGAGTCAGCGACCCCAGACTCACCCACCCCAGCGGCGCCAGGGTGGCCAATCCCGGCACCGTCGCGGTACCTGCGGGAAACCAGGCGCTGATTCCCTGATCCAGCACGGGGGCCACCGCCATCGGGGCGAGCCCGATGAACAGGCATAGCAACGTCAAGACCAGCATCGGCCCCCTCATGGTCCTCCCGACTTCATGGGCATGCTCACAATGGCGTGAACGCGCCGTACCCAGGAAGACGGCGCCAAACGCCTTGACGAAACAGGCCAGCGCCAGGGCGCCGATCAGTGCCAGCACCGGGGCGACAAAAGCCGCTCCGGACCAGGACATTGCCTGCCCGATACCCATCGACCGGAACGCCCCGAGATAGATCAGGAGCTCACTCACAAACCCGTTCAAGGGCGGAAGACCGCAAATGGCAATTGCCCCCACGGCGAAGAACAGGGCCGTAAAAGGCATCACCCGCGCCAGGCCGCCCATATGGTCCATGTCGCGGGAATGGGTCCCATGAATCACCGCCCCGGCACTCAGGAACAGCAGGGCTTTGAAAAGACCATGGTTCCAGACATGCAGCAGGGCGCCGGCCATTCCGAGAACAACCCACTCCACGCAATTGAGCGAGCGCCCGACCAACGCCAATCCGACTCCCATCACGATAATTCCGATGTTTTCAATACTGTGATAGGCCAGCAGCCGCTTCAGGTCGTGCTGTCCGAGGGCCATCACCACGCCCAGGACACCCGACACTCCCCCCAGCACCAGCAGGAGCCCCCCCCACCAGACCGGCGGATCGGGCAACCAGGAGGTAATCCGGATCAACCCGTAAATGCCAATCTTGATGAGCACTCCCGACATCAGGGCTGATACATGGCTCGGGGTCATCGCATGGGCACTGGGCAGCCAGATATGCATGGGCATCAAGCCCGCCTTACAGCCGAAGGCCAGCACCGCCAATACAAACAAGGCGGTCACAGTGCCCGTCCCTGCCAGGGTGGCTGGCAGCGGGCCGAGCGCATAGGATCCCGTCGCCACCCGCATCAGGGCAAAAAGGGCAAACAGGCACAACGTGGACAGATGGGTTGTGACCAGGTAAAGCCAGCCCGCCTCCCGTACCGCACGGTCCTCATCCTCCGTCGTCACAAGGAAGAACGCGCTGAGCGCCATGACTTCCCAGGAAATCAGGAACAGGATCGTATTGGCAGCCACCGCCACAGCGGCCAGCGCCGCTGTGACCAATCCGTAAAACAACCGCAATTTCCGGCCATTATGCGGGTGTGCCGTCTGGCTCCAATACTCGAGCCCGTAGATGCTGCCGAGCGCCGGAACCAGAAAAACAGGGAGCAGGAAGATCACAGCCAGGCCATCCACGCGCAGCACGGCACCCGCGGCGGGAACACTCCAAAGGGACCAGAGGGCACCGGCCATACCGGTCACGGATCCAGCCACAGCCAGTCGAACTGAAATCTGCTGGCCCCTGCAGTCGTGGCCGGGATAAAACAGGCCTGGCACGCCACTTATGGCATGAAGCGCAATCCCCAGGATAATCAGCCACTCATTCATGAATAATCCATTGCCGGATACCCAGCCAGGCAAACGCCACCAGCAAGACCACGACAAAATAAATCATGTACACTTGTATCTTTCCCTGCTGGACCCAACGCAGACGGGTGATATGCCCCATCAACCACTCAAAGAAGGGCTGATACAGTACCCGGCTCAGGGTATCGGGGTACCCCGTGGTCATCCCCCCTCTTTTCGGGAACAGTCCCTCCGGAGAAATGACCCGCGTCTTGGGGCGCAACCCCGCGGGCAGGATCCGCGTGACGATCAACTCGGAGAAGGACTGGCCCGTGTACTGTATTCTTGGAGTGGCTGCGGGATAGCCACACCCCCAGGTCTCATCCGTCTTCGAGCGCTTTCTCCAGACTGAGGCGGCGAACAAGAGGGCAACCACACCGATCAGGCACCAAATGACCCAGTTCATCAGTCCCAACACTGGAAGCGGCGAGGAGGGGGAATCCAGAACCGCCATAAACGACGCCGCGGGAATGGCGAAGACAAACTCAACAGTGCGGGAAAAGACGACGATGAGGGCACGAGGGAATAAAGCGACCAACACGCAACATCCGGCAAGAACGCCCAGGGGCACGGTCATCCAGCGGGAGGATTCATGGGCGTGGCGGGCTTCATCGCTCCGCCCCGACCCAAGCAGCACGATACCGATGAGGCGCACAAAACAGATCATCGCCAGCCCGCCGACAAGGGCGAGCACGCCGACCATCACCATTAGAATAATCGGACTGAAGCCGGAAAACCTCAATGCCCCGTTCAACAGCGACATATAAATCAGCCATTCGCTTACAAACCCGTTCAAGGGTGGCACCGCGGCGATGGCAAGAGCCCCTATGACCATCGCTACACCTGTCCTGGGCATGCGCGACATCAATCCGCCCAGCCGTTCCATATCCTTGGTCCCGGTCCCATGCAGGATACTCCCGGCGCCCAGGAACATCAGCCCCTTCATCAGGGAATGGTTCCAGACATGCAGTAACCCGCCAGCGAGGCCCAGCATCGCCACCACGGGGTGACCCCGGGTCAGCCCCCACAAACCAACCCCCAGCGCCATGACAATCAAGCCGATGTTCTCAATACTCGAGTAAGCCAAGGCGCGCTTGATGTCACGCTGGAACAGGGCAAGCGTCACCCCCAGCAGCGCGCCCAGCACGCCGATACCAATCAACAGGGGCCCCCACCAGGTGGCAGGCGGCCCCAGAAACATCATCATCCGCAGGATGCCGTAAAGACCCACCTTGATCATGACACCCGACATCAGAGCCGAAACATGACTGGGCGCAGCAGGATGGGCCTCGGGCAGCCAGATGTGGAAAGGAACAAATCCCGCCTTCGTGCCGAATCCCACCACGGCCATGACAAAAAGAATCGCGGCGAGAGTCGGTGACAACGGTCCGGCGGCGAGGAACCGGTCGAAATCAAGCGAGCCGGCCTGCCGCCCCAGAACAAGGAAAAGGGCCAGCAGGAATGCCGCCCCCACATGCGCGGCAATCAGGTAGATCCACCCTGCGGGCCGCACTTCCTTCTTCTCATGCTCAAAGGTCACCAGGAAGAAGGCTGACAACGACATCACTTCCCAGGCCACCAGGAACAGCAGGGCGTGACGGGCCAGCATCACCAGAGTCATCCCCAGAATAAACACGTTAAAGAAAAACCAGTGCGAGCGCATGGATTTCCGATCCCGGAAAGCCCGCATATACTCGCCACCATAGACTGCCGCCAGCGGGGTGAGTATGAAAACGGGAAGCAGGAAAAAGGCGGACAGGGCATCAAGCTGGATATAAAATTCACCATTGGGGACATTCCAGGCGAGGCGCAAGGATTCTGCGCCCGCACCGCCCAATGTTCGCAGCACAGGCCACAACCCGATGACAGACCCGACCACGGCGCCCCCTACCCCGAACCGGGACGACAATCCCGGCCTTCGTCCCAAAAGGAACGACAGCAACCCGCCCCCCAGAAAGCACGCCATGGATATCAATAACGCAGTCATGTATAGGCTCAATGCTCAACAGCCGGCTTGGGCGCCGGAGTAACCACGGCACGCGCAGCCTCCAGGATTTCATCCCGGGATCCCTGCCTGTCAACGACCGCCTTGAACCCGGGATCCCGCAGTGCATGCGCCAACCGCGAGAGCATGTACAAATGAATCCGGACGGTCGGGCTCACCAGCGTGAACAGCGTGTGCACCGGTTTGTCGTCTATTGCACCGAACTCGATCGGCTTCTCAAGAAAGCACAGGCAGATTGCAGGATGGTTGACCGACAAGACAATGGGATTGCGGACATGGGGAATCGCGATGCCATCACCGATGCCGGTTGAAGCCATGGACTCCCGGGCAAGCAGCACACGCAAGAGAAGTTCCCGGTCCGTATCAGGCGGCAGTTTCATGACTCCCACCACGGAACGCAGGGCCGATTCCTTGTCGGTCCCTTCCAACCGGTAAAAAATGCCACCCGTATCAAGGGTATCCGCGAAATCCGGCATGAGCTCAACGGATGAATCCGGTTCGGCGAACATCTCGGTGGAAACATTGATTTTCTGGGCATTGGCCCATTCCAGCAACTCCGCACGGTTGAACCGGTACTGCTCATTGACCTTATAGGCGGGGAGCTGTCCCTGCTGAATCCATCGGTAGATGGACTTCTCGGAAACATTCAGAATTCGCGCCACATCTCGAACACCCAATTGCATAGCATCACCATGAGAGTAGATTTGGACAAATAAGGACATTACCTACAACCATGTCCCCTAAAAGTCAATGGAGTTCGAGCCTAGTTGGGGCGTTAGGGCAACCCTGATCACACCGATTCCGCTCCGAAGTGAGGGATAACGGAGCGGTTTCGGGCGTTTCCTCACTCTCTCCGTTCAATACCGTCCCCGGCACCTCAACGCTGTCGCCATGGGCAACTTCCCCTTCGTTGTTCACGATTGCCTCAGCAGTCTACCATGATATAGTCGGGCAAGGTTATCGTAGAAACCTCAACCGCCTTTCAAGAAGGAGTTCAAATCATGATCCTGAAGTCGAAGAAAGAGTATGAAACCGAGATCGCGGCCAGCCGTCACAAAAGGATGAAGTGGTGGAATGACGCCCGGTACGGCATGTTTGTCCACTGGGGGCTCTACTCCATCATCGGGCGTATGGAGTGGGTTCATGCCGTCGAGGCCATCCCGATGGCGGACTATGAGAAGCTGGCCCTGAAGTTCAAGCCCAAGCCCAAACCCGCGCGGGAGTGGGCCAGGCTGGCCAAGGCGGCCGGAATGAAGTACATGGTTCTCACGACCAAGCATCATGAGGGGTTCTGCCTGTGGGACACGAAGCTGACAGATTTCAATTCCATGAAAGCCTGCGGCCGGGACCTGGTCGCCGAATATGTCGATGCCTGCCGGGAATTCGGCCTGAAGGTGGGGTTCTACTATTCACTCATGGACTGGCATCATCCCGATGGCGCCCGGTGCGCCTATGATTCCGAGGCCCGCAAGCGTTTCAATGATTACACCATCGGCCTGGTTCGGGAATTGATGACGAATTACGGAAAGATCGACATTCTCTGGTATGATGTGGCCTGCCCGCTCAAAAGTGCCGAGGGCTGGGATTCGCTCCGGATGAACCAGATGGCGCGCGATCTTCAGCCGCACATCCTCATCAACGACCGAGCCCATCTGCCCGAGGATTTTTCCACCCCCGAAGGCTCCGTCAAACCCGCGGAAGCAGGGCGGGGATGGGAGGCGTGCATGACCTTCAACGACACTTCATGGGGCTACATGCCTTCCGCGGCCCCGGACGCGCATACGCCCCGGGCCATTCTCAATATGCTCCAGACCGCCTGCAATAAATCCGGAAACCTGTTGCTGAACATCGGCCCTTCGCCTGAAGGGACCGTACCGGAGGATGCCATCGCCCCGCTGACAACCGTCGGGAAATGGTTGAAGCTCAACGGCGAGGCGGTTTATGGGAAAATAGACCGGTGCGAGGTCAGTTGGGGCACCACCGCCTGCGGAAACTTTTCGCAAAAGGGCAGAACCCTTTATTTCTGGTGCAAGTGCTGGCCGGGAAAAGAAATGAACCTCGGCGGCTTTCAGACAAAATTAAAGTCGGTCAAGTTCCTCGCCAGCGGGAAACCCGTCAAGTTTGAGCAGATTAATAACCGCATCATCCTGAAGAACCTGCCCGAACAAAGCCCGGACAAACTGACGGGGTACACCATCATTGTGATGGAGTTCGCCAAGCCGCCCGTCCACAAGAACTGGACCGAGACCCCGGCCTTGACAGTCGGGGATGGGTGATGAGGGGACGGGGTCAATAAAGCAACAACAGGTGTCCCCGCTGTTCCCCAGGCATCACGAAGAGAGCCCCTGACTCTGGATAGCATGGAGACGGACCTCGTCGAGGAAGGCGAGGATGTTGGCCAGCGGCACGTCGCTTTCAACCGCGTGTGATGGCGCGAAGATGTAGCCACCTTCGCGTCCTTGATCCAACAGACGACGGCTCTCCCGGCGCACCTCCGCTTCAGTGCAATGTGGTAGCGTCCGCTGCGTCGAAAGACCGCCGTGAAAAGCCAGACGACCGCGATACGCCTTCAAAAGGGCGGTTGTGTCCATGACTTCCGGCTGGAAGGGATTAAAGCAGTTGAGTCCAAGATCAACCAGATCGTCAAAGAGTTCGTCCACATCTCCGCACGAATGGATCATCTGGAATTTTCCGGCCTGGCGCACCACCCCATACATGCGCCGGAGCTGTGGCTTGATGTATTCATCCCAAAAAGGCTTGCCCATGATGAGCCCTTGCTGCTGCCCCCAATCGTCACCGAAATAGACCGCGTCGATATCATACTTCAGGGCTTCGCGGACTTGGGCGATGTCGTAATCGGCGATAGCCGTGAAGAGCTCATGCACAAAATCCGGCGAATCAATTAAATCAAACATCAGATTCTCCATGCCGCGCAGCGTCCACGCGCGCTCGAAAAGCGAAAATCCCAGATAGAATACGCGGAAGCGGTCGGGTTGTTTCCCGATTTTGGATGGAATATCCTGAAAGAATCGCTTGTCCAACGGATCAGGGAATGTATAACCCTCGAGGGTCGGTTCCGGAAGGACATGGCCCTCGACGTTGCCGATATCTCTATCCACACTGCGGTCCCACACCACTCCAAACACATCGCGGACCCGGTTGTTACCAATGTCGTCGAAGAACCCAATCGCCGAACCGAGTTCAAGGATATGGTTGTCCACCGCCTCTTCCGCCGCGTCCGCGCCGCCATAGTGAGCGCAAAGCAGCTCCCATGGCTCTTTCGTGAACTGGCAGTGCCACGGCACATAAGGGGGCCGCTGGCCCGCAAATACTTTTCTGACAACTTCTCGCTTCGATATCATACGAACTCCTTCGTGCAGCTGCACGGGCTATTGAGATCAGAAGAAACGGATAAACAAGGCAATCACGGAAAGCCCCAGCAGCGTACCCCAGAAGCCGAACGACTTGTACCACGGAATGGCCGCAAGTTGCGCGGCCACATCAGCCGGCATCGTGCGGTCAATGATCGCGCGTTGAGGGACTTCCCCTTTCGTGCGGAACAGCCACACGATCAGGCAGCACACGACGAAATCAACGCCGGCGCGGAACAGGAAAGGAATAGGCTTCCACGGCAGCCACTGCAGATTCTCCGCCACCGTGAAGACTATTGCCCAAACCGGCCCGGCGATCAAAGCCAGTATCGCGCCGCGGGCATTGGCCCGGCGATAAAAGAATCCAGCCAGGAACACGGCGCTAATCGCCGGATAAAGAAACGACCAACCGCTTTGGATATATGTGAAAATGGCCTTGATGTCCCGCAAGAAGTAACCGATCACCGTGGCAATGATGAGGATGGCAAAAGAGGTCAGCCGTCCGATGCGCACCAAGTCCTCATTCTTCGCGTCTTTCTTCACCAGATGGCGGTAGACGTCGAAGGTGATGATGGAGGAACTCGCGCTCAGCATGGAGGCGATGTGCGACATGACACAGCCCATAAGACCTGCCATCACAAGACCCGTGAAGCCAACCGGCAAGAGCTGTTTGACGAGCGTTGGAAAGGCGCGGTCCGCCTGACCTGCAGCCAGAACGCACTGGTCCTTCAGCAGCCCGGTGTCGGCATTGTACAGCTTGAAGGCGATGATGCCCGGCAGGACGACAAGGAACGGGACCAGCAGCTTCAGGAAACCCGCAAAAACCGCGCCCATCTGACCGTGCCAGACGCTTTTTGCGGCCAAGGTTCGCTGGGTGATGAACTGGTTGCAGCCCCAGTAAAAGATATTGGCCAGCCACATGCCGCCAAAAAAAACGCCGATCCAGGAAAGTTCGGGGTCATCCCATGGCATCACCATGTGGAATTTTTCGGGCGTTCCCGCCAGCACTGCCTGAAATCCGCCCCAGACGGAAGCGCCAAACTCTGGCATGGCTACTCCAACCTTATGCAGGCCTAGCAGCGTCACGGTCAGACCGCCCAGGATCAATACGGAGACCTGAATAATGTCCGTGTAAGCGATCGCCTTAAAGCCGCCGTAAATCGCGTAACCGCCCCCGACCACGCAGAGAATCGCCAGCCCCCACACCAGCGGCAGGCCGAAGATCGTCTCAACCGCCATCGAGCCGGTATACAAAACCACGGCCAGCTCAATGAATATGTAGCCGATCAAACTGAAGAAGGCGAAGAGAAGACGCACCTTATCGTCGAAACGCGTTTGCAAAAACTCGGGCATCGTGGTGATGCGGCTCTTCAGATAATAGGGCAGAAAGAACTTGGCGTAGAGAATGAGCGCAATGGCGGCAAGCCACTCGTAGCTGGCGATCGCCAGCCCTTTTGAAAACCCCTGCCCGCCCATCCCGATGAAATGGTGCGTGGATATGTTGGCCGCAATAAGCGAGCCGCCAATGACCCACCACGCCAGGTTGCGGCCGGCCAGGAAATAGTCCTCCGACCCCTTCTCCTTGCGTGAAGCAAAATAGCCGACAAGGGCGACGGCAACCAGATAGACACCAAACACAACGACATCAATATTCAGGGCATATATGCTCACAGGATCTCCACGAACGCGTTCATCATTATTCAGAAAGAGGCCGGATGCGGTTGTCCTTGCCGACCGTGACCTTGAGAACGGCGGGCTTCTCCTTGAAAGGTGCAAGCATGTCGTTGCCAAAGAAGGTGGACCACCACTTGCCTTTCTTGTCTTTGAATAAAACGTTGTGCCCGGCACAGGGAATGGCCAGATATCGCTCGCCGTAGGGTCCATAGACCGAGTCGGAACTGGCCGCCATACAGTCGTAAGCCTTCGTCCCTTGCCGCGCGTTGAACTCAGCACCGAGCAAATGGTAGCGCCCGTTGATCTTCGTGAGGAACGCCGCCTCAAAACCGACATGGGGACCATTGGCGGGCTTGAGCAACCGCGGCTCCTCGGCCAACCCCGTCAGGTCATCCTTGAGACGCGCGATCTTGCCGTTTTGCCAGAGGAAATACACCTTGCCGTCATCATCCACAAACAGGGATGCATCGATCTCGCCCGTCAAGGGCCCGTCGGGCTTGACGTCTTCGTAGGGGCCTTCAGCCTTGCCGGTCTTGCTGCGCAGGATGCCGGTCCCATTGTAGTTGACGCAGTACGCGATGTAGAACGTTCCTTTGAAGCTATGCAGCTCCGGCGCCCAGATGGCGCGGTTGCCGTCCTTGCCCTTCTGCCAGGTGGCGTCCTTCTCGAAACTCCAGACCAGGCCGAGCGGTTCCCACGTCTTGAGGTCCTTCGACTTCCAGAGGCGGATGCCCTCATTCGTTTTCCACCACGCGGGGTGACCCGTGGTTCCGGTCAGATAATAGATGCCGTCAGGCCCAAGGCAGACGCTGGTGTCACGCACCGGAAAATCGAACAACGGCTTCACGTCCGGCACCCGCTCAGTTGACGGGCCGGAAACCGCACCCTTCAGCGGTGCCCACTCACCGGACACCTTTTCCGCCTGTCTGGTCCAGCGCTTCCATGACGAGGGCTCCGCCAGCAGCTTGACGAAAACGCCGCCGACCACCGACCGCGCCTGGAACGCCTTTTGCTGGCCTGTCGTCGTGACATACCAGTCGCAAAGCGGCACACGGCTGGCCGTCTCATTCGCATAGCGGAAGATCGGCTCGAACAACGTCTGAAAATCAGCAGGATTGCGGGCCGGCGCGATGCTCCACAAAGCCCAGTCGATCAGCGAGGTGTCCGTGCGGTTATCCACCGGCAACCCGTATTTGTTCTGCGCCTTGAGATACCAGGCGATCTCCGCATCGCCGACCTCGTTGGCAAACAGCTTCGTGCCCAAAATGCGGTCCCAGATGAGATTGTGTTTCATGGCCCAGGTTCCGGGCTGGCCGTAGGCAAGGAGCGTATGGCCGTCACCTTTTGAGAGCGCCTGCCACTTCACCACATAATCACAGGCGACCGTCCGATACTTTCTCGCCTCGTCTCGCTTTCCCAACGTCTCGCACAGTTGCGCATATGCGCCAATCCCGATGATCGCCTTGAGAGCGAGATTCGAGGCCCTCGGCATGTGACCGAACATGTCGGCGGAGCAAAGCTGGTTCTGCGGGTCAAGCCCCTCCTTGACGCAGTAGTCGGCCCACTTCGTCATCAACGGCCAATAACGCTCAGCAAAATCGGCGTTGCCTTCAGCCTTGGCCAGCGCCGCCAGCATGATGAGCATGTTGCCGGATTCCTCGAGCGGCATGCGGTCTCCGTCTACGTCGCCGCCACCCATGCCGTAGACCTGCCCCGTCGAAAACGGATAGGTCCCCAAATCATGCGGGGCATACCCGTAGGGCCATTTGGGCGAACTGGCGTAATCGAGCACCGGCACCAGCATCGCCTTCGTCAGCGCGGGGCTCAACGTCAGAAAGAACGGCGCTTGCGGATACAGCACGTCCACCGTGCTGATGCAACCGTTGGAAAAGTTCTCTTTGGGGAACAGCAGCGGCAGGCCGTTGGCGTCGGCGGCCAGCTTATTACCTGCAAACGTCTGCCGGTACGCCAGCGCGCAGAGCGCCGCATACTTCGCGCCGCCGGCCCTGGCGAGGTCAGCCATGAGCGCCTCATCAAAGGCCGCACAGCGTTTAACCAGAGCCGCATACTCTTTGGCCGAAGCCTTCAGCAGATCCGCCGCCTCCCAGCCGTTGCGGCGCCAATATGGGCGCAGCCGCTCCTCGAAATACCGAATGGAATAAAGATCGTCGTAGGCCAGGATCGCGTGACAGGCGACCGCCTTTTTAGCGATCTGCCCTAGATCGAAGCGCACAACCCCATCTCCCACGATCTGCGCGCGCGGCTCGGCAGGCACGGCCAGATAGGCGTAGCCCCAGTCGATCCGAAGGTCATCGCCGTGGCGGCCCAGCACGTTTTGCTGTTTTGAGCCGACACGCGAAATGATCAGGCCTTCGACCTGCGGACGGTCCCAGACCACCTCCTGCTGCGGCGTATCCACCGCCAGCAGGCCGCTGACACTGAAATCGATCTGCACGGCGTGCGGCTTGTTGTCGGCTGAAGCGACCTCCCACGTCAAATAGGTCACCGGCCGCGCCAGCACGTCGAGGTCGGCAGGCAGTGCCGGCGTAAGGAACGTCAGAATCAGGTGTACGCTCGAACTGTCGAAGCGATAAATCGTGCGCGTCGGCAGCACCTGCACCCCGGTCTGCGGCAAAGCGGGCGCGCCGGCCGGCTCGACGCCCATGACGCGGAAGACCTCTCCGTCGATGCGGATCGCGCTGTTGAGCGGCTGCAGTTTGCCGGTCCAGTGCGTTGTCTGACAATCGGTCAGCCGGTCCGCCGCCGACCAGATGCTGAAGTAAGGATCATGGGCGATCAGCGGCACGGCAGGCGGCCGGAGGCAGATGTTCTCTTCAGCACAACAAGGCCTGCTCAGCAACAAACCGCACGACACTCCCATCCAACGCACCGCTCTTCTCATTTTGCATGACTCCTATCGACAGCTGATAAATATCAATAGTTTCAAACATAACAAAGACACATCACATGCTTCCACCTTGCTATTGACCACTATTGATACTAAATTGACCTCTTGATCAGGCATCTCCAGCCCACGTATGAATTCATTCCTCACGAGGAAACCGCCTCGTTCGCCGTGCGGGAGTTCAGGCTCCCGCACTTCACCTCACCTTGGCATCTGCACCCGGAGATCGAGCTGACGCTCATCCTTTCAGGCACCGGCACACGTTTTGTCGGCGACAGCGCCGCAGCCTTCCATCCAGGCGATCTGATCTTGATCGGCGCAAACCTGCCTCATTACTGGCGGTGCGCGGACCATCCTGCAACACGTGCACATTCTGTCGTGATCCAATTCCGAAAAGATTGTTTGGGCGCGGACTTCTTTCACCGCCCCGAAATGAGCGACGTATTACATCTGCTCAAGCGCGCCCGGCGGGGGCTCACCTTCCCCTCCGATGCGCGAAAAGAAACCGCAGATTGCATGAAGGCCCTGCTGAAGCTGCGCGGCGCCGAGAAGGTCGCGGCTTTCGTGAGCGTCCTCGCTCGGCTGGCTCGCGTCCCACGCAGCCGCCCGCTCTCCAGCGAGGGATTCCTCTCCGCCGCCGACTTTCCCGGGCAAGACCACATTCACCGCGCCTGCCGGTATGTCTTCGAGAATCTTACGGGGCAAGTCCGGCTCACGGATGCCGCGAAAGCCGCCGCGCTTTCACCCGAGGCGCTTTGCCGACTGTTCAAGCGTTCCGCCGGAATAACCTTTTTCGATTTTGTGAATGATGCCCGGATCGGTCACGCCTGCGTTCAACTGATCGAGACCGACAGCAACATCGGCGAGATCGCATTTACGTCGGGATTCAATACGCTGGCGAATTTCAATCGCCGCTTCCGCGAACGTAAACATACGACACCCCGTGAATTCCGAGCCCTGTTTCAAAAGTCATCAAAACTACTGTAACCGGCTTACCTGTAACTTGGCGTCAGGGCTCGGTGTCGTTACGGGGGAAAGGATTCTCGCACAACGGCTCGATGATCCGGTCACCATGTCCCGCTGACGAGCTTCCGGAATCGTTACCGAGTCCGCTCCGAATTGAGGGATAAAGGCGCCGGCTAGGGGGACCACGGGGACAGACCAATAATCGTGGCCCCGCATTTCAGCACCCTCATTTTGTAATTATCGTCGTTGGTCTATGGTCCTATGTTCCTCCTTGTCTTCTACATGGTCATAGCCGCCGATGAACGCAGATGGAATAAGGGATTGATCGTTGTCCTGCCCTTTTCCTCCCTCCTGTATCAGCGTTTATCGGCGTTATTTTTCGAATAGTACAAATCCCTTGAATTCACCATTCATAACCGGCATTCTGCAACAGACGTAAGCAAACCAGGTATAACGAGAACTTAAAGAGGAGCCCATCGATGTCAAACCGCCTCAAAGCAGCATTACTCGCCCTCGCAATCATCACAGCTTCCCTCTCGGCCGGCGCCGCCGATTTCTTCTTCAAGGACGGCGACAGGGTCGCCATGATGGGCGACAGCATCACCGAGCAGCACCTCTACAGCAGCTACGTGGAAGCTTGGACCCTCACCCGCTTCCCCTCCTGGAACATCACCTTCGTAAACATCGGCATCAGCGGCGACCGTTCAACCGGCGGCACCAAACGCTTCAACCGCGACGTAATCCCGAACAATCCGACCGCCATGACCGTCGACTTCGGAATGAACGACGGCGGCTACAGGCCATTTGAAGAGGCCGGCTTCAAGAACTACATGGGCGGTTTACAGGGAATCGCCGACCAGGCAAAAACAGCAAACGTCCGCATCGCCTGGTGCACCCCCAGCCCGAAGGAAGAAAACGAACCCGGCCCTGCCATCAAAGGCTACAACGAAACACTGGAGAAATATTCTGAAGGCGTCAAACAGATCGCAGCCGCTAACGGAAACGCCCTCTTCATCGACCAGCTTCTGTCTCTTATACACATCTCCGAGCCCACGAGACAGGCAGAAATCT
>CAZMSS010000022.1:12430-21695 GCA_964568965.1 uncultured Verrucomicrobiota bacterium | reverse complement strand
CACCACCCCCAGATCATCGCGGATAGCGGCGAGCGCCCCCACGCTGCACTGCCCGCAACGCCGGCATTCATCCAGGCTATGAACCACGTTTTGCGGACAGGATTGCTTGTGCAGGCAATGCGGCAGGAGCAACAGGATCTCCTCCGGCCGGACCTTGATCCGCCGCCAGCGCACCAGACGATTGTTAAGCGCTATGATCAATTTATCGAACACGCCATCCTCCGGACACACCCTTTTGCCTAGGGCTTCTTTTGTGGGAGCAATAATATACTAATTCCTTCCAGATATCCACAGGCAGGTAAACACAGGGCTGAAGGGGGACCCCCCTTCCGCAAAGAGCCGGCTGCTGGCGCTTACTCTTTGACGGGAGACCCTGCTGCCTTCGGCTGGCGCTTCAAAACGGCGGCCAACCTTAGCCGGTTATACCGCTGGACCAGTATGCAGGGCAGATTGGCCACCAGTCCATATGCCACCATCACCAGCCCCACCCCCCACGAATTCCAGAAGAAAAACACGAGCGAAAAACAGAACACAACCCAGTGCACCCCTTCGCTGCGGCAGGTCTCAATCAAAAACCGGTTCAAGTAATCCGCCCCACGCGCCTGGATCCGCTTCTTCCGGAATCCCTTCCTGAACAGAGCCGCACCGTCGGGCAACCAAGGTTTCCAGACCTTGATTAGAAAGATCGTTTCGTAAAAGCGCCCTCCGCGTTCCCATCGTCGTGGACGGAAAAGCCAGCCGGCAGGATTGAACCGGTGCGGCGCAAGTTGCGTTCCCCAGCCGGCCACGCCGAGGTGGATCAGCAACCATGCCAGAATGTTTACAACCACCAACCCCCACAAACCAAGCGGTTCCACCTGCATTACCCACCCTTCCGCAAATCAATCCGACGCCCCTTCCAGGTCACCTCTTTCGAGAGCCGGACACTTACAACAGAACGGATAAATACAGCCAGATAGAAAACCAGGAAAAAGGGAAACGCCGCCGCAACAAACCAGCGGAACGAACCGATTCCGGCCAGCATCGAATAAATTTGCGCCGCATATAATCCATAGGCCACCAGCGCCGGAGCCGGATTCTCCCCGCTCGCGAGAAGCTGAACCAGAAGGCCCACTGCCGCCACCCCCCCCGTTATCCAAGCGCTGATGGCGAGCAACAGAGGCAGCGGCGTCTGCGCGGCCCCTGTCGCAAAGGCCTTGCTCCATCCTTCCGTCAACTCATTGAGTCCCCCGGGATACATCCGCATCGTGACAACCCCCCGGCCACCGTAACATCGCAGGGGAAAACCCGCCTTCGCGAACAGGGGCGCCATGAAGAAATTTTCAAGAATCCGCCCCTTGACGGCCTCATGGCCGCCAATTGCCTGATAGGCAGAACGCCCCACCATCAGGAATGGACCAAAGAGCCCGCAGGGCTGACACTTTCGCCCAAAAACCGTAAAGGCGCCGGTGGCCGCCGTCATCACCAGGTTGAAAAAGGCGGAGAACTGCTCGTAGAACAAGGGAACCCTGTGATAGGGGCCTACCGATACAACACCCGGCTGACGTGCGTAGGTATCCCGGATCGCACGTAGCGCTCCGGGTTCAAAACTCACGTCCGCATCAACAAAAATCAAAACGTCTCCCTTTGCTTCGAGGGCGCCTTGATGACAAGCCCAGGTTTTGCCACGCCACCCCGAGGGGAGTGGAGCCGACGCCAGGACCCGTGCCCCTGCCGCCCGGGCGACCTCCGCAGTGCGATCCCGCGAAGCATCGTCAACCACGATGAGCTCATCCGGCGGCTGGTCCTGCACCACCAGGGATCCGAGCAGCGCCGGCAGGTTCTTCTCCTCATCCCGCGCGGGCACAATGACAGAGAGGGTAAAGTGCGCTCCAGGCACCCCGCTCCGCAGGCACCGCGGGATGCGGAACAGAAAGATGAAGCCGAGCACCCACAGCCCCATCAGTATCACGGGCGCGGTCACCCCCGGTCCCACTCGACAATCTTTCGGCACACGTTCTGGCCGCACAGTACGACCATCGGCATCCCGCCCCCGGGATTAACGGAGCCGCCAACAAAAAACAAATTGTCATAGCGCGCATCCTGCTTGGGTGCCTTGAAACCGAAATTCTTCCACTTGTCGGCCACCACCCCGTAGATGGAACCCCGGTTCGAGTAATACTGCCGCTGAATGTCGCGGGGCGTCCACATATGCTCAAACACGATGTGCTTGCGCAAGTCCGTCAGGCCCATGCGCTCCAGTTTGAGAATCACCCGGTCCTTGAAAGCCATGTAGTCCGCGTCGGTCAGGGGTTGTTGCTCGTTCAGGCAGGGAATGTGGGGTAGGATTTTAAGACAGTCGCACCCCGGCGGCGCCACCGTCGGGTCGGTCTTGGACGCGACCACCAGATAGATTGTCGGATCGTCGGAGAGGATCCCCTTTTTAAAGACCGCGTCAAAGTGTGCCCGTTGCTCGCCCGAATAAAAGAAGTTGTGGTGCGCGAGTTGCGGGTAGCTGATATCCAGGCCAAGGTCCAGGATCAGTCCCGAGCAGGCGGGCTCGAAACGCCGGAGTCGCCGTTGCGCCGCTTCATCCGGGGGCAAAAGTTCCCGGTGGGCCGGAATCACCTCCATATTGGAAACGATCAGCTCGGCATCGTGTTGCGCGCCCCCGGCGGTGGTGATGCCGATAGCCCGGTTACCTTGTGTCCGAATCTTGGCGACCTCGGAATTGAGATGCACCGTAATCCCGAGTTCATCCATAAGCCTGCGCAAGCCCAGGGCGATATTGTACAACCCCCCGTCCACATACCAGAGATCGTGCCGGAACTGAATCGTGGGCAGACAGTTCATGAATGCAGGGGCGTCATAGGCGGAGGACCCCACGTATTTGATGAAATAATCCAGCACATCGCGGACATGCGGTTCGTCGATGAACCGGGCCACCCCCCCGTGCATCGTCCGGAACAGGTCAAACTTGAGAAACCCCCTGAGTCCGTAGAAGCGCTGGAAATCGCGCACGGTGTCCAGTCCGCGCTCAAAGTATCCCGCATCAACGAGATCGTAAAGTTTCCCCGCATAGTCTAGAAATTCCCTGAACCGCTGCGGATTTTGCCCGACCTTGCGCAACTCTGCTTCCATGAGGTTGGTTTCCGGAACCAGATCGAGCACGGTCCCATCTTCAAAGAAATTGCGCCAATGGGGACGAAGCGGCCGGATCGGGATATAGTCGGCCAGCCGCCGGCCAGACCGCTGGAAGAGCCGTTCGAAAATATGGGGTAGCGTGAGGATCGAAGGCCCCAGATCGAACGTATAGCCCTTCTCGGTGAGGACGTTGAGCTTGCCTCCGATCTTCCCGTTCTTTTCAAAAACCTCAACGGCATAGCCCTCCTGGGCCAGAGAAATCGCCGCCGATAGTCCGCCCAGGCCCGCCCCGATGACAATCACTTTTTTGCGCTCCGGTGTACTCATACTCCCAGCTCTTTCTCCCGCCTTAGTGTCGAGGCGCCCTCACTCCGGCCGTCCTGCCAAATATTGCAACGCAAGCTTATCACGCGGGTTCGCCGCCAGCGCTTTGCGATAATAGGCCAGCGCTTTGTCGCGCTCGCCCGCTTCCTGGTAAAGCCTGCCGGTAAAGGTCAGGCATGAACTCCGGCCCCAGCGGGGTTGAAGGGGATCCCCGCCCGCGGCGGCTTCTTTTGCGAACAAGGTTTCCGCCTTCAGGAAATACACGAGGGCCTGTTTCCGGTCCCCGAGAATTCCCGGCGCGTGATAGTAGCCGGACCCGATCAGGTATTGAACCCTGGGGTTATCAGGGCCGTTCAGCAACGCAAGGCGTTGGTGCCGCATCACCTGAGGCCCCCGCCAGATCGCGGTAGTTGGGTGCCTGGCAATCTGAATCCCGAGCAATGCGCTCAATAGGGCATGGCACTCCGGGTCATCCGGCTTAAGCCGCAGCCCCTCCTCGAAGGCCTTACTGGCCCCCTCGATCCTCTGGGGAAGTTGCACGATCCGCGTTCGGGCTTCGCCCGGCTCCGGCCTCTCGCACCACAAGACGGAATGGAACTCGGCGACTCCCTTCCAATAGAAAGCAGGGAACAAGGTTGGATTCGCCTGGGCCACCGCCGCAAACAGTTCGGCCGCCGCAACAAAGCCTTCGTAACTCCACTCATCAAAGGCGGTGCAAAATGCGCTCACCCCCCGCCCCAACTGGTTCGTAGGAGTAGCGGTCACCTGGGTTGGCCCGAACAAGGCGAACAACACGCAACCAAGGAGCAGTGAGACGCCGTGCTTCATGCAGTCTCTTATACAATAACCTTGACGGGATGCGACAATATTTCGTTCCCTGTCCCATGACTGCAGATTCATGGTTGGCGCAGGCGCAAGCGTTCCGGGACACAGGCACCGCACGCTCCCTGACATACCGGCGGGAGCAGCTCCGCACTCTGGCGACTGCGATCGAGTGCCTCGAAGGCGATATTCTTGATGCCCTGCATCAGGATCTGGGCAAACCGCGCATCGAGGCCTATGCCTCGGAAATCGGGTTTGTTCTCGCCGATATCCATTACGCCTTGAAACACCTGGACGACTGGGCCCACCCCCAGCGACGCCACACTCCCCTTTGGCTCAAGCCGGCCTCAAGCCACGTTCACCCCGAACCCTACGGCGTGGCCCTCATCATCGGACCCTGGAACTACCCCTTCGCCTTGACCCTCTCCCCGCTGGTGTCCGCCATGGCGGCGGGCAACGGGGTCTGTGTCAAGCCATCCGAATACGCCCCGCATGTCTCGGGCGTGATAACCCGTCTCCTGCGTGACCATTTCCAGCAGGACTATATCACCGCGGCGGAAGGCGATGCCACCCGCGCCCGGGAACTGGTCGGCCAGCCGTTCGACAAGATCTTCTTCACCGGCAGCACTTCCGTGGGACGTCTGGTGCTGGCAGCGGCGGCCCCAAACCTCACCCCCGTCACTCTGGAACTGGGCGGAAAATCACCCTGCATTATCTGTTCCGATGCCGACCTTCAGGTTGCCGCCCGCCGCATTGTCCGGGGAAAATTCATCAATGCCGGGCAAACCTGTGTGGCTCCCGACCATGTCTGGATTCAGGCGGAGTTACAGCAACCCTGGCTCCAACACCTCACCCGGACCCTGCGTGAGTTCTATGGCCCCGACCCGAGGCAAAGTCCGGATTACGGGCGCATCGTCAACCACTCCCACCTGAAGCGGCTGACGGCCTTCCTCCAACAGGGGCGCCTCGAGTACGGCGGGCAATATGACGAGAGCGACCGCTACCTCGCCCCGACCGTCCTCACCGCCGTCTCCCTGACCGCCCCCGTCATGCAGGAGGAGATTTTCGGCCCCATCCTACCGGTCCTTCCCTTTGAGAAACTGGATGACGTCATCGGCCACCTCCGCCACCGTCCGCGGCCACTGGCGCTTTACGCCTTTACCGGCGACCGCGCCACCCGGGAACGCCTGCTCGCCGAAACCTCCTCGGGTGGAGTCTGTTTCAATGACACCCTGAGCCACATCCTCGGTCGCGACCTGCCATTCGGCGGGTTGGGCGAGAGCGGCATGGGCGCCTATCACGGCAAGGCGGGCTTTGACACCTTCACCCATTATCGTAGCGTGATGACACGCTCCTCGCGCCTGGATCCGAACCTGTCCTATCCCCCTTCCAGGATTTCCCTTGGCGCCTTGAAACGGTTTCAGCGCCTCTTCATGAGCAACTAGTAATCCTCCCACCAGTATCGGGAATCAAGATTCACCACCGGTGGTGAAGTCTTATGCGTCTGCAGGGAGTTAGGTCAGGACCCGGTCAGGGAGTCGATCGCCTTGATGACGGCAACGGGGTCGGCCATGGTGTTGCGGCAGGGCCTCCTGGGGTCGCATGGGGGAGGGCCTGGGCCTTCCACCAAGGCACCTCTTTGCTTAGGGCTTCTTTTGTCTTAAAGAATAGTATACTAATTCCATTGAGATATTCACAGGGACGAAAGGAAGCACTCATGAGCTCATCGGCGAAGAAGCATATCGTCATTATCGGTGCGGGGCCCGGCGGCCTCACCGCGGCCATGATCCTTGCCCATCGCGGATTCAAGGTGACGGTCTTCGAGGCCGCGGCCCGGGTCGGCGGACGCAACGCCGCCATACAGCTCGGTCCCTACACTTTCGACACCGGTCCCACCTTCCTCATGCTCAAGGCGATTCTCGATGAGGTCTTCCTTGAGGCCGGCGTCGCCGGGGAGAACCTCCTCGACTACAAGCGGCTGGACCCGATGTACCGGCTTCACTTCGCCGACAAGACCCTGGACATGACCAGCGACCATGACCGGATGAAAGCCGCCATCGCGGCGCACTTCCCCGGCAAGGACCAGGCGTACGATCGCTTTTATGCCAGGGAAAAGGCGCGCTTCGAGCACCTTTTCCCCTGCCTCCAGAAGTCCTACCACAAGGCCTCCGCCCTGTTTTCCCGCGAAATACGGCGGGCCGTCCCGCACCTGGCGCTGACCCGCAAGCTCTATGACGTGATGTTCGATTATTTCGGGGACCAGGATCTCGCCCTGTCCTTCACCTTCCAATCCAAGTATCTGGGAATGTCGCCCTGGGACTGCCCGGGCGTGTTTGCCATGATCCCGTACATCGAGCACGCCTTCGGCATCTACCACACCACCGGCGGGCTTAGCCGCATTTCGGACGTCATGGCCGACACGGCCCGAAAGCATGGGGCCACAATCCATCTCAATACCCCCGTGAAGCGCGTCCTGGTTGAAAACCGGGTCGTCCGCGGCATAGAGCTGGAAGGCGGCGAAAAGGTGGCTGCGGATGACGTGGTCATCAACGCCGATTTTGCCCACGCCATGACCACGCTGTTCGATCCAGGAATCCTGCGCAAGTACGCCCCGGCCAAAGTGGCCAAGCGGGATTTTTCCTGCTCCACCTTCATGCTGTACCTCGGGCTCGACAAGACCTACAGCCACTCGCCGCACCATGCCATCGCTTTCGCGCGGGATTACCGGAAGAATATCGAAGACATCTTCGGCGGACGCAAACCCGACGCCGATCTTTCATTTTATGTCCGCAACGCCAGCCTGTCCGACCCCACCCTGGCCCCGGCCGGACACTCCGCCCTGTATGTCCTCGTGCCCGTCCCGAACAACAAGAGCCGGATCAACTGGGACACGGGCAAGGCCGCCTTCCGGGATATGATCCTCGACCGCATGGAGGACCGCATGGGGTTTGCCGGCATCCGCCAGCACATCGTCCAGGAAAAGGTCATCACCCCGCTCGACTGGGAGCATGAGCACCGGGTATATACCGGGGCGACCTTCAACCTCGCGCACAGCATCAGCCAGATGATCTACTTCCGCCCCCACAACCGGTTCGAGGAGCTGGGGCATTGCTACCTCGTAGGCGGCGGCACCCATCCCGGCAGCGGGCTCCCCACCATCTACGAATCCGGGCGGATCACCGCGAATCTGCTGTCACGCGAGTATGGCGTGACGTTCACCTCGGGAAACCTGGAGGTCTGACATGGGTTCATTGATCCTTATCTCCCCGCACGGTTTCTGTGCCGGGGTTGAGCGGGCGGTCCAGATGGCCGAGGCCATGCTCCGCAAATTTCCGAAGCCGGTTTATTGCCTGAAACAAATTGTCCACAACCGCCAGATCATCGAGGATCTCCAGTCCAAGGGGATGGTGTTTGTCCAGGACATCCGGGAGATTCCCCGCGGCGCCACGGTGCTTTTCAGCGCCCACGGCATTCCTCCTGCCATCCGCGAGGCGGCCCGCGAACTCGGATTGAAGACCGTGGATGCCACCTGCCCGTTTGTGACCAAGGTCCACCAGGAGGTGAAGCGGTTTGCCGCGCAGGGCTATTCCATACTCCTGATCGGGCACCACCAGCATGACGAAATCATCGGCGTGGCCGGCGAGGCACCCGGCCAGATCACGGTGATTTCCACGGCGGAGGATGCCCGAAGCGTCCACGTCCCCGATCCCGGCAAGGTGGCCGTGCTGACCCAGACAACCCTCAGCATGGACGAGGTGGCGCATGTAATGGAGCTCCTGCGGGAGCGTTTCCCGCACTTGAAGACGCCGCCCGAGAGCGATATCTGTTACGCCACAAGAAACCGCCAGCAGGCTGTCCGGCTATTTGCCCGGCAAGCCGACGCGGTTGTCGTGCTGGGGGCCGAGAACAGTTCCAACTCCAACCGCCTGGTCGAGGTGGCCCGGGCCGAGGGGTGCAGCGCCTATCTGGCCAGCACCCTTGAGAAGCTCGATGCCATCCCGCTCAATGGCGTCAGCCGGCTCGGCATCACCGCCGGTGCATCCACTCCGGAATATTTCGTGAGGGCCGCCATCAGCCATCTGGAGCAAAAGGGATTCACCAGCCGTGAGGAGCTGACTCTGGTTAAGGAAGATATCCACTTCCAGTTACCGGGGGATCTGCAGTAAGGGGAAAATCCCGTCCTGACCGCACCCGGAAGTCGCGCCCCACCCTGGAGATTGTCCCGGTTATTTCAGGAATGATCGCAATGCCCATACTCCGCGATCACCGGCGAGCCCCAGCGGCGGGTCAACCCGAGGCCGCGGCAGACGGCCTCCATCGCCGCTGACAAACCGCGGCAGCGCAGGGCGCGGTGCAGGACCATCGGCAGGAAAAATTGCGGCTGGCGCTTTTTCAGGACAAAGCCGTGTTTGGCGAATTCCTTATCCACCTCGTCATGGCGGAACAGCCGCCACTCACGGGTATTCCCCTCGAGTTTCTTCTTCGCGCCGAACAGGGCCGGGGCAATGGCGTTGAGACCCTCGCTGGTGGGATAGTCGACAATCACTGAATGCCGCGCCACCCGGGACAACTCCGCAATGAGTACAGGCCATGCCGTGCAGTGGGGAAGCAGCCGGAACGACATCACGATGTCAAATGACCGGTCCGGGAACGGAAGCTGCACCACGTTGCCGGTTGCGAAACGGCAGGCGCCGCTTTCCACCAGGCCGGCAACCCGCCTGCGGCAGGAGTCGTCGCTCCCCAAAACAGTCACCGGAAAGCCGTGTCGACAGAGTGGCCCCGCAAGCTGACCATGGCCGCCACCAACATCCAGGATGGAGGCGCCCGGGGTACCAGCCACCATGGCGACCGTGATCTTTTCCTGGACCGACAGCAGCCATTCGCCCACCGGCCCGGCGAACCGCGCCGCGTAGCCATCCGATGCCGTCTCAATATCCGCCGTTTCAGGTGCTATGGAACTACTCGTCATGGGGATGGACTCTAGCATACCGGTCGC
>CAZMSS010000022.1:0-12330 GCA_964568965.1 uncultured Verrucomicrobiota bacterium | reverse complement strand
AACAGGGGGATAAAGAGAAGATCGATCTTCTTCCCCTCCGGCCCCTTTTCATAGCGGAAAGCACGCCACAGGAAAGCCCAGCGCCGGTAGCCGTCAGCGGCGCTGTCATATGTGATCGCTGGAAAGATATCCATACTGACCGTGTCATTGTTGCGCTCATAGTGCCAGAAGTGCCAGAGCACCCGACGGCGGACATACTCCTGTGGTTGGGCGCCCGGGTTCTGTGCCGGCTTGACCGTGGTATTGTAGTCGTAAAATGGCATCAGCAGAGACCCGAAGGTTTCTTCGCCGCCAAGCGGGGTTTTCAAATGCGTGTAGGTCCAGAACGGGAAACACCCGTGGTCCCGGACCAGCGAGGTCTCCGTCTGCCCCGAGGGGCGCCCCTCCTTGTTCAGGACAGGGGTTATGTCCACGGTATTCCGGTACCAGATGGCAGGCAGGCTCCAGAAGGTCTTTCCATAGGAGTTGCCCCAGGAATTTGTCATCCCCTCCCCCGGATCAAACTTGCGGTTCCGGTACCCATAGAAGGGAATGAGCGAAGACTCAGACGCTGCTGCCGCTTTGGAATAGGTGCCCCACAGAACGGTCCCGCTAGTCTCATTCTTCTCCTTGTCATGGTCGCGGGACCAGAACGGAAAAAACCACCCGCCCGAATGCGATCCCGTGCGCACTCCCACGAGGGGTGTCAGGGGATAGTAAAAGCCGGACTCGGGGTTGTTATTCCATCCGAACAGCGGTGTGTAAAACGAATGTCCGGCATTATAATAGTAAAGCGGCAGTAAATAGCCGTCATGCCGCCCCTCACCCCATCGCTCCGAAAACAACCCCAGCAACGCATCCAGCCGTTTTTCTCCACCCGCCCTCGTGAACATGGAGAGGAGCGGGGGATACAAATCATGTTCCGACTCGCCATCCTTCCAGTGGGCATAGGGAAGCGATACAAATGTTCCAGCGCTCCTGTCGCGATAAAACAGCGGGACAACATGTGAGGCTCCCGCCTTCTCTCCCCAGCTGAAATGTGCCAGCGGCCCGACTGCCCACAGGTCGCTGCGGTCTTTCCGGCTCGTCAGCCAGGACAGGGCGGGTGCAATCAGGGTATTCGTCGAACCCTGCCTGCCGGTCCACCTTGACCAGGGCAACGACAGGAATGTTCCCGACCGGGAATCAGTGTAATAGAGCGGCAGAACATGCGACGAGCCGGGCTCCTCTCCCCAGCTGAGATGCGCCAAGCCGGCTATTGTCCAAAGATCCTTCCGCTTGGGCTCCGATGAATAGAGAGTCAAGGCTGGGGGCACCAGCGTGGTCTTGCTGCCGCTGTCGGGATTGCCCCATGTCGACATGACCGGGGAGATGAGTCGCCGGTCATGGGCGTCCCACCAATACAGGGGCAGAAGATGGTGGGACATCCCGGCTTGATCCCAACGGGTATGGAACAGGGGGGCCACCACCCACACATCCCGGCTGTCAGCCCCCCTGTGGCCGCCCGAGAGCAAAGGCCAGATCAGCCAGCGGCGACCCTCGGCATCCGTCTGCCAGCCTCCCGCCAGCGTGGCCAGCATGGTCTCCCCGCCCCCCGCGCTCCGATACCAGAGTGGAATGACCGTCTGCCAGGAGCGGGTGCCTTTATCACGGGTCCCCGCCGAATACAACGGCGTATACAAATTCCGGTCCTTCCCTTTTTCGGTCTTGAACATGACTGGAGGAATCAGGGCCCAGTGACTGCCATCGCTGAAGGATCCGCTGGACCACGGCACAGATAGAAACAGGCTGGTTCCATCCTTTTTGCGGACTCCCCCGGCCAGCAACGGAAGCGCCGCCCATCCCGTGCCCTCTTCGTCTTGGATCTTGCCGCCCAGCAAGGTGACCAGCTTGTATCCCCCCGGATCCCGGCTGGAATAAAAGAGCGGCAGCAGAAGCTGCCAGGCGGACTTCCTGTCCGCGCTTTCACCCCTGAAATAGAGGGGCGTGAGTGTTTTTGAGCCTTCGGGGTTACGGGAATGATACAGGAGCGGCAAAAGCAAATCCCACCTGGAATCGGCATCACGGTGCCGCGAATAGAGCAACGAATAGAAGGAGCTCCCCTCCCGCATGTTAAGGCGCACATAGAGCGGCAGGAGCGCCTCCCCCTTCTCTCCCCCGCCACCCGATGACCACTGATGGGCGAGCGGCCAGGCGACAAACCGGTAATACCCCCGATCTGCCGCCCCCGAATAGGCTCCCGCCAGGGGCCACACGCGCCAACCCCGTCCATCCGACTCATCCTTGAAGTTGATCAGGGGCCATAGGATGTTGGCTGAATAGCCACGCTGGTTTTTCCAATACCACCACAGGGGAATGAGGGCATCCATCCCCCCCTCAGGTTCCGACGGATGACCGAGATGCCAGTACAAGGGGAAACCCACGGCATAGCCATCGCCCCAGAAGACCGGGAAGAAGCGATTCTCCTTCTCCGCCCGGTTGAACTGACCCAGTGGCCACAGAAGGCTGTACACCCTCTGATCACGGGGCATATTCAGGCCATAGACGGAGGCCAGGGGCCTGAGCGCCATGAACTCGTCGGATTTCTCGAACAGGGACAGGCACACCGAGAGCGTCGGGCTACGGTAGTACACAATGGGCCAGAGAGGGACACGATCCTTCACTGAACGCTCATCACGGTCCGGCTCTGTGCTGTAGTAAGGTGTTCCCTTCAAGCCGGGTGAGGAACACCCGGACAGGAGAACGGCCGCCAGGGCGAGAAGCCCCAGAGACGGCAGTAGCCGAGTGGTTGCGGTTCCGGACTGTAGCGCACGTTCCATGAGCACCTCCGTGCCTTTTGTACCACAAGCGCACGGGATTTCAAGGCCGGCTTACACGTACCCTTCCTTTGATTCTAATTGCCGGAGGAATGCGGTAAGGACTCCCAGCAATTGCTCCGGAGGGAAGCGTCGGGCAGGTGTTCCACCCACTTGCGGGCGGCCCCGGGGTTGGTCTGCGCCCACCGTTGCACTACCGAGACGACCGCCCGTCGCTGCGTGGCCTCCGACCGGACGGTGCGGGAGACCAGCATGGCGGCGGCTTCACCGTCCTGCTTCGCCCAGGCGGCGGCCATATTGGCAAAGAGTTCATCGCGAAGTCCGCCTTCCTTAACCGTCTCCACCCATTGCAAGGCAGCCCCGGGATCGGTTACTGCCCATTGGCTGACGACATGCAGGATCAACTGGTTTCGGGCAGGCCCCGATTCCAGCGCCAGCGCCGCCATCAGGGCATTGGTTGGTTCACCACGGGCGGCTTCATAGCCGATCGCGCATACTGCCACCTGCCGGTTTTCGCCAGCTGGCAAACCGCTCGCCCATTTCAGGGCCTCGCCGGGATCCTTCTCCGCCCAGACGATGGCCACATCCTCCAGCAATCCTGTTTTCACAGCCCCTTCGGGAAGGGCTTGCACCCAGGCGGCAGCCTCGGCCGGACGCAGGGCGGCCCTCCGTCGCACAAGGGAGGTGAGTTCTTCGGAAGGATCCCGCTCCCTGCCCCCTGCGACCCCTGCTCCCTGCTCCCTGCTCCCTGCTCTCTGCTCCCTGACCCCTGCTCCCTGCTCCCTGACCTCTGCTCCCTGCTCCCTGACCTCTGCTCCCTGCTCCCTGACCCCTGACTTCATCACTACGACTAGAAGTACGGCCAGCAGAATAGCCAGACCAACCATCACGAATTTCCAGAGAGTGGACATTCCCGAAGTCTACGGCACGACGGTAATTTTGTCGAATGTGGCCGTATTCAGGCATGACGTGTCGTGACTGGTCACGGCCAGCCCGATGTAAATCGAGGACGCCATGCTGAGCGTGCTCGCCTTCACCTTGGTCCACGTCGTTCCGTTGGAAGACTTGTAGGCGGTGACCGTGCTGCCGGTCCGCACCAGTCTCACCCAATTATCGGGAGCCGAGACCATTGCCCCCGCCGATGTGGAGGAGGCTCTTCCCCCGCTACTGGTCCTGATCAGAAACCCGTAATTATTCGCGGGGGTCACATCCATGAGCGCACAGCGCGAGTTGGCTTTCAGGCTTTCCCGGATCATCACGCCAGCCTTGGCCGAGGAACTGGTGCCGGTTTGGCCCGGCACACGAACCCTGATCTCTCCGTCTCCGCTCAGGGTCTGGTAGACAAACCTGAACGCGTCGGACCGGTTGCCGATATCATTGCCGGCACCCGCCACGGTGAAGACACCGTTGGACTGGGTCGCCGTGCCGGACACGCCCACCGGACCGATATCCGCGGCCAGCCACGGGGCGGGCAGTACGGGGAGCGGCACCACGTCCTGCCCCATCGCTGTCGCCAGCGCCGCCAGCAGGGAACGGCTGTCAAACTTGTCCTGGCCCAGCTCCCAGATCATCATGCCGCCGAAGCCCGCGCTGAGCGCATAGGCCGTCTTGGCCTGGATCAGGTTGATGCCGTTGAAGCCGTAACCGCCGACATTATTGACGCCGGGACCGGGATTATAAACGTTTACAATCTCGGCATACGTGAGCGCCGTGACCCAGCCCTCGTTCAGCCCGAAGAAGGGAACTCCCATCACCAACTTGGCGGGATCAATTCCGCTCTGCACCCAGAAGGTCATGGACGCAACGGCGTCGGCATAGGTGGAATGATCGGCATGGGCCCAGTTCATGTCATAGGCCATTACCGACACCCAGTCCAGCGAGGAGGCCGCCGAAGCCTGGATATCGTAGTGTTTGGAGTTCACGGCGGCAGACAGCAGTAACCCGTAGGGCGCCAGTGCCGTATCCAGTTCACGGATCAGTGTCGAGTAGGCGGCGACATCCCCGTCAGCCACAGGCTCCCAGTCAAGGTCCACCCCGTCCAGGGTGTTGTTGCGGCAGTAACTGACAAGCTGGCTGATGAAGTTGGCGCGAGCCCCGGCCGAGTTGGCAATGGCACTGAAATACCCGTCCGTGAGCCAACCTCCCACGCAAATGCTGACCTTTTTTCCGGCCCCATGCGCCGTGGCCACCACCGAGGGCAGCCCGGCGGTAAGCGTTCTACTGGCGATCAGGTTGCCGTTCACATCCGCATCGAGCGAAAAGAAGCACACATGCGTGACATTGCCGAAGTTGATGTTAGCCAGCTCGTCCAACCGGTATTCAGGCAGATAGCCGACCACTTTCTTGCCGGCAGGAATGGCGGCATCCCCTCCAACCGGAATGACGAGCGCCGCCAGCAGAAGACCTGTAGACACAATATTCTTTCGGCACAGCTTCATGATATTGATTGCTCCCCTTGCCGGTTGTATTCACAAACCGATTATATTTCAAAAATAGCAAGGGGCGTGCCTACTCCGGGAATTAAGCATTTTTTGGTATTTCCGTGGTAATGCCGGAGTGGTATTGGAATAACTTTCGCATACTCGCGAAAACGGTGATCTACAGACAATGAGGAGGGCTACATCATGCCGGCCTGATAGAAGGGAAGCAGATGACGGGGTTCTCATCGATCCTTCCCGACCTCCTGGAAACGGGCCCCGTATGCTCCATGCCCGGAGCGGAATCGGTAACGATTCCGGCGGAACGCCTACGCGTTCCGCTCCGCATGCACGGGACCTTGATCAGCGGTTCGGATTTTTCCCGAACATCCTGGCGATCCGCTTCATGTCGAACTTGGTGCTGCGGTCATAATTGTAGATACCGTTCTGCTCCTGCTCCACATCCGTGAGCTGGGTGTAGCAGTAGCCGGAGATATGACCGTGGCTGAGAATGGCATCAATCTGGCCTTCCAGCCGGGTGTAGAACTCCTCGATCGTCTGCGGCGCGTTGCCGTAGCCCCAGGAATTATCGGCGAAGGCGCGCCGGTTTTCCGGAATCCACTTGATGCCGCCAAACTCGTCGACCAGATAGGGCTGGCCTTCGTAGTCGATCTCACGGTCGGGGAAATTCCGCCAGACTCCCTTCACGCTGTCGGGAGTAAGCAGCGCCTTGAGCTTTTCCGGATCCTGCTCGTAGGAGTGAACGGTCCACAAATCGGTCTGCCCATGAACGTATCCGCTGGCATCATTGACCGGCCGCGTCGGGTCGAGATCCTTGCAGAGGGCGTACAGGTCGCGGTGGAACCGGCGATGCTGCTTGGCATTGCGGACGTCGATGGTTTCATTGAGCGGCGTCCAGGCGACGATGGAGGGATGATTGCGGTCGCGCACAATGATCTCCTGCCATTCGCTCAGAAACAAACGAGCCGACTGGAGATCGTTGGGATCGTTGCCCCAGCTCGACGACTCCCCCCAGGTCAGGTAGCCCAGGCGGTCGGCCCAGTAGTGAAAGCGTTCTTCAAACACCTTCTGGTGCAATCGGGCGCCATTGAATCCGGCCTTCATCGACAACTCGATGTCACGCTTAAGCGCCTCATCCGAGGGCGCGGTCCAGATGCCTTCGGGATAAAACCCCTGATCCAGCACCAGCCGTTGGTAGGTCTCCTGATTGTTGAGGAAGAACTTGTTGCCCTCAATGTGAACCTTGCGCATCCCGGCATAACTGCGCACCCTGTCCACAACCTTGCCGCGGCCGTCGAGGACTTCCAGAAGAATGTCGTACAGGAAAGGATTTTGAGGGGACCAGGTCCGGGGGGTCCCGACATCCAGGATCAGCGGCGCGCCGTCAAAGGCCGGGCCCACGGCACGGGCGACAGTCTTCGCGCCGGCCTTCACGCTGGCTCGAATTGACAGGCCGCGCTCGAGGGCGCGGAACCGCGGGGTGATGATGAACCTCGCGCCATCCAGGTCGGGCACGATCCGGGCATCCTTCAGCCCATGCTTATCGACCGGTTCCAGCCACACCGTCTGCCAGATCCCGGTGGTGCGGGTATAGACGCATCCGCCTGACTTGAATCCCTGGCTCTGCTTGCCCGAGGGCTGCCTGTCGGTTCGCAGGTTATCCGCCACGCGCAGCACCACATCATGCGTGCCGCCGGCCTTGACGTACCGGGTGATGTCGAACCCGAACGAGATGGTGCCACCGAAGTGAAGCCCGACCGACTTGCCGTCGATGTACAGCTCGCACTCATAGTCAACGCCGCCGAAATTCATCATCACAGCCTTGTCTGCCCAGGTCTTCGGGATCGTGATCGTGCGGTGGTACCACATCGCCTCGATGAAGTCCTTGTGCCCCACGCCCGAGAGTTCGCTCTCGGGGCAGAAGGGCACAAGGATGCTGCCGTCGAATCCCCTGCTTCCGGGAAGGCCCCGCTGCTGGCCGGATTTTCCGAAGTCAAAGCAGTAGCTCCAGGGGCCGTTGAGGTTGATCCAGTCGGCACGCTCAAACTGGGGACGGGGATATTCGGGACGCGGCATTGTCTTACTACTCGTACGCATGATGTTTCCTTTCAAGTTACCGGTTGATTATGAATTCACTCTTCCGGCACGGCGAGTCCGCGCCGGAAGAGCAGTGAGCCATCTTTCTGGTACAGGCCTATGCGGGTTGTCAGGGTGGCGATGGCCGCCCGGATGGTGGAGAGCCGGCTGGCCAGAAGGTCGCGCTCGGCCTGGGCTACCAGAAGCGACGTGGACTTGCCTTCCTTGAACTTTTCCCGTTCCGCCTCCAGCTTCCGTTCCTGCAACCGTTGCGTCACCTGCGCGGCGGCCACCTGAGCGACCGCCTCCTCCGCCATCACCCAGGCCACCCGCACATCCTCCTGCGCCAGCTGGCAGAGATTCGTGAGGGCCTCCTCGGCCTGCTGCCGACTCAGCGTCGCCCTCCGGAAGTCCGCCCCTGCCGCCCGGTTCTTCAACGGGTAACCGAGCTGGAGTCCGACCCCCACGTCATAGCCCCTCGCCTGTTCCCCCTCGGCGGAGTCATCAAATGAGGAGGCATATCCGCTGCGACCCAGGGCAACAAACAGGTCCATCTTCGGCAGAAGGCCGTTCCGGGTGCGAACCACTTCGAGGTCGCCTCGCTCAAGGGCGAGCCGCGCCTGGTTGAGATCCGGGCGTCCGAGCAGGGCCGTCGCAACATGGGCGTCGGCCGTCTCCAGCGCCGCATCCGGCGGAGTCGGCTCGTCCGTAGCATCCGGAATCGTGGTCCACTGCGCGGGTTGCGGCAGATTGAGCAGGCGCAGCAGTTTCAGGCGGGCCGCTGCGAACTGGCTCTCGGCGGCAATCAGCCCCTCGTGGCGGGACGCGACTTCCGCCTCCGCCGCCACCGATTCCAGCTCGGCCAGCTTGCCCACGCCAATGCGATCACGGGTCTCCGCCAGCTGCCGTTCCGCCACATGCAGGGAATCCTGAAATTCCGCCACTTGATCCCGGCTCTGTACATACCCCCAATAAGCCCGCTCCACCTCCGCCACCAGGGCCAGCGTATAGCCGCGCAACTCGTGCACTGAAATCCGTGTGTCGAGCCGCGCCTGCCGCAGGACCGCCAGGTTAGCCTCCATCCCGGCGCCCTCGAGCAGGGGCTGAGTGACCGCAATCCCCACCCGCGACGCGGTATGATTGTAGTCGGGATGATCTATCGCCGTCTGGCCGCCCAGCTGCACGCGGGTTCCGGTCGGCAGGGTTTCCATCACCCCCGCCTGCAGGGTCGTGTTATCAAGGGTTGTCTCCGCCGTCGAATTGGTTCCCGGTTGAAACGCAAACTTCGGCCCCGTCTCGCGGTTCCGGGAAATCCCCCCGTAAAGGGCCGGGTCAAAGGCCGCCCGGGCGGACTCCTCGCGGGTGCGGATAACCTGGGGCTGGAGCCGCTGGACGCGGAAGGCGGGATTGTGTTCCAGCGCCGTCAGCACGGCCCCGGCTACGGAGACGCGGAAAGGCGGCGGATTGCTTTCGGCGCCAGTAACGGCAAAGGGCAGGGCCAGCGCCATCAGCATCCAACCCGCAAAACCAACCGGTACGCGTAAACTCTTCATCTTAGTGCTTCTTCCTCAACTTCTCCTGCAGGCGTTCCATATAGAGATAGAAGACCGGAGTGACATACAGTGTCAGTGTCTGCGAGAACAGCAGGCCCCCGACCACGGTCAACCCGAGTGGACGCCGCGCTTCACCGCCAGCCCCATATCCGACCGCTATCGGGATCGCCGCCGCCAAGGCCGCCATGGTCGTCATCATGATCGGCCGGAACCGCACAAGGCAGGCGTCGTAAATGGCGTCACGGGCGGACTTACCCTGGTCGCGGCGCGCCGCGATGGCGAAATCCACCATGATGATACCGTTCTTCTTCACCAGTCCGACAAGCATGATGATACCGACAAACGCATAGATCGACAGTTCGGCTCCGAATAACATCAGGGTCGCGAGGGCGCCCACCCCGGCAAAGGGTAGCGCGGAGAGGATCGTCACGGGGTGGAAGAAGTTCTCGTAAAGGATACCCAGCACGATATAGATCACCAGGACCGCCAGTCCCAGGAGCCACCCCATCCCCTTGAAGGACGACTGGAAGACCTGCGCCGTCCCCTGGAACATCGTGCTGATGCGCGGCGGCAACACCTCGCGGGCCAGGGCGTTCACCTGGTCCACGACCGCCCCGAGGGACACACCGGGCCTGATGTCGAAGAATATCGTCACGGAGGGCATCTGCCCGGAATGGTTGATGGTCACCGGTCCGACGTCATTCTTCAGTTTCGCAACCGCATCGAGCGGGATCAGCCGACCATCCCCCGCACGGATGTGGAGCCACGACAGCACGGAAGGATCCGCCTGGTAGCGGGGCAGCATCTCGAGGATGACGGCATACTGGTTGTTCGGCGCCAGAATGGTGGAAACCTGCCGGCTGCCGTAGGCGTTGAACAGCGCCGTCTCGATCTGGTCGGCTGTAATCTGAAGCGAGGAGGCCAGGTCGCGGTTGATCTCCACGTTCAGTTCCGGGTTCTTCAGTTGCAGGTCGCTGGTCACATCCTGTAGGCTGCTCAGCTCGCGGAGACGTCCCATCAGCTTTTCGGCCGAACGGTACAACTCGGCGGTGTCCGTGCCCGAAAGGGTGTACTGATACTGGCTCTTTGAGGTGCGCCCGCCGATATTGATTAACGGCGGGTTGATCGGAAAGGAACGGATGCCGGTGATCCCGCCCAGCTTGGCCCGCAGGGACTGGACCACTTCATCCGTGGTCATCCGGCGATCCTCGCGGGGCTTCAGGCTGACGATAAACCGGCCGGCATTCCCTCCGCTGCTGCCCCGGGCTCCGACACTGGAGATAAAGCCCTGGATATTGGGATCCGCCTGGAGGATCGGGATCATCGCGTTCTGGTGGGTCACCATGGAGTCGAAGGAAATCCCCTCGATGGCCTCCGTGGTCACGTTGATCCGGCCGCGGTCCTCGCTCGCCATGAATCCCTTGGGGACCACCCAGAACAGGTAACCGGTGGCGAGCAAGGTCACCAGGGCCAGCGCCATCATGGCCCGGCCATGATCGAGCGCCCAGCGCAGGCCGGCGGCATACCACCGCAGCATCCCGTCAAACCCGGCCTCCATCCAGCGATACAGCCGCCCGTGCCCGGCATGCGCCGAGGCACCGACAAACCGGGCACTGAGCATGGGAATCAACGTCAGCGCGATCACCCCTGAAACCAACACCGCCGCCCCGATGGTCACGGCAAACTCCCGGAACAACCGCCCCACCACCCCGCCCATGAACAGGACGGGAATGAACACCGCGGCCAGGGATACGGTCATGGACACGATCGTGAAGCTGATCTCCTTCGTCCCGTCCAGGGCGGCGGTAAACCCATCCTTGCCCATTTCCCGGTGCCGGACAATATTTTCAAGGACCACGATCGCGTCATCCACGACGAATCCCAGCGCCAACGTCAGCGCCATCAGCGACAAATTATCGAGGCTGTAATCCAGGGCCGCCATCACCACGAACGTGCCGACCATGGACATCGGGAGGGCCAGGCTCGGGATCAGCGTCGCCGACACATTCCTGAGGAAAATGAAGATGACCAGCACAACCAGGATCAGGGTCAGGAACAGGGTGAATTTGACATCCTCAAATGACGCCTTGATCGGCTGACTGGAGTCGATCAGAACCTCCATGGAGACCGCCGCAGGCAGGTCGTCATTCAACTTCTTCAGCAATTTTTTAACATTGGCCGCCACCTCCACGGTGTTCTTGCCCGGCTGCCGCTGGACGGCCAGAACGATGGACCGTTGCACCTGGTTGCTGGTGCAGTACCATGCCGCTACCTTGTTGTTCTCGACGCTGTCCAGGACTGAACCCAGCTCCTCCAGTCGCACCGGGGCTCCATTCCGATAGGCAACAATCAGCGACTGGTAATCCCTGGCCTTGGAAAGCTGCCCGTCGGCCTGCACGGCGAAAGCCCGGCTGGGGCCGTACAGGATGCCGGTGGGAAGATTGACATTCCCCTTCTGGATGGCGCTGACCACCTCGTCCAGCCCGACTCCGCGAACCGCCAGCTGATGGGGATTCAACTGGACGCGCACCGCGAATTTCTGGGATCCGTACACCGCCACCTGGGCAACCCCCTCCACCATGGAAATGTTCTGGGCCAGGAACGTCTCCGCATATTCATTCAGTTCGTAGAGCGGCAGGGTCGGACTGGTCAGGGCAAGGTACAGGATGGGCTGGTCGGCCGGATTCACCTTCTGGTAGGAGGGAGGAGTATCCATTTGCGGGGGCAGATTCCGCATGGCCCGGGTGATGGCCGCCTGCACATCCAGCGCCGCGGCATCCAGATCGCGGCTTAACACAAATTGAAGCGTGATCTGGGAACTGCCCTGGGCACTGGAGGAGTTCATGGAATCCAGGCCGGCGATCGTGGAGAATTCCTTTTCCAGCGGAGTGGCCACAGCCGCCGCCATCGTCTCGGGCGTTCCGCCCCGGAGAGCGGCGGAAACCTGAATCGTCGGGTAATCCACGTTCGGAAGGTCACTCACCGGCAACTGAAGATACGCCACAATGCCGAATATCGCCAACCCGAGGGTGGTCAGCGTGGTCATCACGGGACGATGGATAAAGGGGGAGGCGAGATTCATGGGTGTTCTGCCGGGGAAGCGGTACGGGGTTTTACCAGGGACCCGGGCTTGAGGCGGAGTTGCCCGTCCACAACGACCTCATCGCCGGGAACCAGACCGCCCGTGATGACCGACATCCCCGCCACCGTTCGATCCACCGTCACCGGGCGGACCGTAACCTTGCCGCCCGGGTTCGCCACATAGACATACGCCCCCTGCTGGCCAATCAACACAGCCGCCTCGGGGACCACCACCGCATTCTCCTGCGTGGAGAGCCTGAGGACCACCTTGACAAACTGGCCGGGCCACAAGGCGGCCGAACCATTTTCAAACCGGGCCTTGAGCTGGATGGAGCCGGTATTTTCATCCACCGTGTTATCGACAAATGTTACGGTGCCCGTTTCCAT
>CAZMSS010000021.1:16722-22579 GCA_964568965.1 uncultured Verrucomicrobiota bacterium | reverse complement strand
GGAAATGAGGGAAATCAGGACCCTTCGGCAGGCTCTGGGCAGGGGGGGAAGAGAATGTGACGCGATTTTTACGTCTGGCGGGTACGCCAGCCGTAAAAATCGCATCACACCGTCCCGTTGAATTGGGGAACAAGTTTTGAGGCGCTTCGCACCATTGGAGTGGATTGCCTTTTTAATTCCTCTATTCGGAAAGAACCGTTGCGGCGATTTTATGGGGCGGTACTCCGGCGCATAAAATCGCCGCAACATTCTCCCTTCCGGATTTCCCTCATTTCCCCAATCAGTGGTGAAGTCCCCTCTGCTGGCTTGCTTTCGAACGGTCTGTTTTGTATTCCTCTGGGCATGTCAAAGGCGGGCACCCTAACCTCTATCGTCAAGCGCAACGGGAATCTGGTCGCGTATGACCGCGAGCGGATCACCACCGCCATCTTCAAGGCCACCACGTCCACCAAAACCCCGGACCGGAAGCTGGCCGAAGCCCTGTCGGCACAGGTCGAGGAAACCCTCATTGCCGCCTATCACGGCGACATGCTGCCGTCGGTGGAGGATATCCAGGACATTGTCGAGCGGGTCCTGATCGAGAACCGGCAGACCAAACTGGCCCGGAATTACATCGCCTACCGGCGGGAACGGGCCATGCTGCGGGCCACGAAGGCGTACTCGTTTGAAGTCACCGACAATATCCCCTACAAGAAAATCTACGAGATTCTCCTGTGGAACATGGCCCATCACTGCGAAAGCGTAGAAGCCCTGAACGACCAGATCCGCAGGGGGCGCCTCATTGACCTGGTCAGGGCCGCCGAGGACCGCTTTGCCGCCGAAGCCCGGCTTGCCGCAGATGCCATGCTTTCCCGGTCAAAGGATCTGCGGCTGGTCATTATCGCCGGCCCCTCCTCCTCCGGCAAGACGACCACCACCATCAAGATTGGTGAGGCGCTCAGGGCCGTCGGCCTGAGTCTCAAGGCCATCAACATCGACAACTACTTCTTCGACCTTGTGAAACACCCCAGGGACGAGTTCGGGGATTATGACTACGAAAGTCCCCAGTCCCTTGACCTGGAACTGATCAACAACCATCTGGCCGACCTGCTGGCCGGGAAAACCATCAAGACCCCCTTCTATAACTTCAAGACCGGAGTCCGTACCCTGGCCGTCAACGAGATGCGCCTGGCGGATAATGAAATCCTCCTGCTCGACAGCCTGCATGGGCTCTACGACGACATGACCCGGGCCGTTCCCGCCACCCACAAGTACCGGCTGTATGTCGAGACCCTGGGCCAACTTCGGGCAGCCGACGGAACGTTCATGCGCTGGGCCGACAACCGCCTCCTGCGGCGCATGATCCGCGACAAGGATCACCGCAATCTCCAACCCATGGGCACGCTCACCCACTGGCACTATGTCCGGCGCAGCGAGCTTAAATACATCATCCCGTTCATTGCCCATGCCGACTTTGTACTGAACACCGCCCTGCCCTACGAACTCCCCGTTCTTAAGGCCAGACTCTGGGATTATATTCCTGAAGCGATGGAACGGTTCCACCAGGACCCGAACCGGCAGGACGCCTTTGTCCGCGCCAAGCGGGTCCACGATCTCCTGGCCCCCATTGAGGCTGTCGCGGACGACCGGATAGTCCCCGGCAATTCGCTCCTGCGCGAATTCATCGGCGGGAGTGAATACCAATACTGACAGGAGTGGCATCATGATTCTGGTCGTCGGGTTATCCTCAGTCTGGCAACGCACCCTGCTCTTCAACGGGTTTCATCCTGGTGAAGTCAACCGCGCGACCCGCGTTCTTGAAACCGCCTCGGGAAAAGGCGTGAATGTGGCACGGGTAGCGACCTTGCTGGGCGCAAAAGCCAGGGTCTTGACCACGGCAGGTGGCGCCCGGGGTGAGTTGTTCCGGCAGGCACTGAAGTCAGACGGCGTCCCCGCCACCATTGTCCCCATCAGCGGGGAGACACGGATATGCCAGACATTGGTTGGCCACACCGATACCCCGCTCATCACCGAAATTGTCGAGGAATCACCCGCCTTGAGTCCCCTCGAAGTCAAGGCTGTGCTATCCGCCTATGCAAAAGCCCTCCGTCAGGCCTCCATGGTCGTCTTGAGCGGCACGGTGCCAAGGGGGTGTGGCGACGATTTCTACGCCCAACTGGCGCGACTGGCGAACCGGTGCGATATCCCCGTGCTGGTTGACGCCCAGCGCGCCCAGCTGATCCAGGTGGCGGGGGAACAGCCCAGCCTGGTCAAAATCAACCGGACCGAACTGGCCGAGGCCACCGGCAAAAAGAATATTGCCAGCGGTGTGCGTGAACTGATGAGACTCGGGGCCAGAAGGGTTGTTATCTCCCAGGGCGCCAAGGCATCCCTTGCATTTGACGGCACGACCTCGTGGCAGACAACCCCGCCAACCATCGAAGTCGTTAATCCCATAGGCTCAGGCGACTCCATGATGGCGGGTATCGCCGTAGCTTTATCACAGGGAAGGAACCTCCAGAATGCCCTGACCCTGGGCGTCGTCTGTGGCGCCGCAAATGCCCTGACGGCAACCTCAGGGGTGATCCGGCAAAGTGATGTGCGTCGCCTCAAATCTCTTGCTTAACGCGTTAAGCAAGAGGTTTTTCACGTCGGATTGCTTGATTCTCTCACGACACGATCTCGACCACCGTCCCGTCAACCGGCTGATCCAGCGCAATACCTTTGGGTAGCCTGTAGCACACCTTGCCAGCGGGCTTATCCCGGGATACTTCGAGATGACAATGAATACATGAATGCATGACCTTACCCAACCGGTTTGGGAAGGAAGATTTCCTGGAAGAAGTTACGGGCGTAACGGTCGGTCATCAGTGACATATGGTCAATCACGATCTGGGACAGGGACGGCCGGTCGCGCTTCCCGTACATCTTCTCGATGAAGTGATGAAGCTCCCGGACGGCGAGCGGATCCTTCTCCATCACAACACCCCACTGGTTCTGGCGGCGTGATGAGAGCTCCCGCTGCTCGAAGTCGAAAATGGTGGTTAGCATATTCTCAGCGCGAACCGCATATTCATTCAGCAACGGATGGAAATAGATATTCTTGCAGTTATAGGCATAGAGCTGCCTGAAGGCGTCAAACACATCATCCGAGAACCCGATCCTGTCCGGAGTTTCGAGATTGGTCCGAATCATGTCGGTCACCAGGTTATTGATGATCGTCCGGTTATCCTCGCCCAGGACCTTGATCACGGCCTTGGGAAGGGGCGGCATCTTGCCGAACACGCTCAGGGCGTCCTCGTAATCCCGCCCCGAATAGGCGATCCGGTCCGCCAGCCTGACGACACAACCTTCCATCGTGAGGGGCACCACCCCGCGGCGGCGAATCTTATCAAGGGCAGGGCCGGGTTTTGCCCGCGGAGTCAGTGACTGCTCCGTACTCTCGCCACAGTGACAGACAATGCCGTCACGTACTTCATAGGTGAGGTTCAGTCCCCGTTCCTCCGTGGAGGGGCGGAAGGCGAGCTGATCCACAACCCGCAGGCTGTGGAGTTCATGGGCGAACGACTGGGCGGCGTCATTGCGCTTCCAAAGCTTGTCCAGGACAGTCTCACCGGCATGCCCGAAAGGGCCATGACCGAGATCATGCCCCAGGGCGATGGCGTATGCCAGATCCTGGTTCAGGCCCAGGGCACGGGCCACGGTCTGGGCGATGGAGGCCATATAGAGTGAATGGTCGACCCGGGTGGACACATGATCGCTTTCAGGCGAGAAGATCACCTGGGTCTTGTAGCGCAACCTGCGGAAAGCCGTGCAATGGAGGATACGGTGGGCATCCCGCTGGAAGCAGAGCCGGATGGGGTCCTCCGATTCCGCGCGTTCACGGCCCCGGCTAGCCGAACTGGGCGTGGCCAGCGGGTGATCCAGAATTTTTTCCTCCCTTTCCTGGGCCAGTTCTCTTAGCGTCTTCGTCATGGCACTCTCCTATATCAGCCCCCACCCCACCCGTCCAGACTGAATATACGGATGCTGACATTCGTTTCGGGAGATCATATGATCGCACAAACCATGGGAGACGAATCATGCGCATGATGTTGTTACTGAGCGGGTTTATCGTTATCACAGGCATCTCATACGGTGCGGTCACGCGATCCGACCTTTCACCGACCGCCCTCGAACTACTTCCCCCCCAATCAGCCTCGCTCAAGATGAAATCCGGCAGCACCATTCAGGGCGAAATCCTTCCCGAGGAACCCGGGGTAACCAACAAAATCACCGTCAAAACAACCATCGGAACAATTGTCAGCCGGCAGCGCTATCTGAAATCCGATGTGCTCGAGATCCATCCGGAGAATCTGGAGGCCATTTTCGCGAATAGCCTCAAACCCTTGGAACTGTCCCCCAAGACGAATCTGACCGCGGCCGCCTATGCACGGGGGCTCCTCCTGTTTGATGAATTTCTGACCACGTGGCCACGGAGCAAAGAGGCGGTCTGGATTACCGAGCGCAAGACCGCATTTGCGGAGGAACAGAAGAAAATACTGAAAGGCCTCATGAAGCTGGATGGCGAGTGGATGCCCCCTATCAAGGCTTCCATAACCCAATACAACACGCTCTCACGCATCCTCGTGAAAGCTCAGAAACAGTACCCCGGCATTGAGAATGCAAACTATTCCCAAATTCCGCTTGCCCGCCAGAATTTTGACCGCATCCTGACGGAGCGGAAAGCCATCGCCCGCCGACTGCCGTCCCTGATGTCGGAACGCATTCCCCTACTGCTCAAGGAGAAGGATTTTGACCAGGCAGCCTCTGAAATGGATACATTCCTGCAGTTCTGGGTTGCGCGGGTGACCCGGAACCGGGCCAATGCCTCAAATCCGGTGCTGGGCGGAGAAGGCGAATTTACCGGCATGGATTTCAATATCCTTCTGGAAATGGAGAAAAGGATCCTCCAGGCATATCTGGCTGGCCGGGATCCGGCTGAACTCAAGGCACCGGCCAACACCGACACCAATATGGCCTTTATCCCCGGCGGATACTTTCTGATAGGCCGCGAGAATGCCGCCCCGGCCGACCCGGACTTTCCCATGCGCCTTATCTATGTGAAGCCCTACTGGATTGACCGGCACGAGGTCTCAAACGAGGACTACAGGAAATTTGTGGATCATGTCCGATCAACCCAGGACTTCAGCGTGGAGCATCCTGATGCCCCGCCGTTGAAGGATCACCAGGCCCAGGGATGGAAAACACCCTTCTTGAGCCGGGATCGCCAGCCGGTTGTTGGCGTGGACTGGTTTGATGCCTACGCCTATGCCAAGTGGAAAGGCAAGCGCCTGCCCACGGAGGCGGAGTGGGAACTCGCCGCCCGCGGCACGGACGCCCGAACCTACCCCTGGGGCGCTGCGACTCCCTCAGAAACCCTGGTCAATAATCCGTCAGGACGCAGATTCCTCGCCGCCGAGATGGATCGTCGAGATCCCCCGCCTCCCGCGCGCCGCTTTTCCTGCAAACGCGAGGAACCACGCCCACCCCGTATTCTCCCGGAGGAAACCTGGGATGTCGACCAGAGTGTAGCTCGTGAAGCCACAGGCGGCCTATTTCTCGAGAGCGACCCTGTAGTCAGCCCCTTCGGGCTCATGCACATGGCGGGCAATGCCGCCGAGTGGGTTCAGGACAGCTTTGATCCAATCGGCTATTGCACTATGAATCAGAGAAACCCGGTTATCAGCACCAATGCGCCCGGCCATGTTTTCCGGGGTGGCTCATATCTCAGCGAGGACGCCGAACTGAAAACCACAACCCGCGGAAATGGGGCCAACCCGAACATGAAGCGTGGATGCACCGCTGATGGTCGCCCCGCCATCGGTTTCCGCTGCGT
>CAZMSS010000021.1:14902-16622 GCA_964568965.1 uncultured Verrucomicrobiota bacterium | reverse complement strand
GGGGTGGTTTTTTGTTTCAGCCACGCACGGTCGGCCTTCTCCAGCAGGGGAGACATCCGTTTCCACACATTGCGGTGGTAATCATTCAGCCAGTCCCGCTCATCGGGGGTCAAAAGCGACGCCACGATTGGCACGGTGTCAATAGGACACACCGTGAGGGTTTCAAACCGCATAAACTCACCGTAATCGGTGACCCTGTCCGGCATCACCAGCACCATGTTCTCGATACGGATCCCGTACTGGCCGGGCGAATAAAACCCGGGTTCAATAGTCACCACCATCCCGGCTATTAAAGGGCAAGGACTCCAGGCCTGGGTAAACCCATGCGGCCCCTCATGCACATTCAAGTAGGACCCCACGCCATGCCCGCTCCCGTGCCGGTAATTAAGTCCCTCTGCCCACAGCGGAGCCCGGGCCAGAGTGTCCAGATGAGTCCCCGTCGTGCCCATGGGAAAACGGGCACGGCTCAACGCCATGAGCCCCTTTAATACACGCGTATAATTGATGCGGGCCTCATGCGAGACCGGCCCGAGAGCCATCGTCCGGGTCGTGTCCAATGTCCCCCCAAAGTATTGGCCGCCGGAATCGACCAGAAACAAACCGGCCGGCCCCAGCTTCCTGGCGTGGGTGGCGTCGGCCTTATAATGATTGATGGCCCCATTCGCCCCATACCCGCAAATCGCCGCAAAGCTATCGCCGCGGCACTCCGGAGCCTCACGCCGCAAAGCGGCGAGCTTCTCGCCAGCGGAGTACTCCGTGACCCTATCCCCGGCCTTGAGCGCACGGTCCAACCAGGCCATGAACCGCACCAGGGCGACCCCGTCAACAAGGGCGGCCTGTCGAAAATGCCCCTGCTCCACAGGGTTCTTCACCGCCTTCAAGTCGCTTGTAATATCCGTGGTTTCCTCAATACGACGCATGGTTTTGGGCAACGCATCGGCCAGCCACTGGCTGATCCTGCGGGGATTGAGACAGAGCGACTTCAGGGACGTTAAGGACTTCAGGCGACTGGCAATAGCCTCATAGGGGAATAGCGCAATACCGGCAGCGGCAAGCTGCCTTTGCAGGGATGCCGGAAATTTCCCGGGATCTGCGAAGAGTGTCGCGCTCTTCAGTCCCACAAGGGCATAGGCCAGCACCACGGGGGAATTCGCAATGTCATTGCCACGGATGTTGAACAGCCAGGCAATGTCATCAAGCGAGGCCAACAGGAGGGCGTCCGCCCTCTTTTCCTCCAGGCGGGCACGAACAACCTTCAGTTTCCGGGAACGGCTCATCCCGGCATATTTGACCGGGAAATCGATCGCCGGTGCGCAGGGCAACACCGGGCGATCCTTCCAGATCAGGTCCACAAGATCCTCCCGCCCCCGCAGCCTGAGCTTTTTCGGGGCAAAGGCACTTTCCATTTCCCGGATGGCCTCAATTGAGAACAGCTTACCGTCGAACGCCACGGTCTGTCCGGTTTTCAAATGACCCGCAATCCATTCGTTAACGGTGGGAACACCGGGTTCACGGCTCTTGAAATATCGAATTCCACTCCCCTTGAGCTCCTGTTCGGCTTGGATGAAATACCGTCCATCGACCCACAGGGCCACCGTTCCAGCCGTGATCACGAGGGTGCCGGCGGACCCGGTAAATCCGGAAATCCATTTCCGTGCCTGCCAACGTGGTGCGACGTATTCGCTCTGGTGCGGATCAGCGGACGGGATGATGAGGGCGG
>CAZMSS010000021.1:0-14802 GCA_964568965.1 uncultured Verrucomicrobiota bacterium | reverse complement strand
CCTCGCTGGCCCGTTGGAGGCGGCGCACCGACCCGAAATGCGTCAGCAGGGCCGCCTTGCGTTTATCGCCCATCCCGGGAATCTCATCAATCACCGATTCACGAAGGCGGCGCGCCCGCAGCCGCCGGTGATAGGCCAGGGCAAAACGGTGGGCCTCGTCACGGGCACGCTGAAGCACATACAGCGCCTTGGAATCGGCAGGCAACCGCAACGGAACCTCACGCCCGGGCGCATGGATCTCCTCGAAGCGTTTCGCCAGTCCGATGACAGGGATGCTCGAATACCCCAGGGCGTTGATTTCAGCCAGGGCAGCATTTAACTGGGGCAGTCCGCCATCCACAATCAACAGGTCAGGCGACACCCCGCCCTCGTTGCGCAGCCGTTCAAAGCGCCGGTGAATCACCTCGGCCATCATCGAGGGGTCATCCGACTGGTGCACCGTCTTGATCCTGAAATGCCGGTAACGGGAGGGAGCCGGCATGCCATCCACGGCGCACACCAGGCTTGCCACCGAATGGGTTCCCGAAATATTTGAAATGTCGTAGCACTCGATCAGCTTCAGGGGCCGGGCAAGCCCCAGCGCCTGCCGGAGCTCCTCAATCCCGGTCCGGGCATCCTCCACTTTCATTTCAGGCGTCGACAATACACGGGCGCGTTGAGTGCAGATTTCCCGCAGCATCAGCCAGGTGTCACGCAAGGCGGCAGCCTCCTCGAAACGGTGAGCCGCGGCGGCCTCCTCCATGCGTTGCCGGACCCCCTGCAACAAGGCCGGGGTCTCTCCCCTGAGAAAAGCACAGGCCGACTCCACGCGCTGCATATACTCCGGGCGCGATATGCGGCCGACGCAGGGCGCGGAGCAGAAGCGTACGATATCATTAATGCAGTGCCGGTGATCCTCGGAGCCCGGGCTAAGGGGCCTGCACTTACGGAGGCCAAAGGTCTTTTCGACAAAATCCATGGCGGCGCGCGTGGCCACGGAATTAACGTAAGGCCCCAGATAGATGGCGCCATCGTCTTTCCGGAGGCGAACGGCCTTGAACTGGGGCCAGGGCTCGGAAAGGCTGATCTTAAGCATGAGGAAACGTTTATCATCCCTCAGGTCCACATTATAGCGGGGCTTGTAGTCCTTGATCAACTGTCCCTCGGTCAACAGGGCCTCGGCCTCATTGCGGGTCACCAGGATGTCGAAATCGTCCACGCTGCGGATCAACCCGCGCAACTTGGGATCGGCCTTGACCCAGGTTCCGGTCCGGAAATAGGACTGCACGCGCTTCCGCAGGGAGAGCGCCTTGCCGATATAGATGATTTTCCCGCGGCGGTCGCGCATCATGTAACATCCCGGCTTATCGGGAAGTTCCTGAAGCTTGCGCCGCACCTTGTCGGATAACGTAATCACGCCGCAAAGTTTACACCAGCCGTGCCCGGCCAACAAGTGACACAAATAATGATTTCGCCATCACCTTTCTTTTGCTAATTTCCGGCTCTTATTCATAACAAGCCATGCTGACAAGGAACGTGAACAATCACATGAAAGCCTCCGACACCGACCTGACTATCCGGAACGACCTGGTCCGGATTGCCAAACAAAAACGCCTGAACATCAAGGGAGGCACGATCCGTCGCACCTCCTCGCGCTTCTGTCTGGGAGTGGAGCATGGCGATTACAACGGCACCGAGTTGTTCGGTGTGGGAACCGACCGGTTCATCTGGATGGCCTACAAGCCCAACGGAACAGACCGGTTCAGGCTTTACAGCGACAATTTTCCCGGCGATGGAGTCGTCGAATTCCGTTCCGGCAAGATCCCTCCGCCCCGCCACAAGTCAATCACCGACACCTGGGCACGCTTCGCCTACGGGTGCGACCACATCCTCCGCAAGGCGGGGTTTGAACTGAAGGCAGGGTTTGACGCCGTCCTCATCGGCAATATCCCCGGCGGCGGGATGTCGCGGTCCGCATCCCTCACGCTAAACCTGCTGCTGACCATGATGGAAGTCAACGGGATCAAGCTGGGCAAGGACCCGATGCAGATCATTGACCTGGCCCAGGCCGTCGAGAATGAGTACATCGGATCCCCCTGCGGCCAGCTTGACCAGATCATGATCTACTTCGCCAAGGCCGGAATGGGAACGCATTACGACCCCAAAAACCGCGCCATCAAGTACATCCCGCTGGGAAAAGGCGCGCCGGACTTCCGCATCGTAAGCCTCGACACCGCCACCGTGCGGCCGGGTCTGGAGAAATCCACCTACCGGCTCCGCCGGTCGGAATGCGACGAATTCGCCGCATTGGCCGGAAAGAAATTCGGCTTCAAAATGCTGGCCGACGTGCGTGACGACAAACTTTACCAGAAGGTTCTAGCCGCCTTCGGCAAGAGCCATCCCGAGCACTGCGACCGCCTGACTTACATCTACGGAGCCCAGAAGCGCTTCTACAAGATGCTCAAGGCCTGGCGTGACGGGGACATCGAAACAGTCGGCGCGATTTTCCGCGAGGATGGAATCGGCTTGCGCGATCAGTACAAAATCTCCGGCCCCGAGCTTGAGACCATGTGCGACATCGCCCGCACAGTTCCCGGCGTCTATGGCGAGCGGATGCTCGGCGGGGGTGACAAGGGGGCAGCGGGCGCACTGGTTGCTTCCAAGAGCGTCAAGCCACTCCAGGAGGCCGTGGCGCTGGCGTATCCCCGCAGCGTTCCGGCCCTGGCCAAAAAATTCGCGGTTCACTCTCTCAAGGTGGTGGACGGCGTGACCGTATTCAACAACCTGCTCTAAAGCAGAAAATGGCTGAAGAAGACGGCGGCGGGGACGGTCACGAGGCTGATCAGGGTCGTGCAGAAGATGGAACTGGCGCTTAATGCCACGTTCCCACTGAACCGTTCGGCGAAAATCGTGCAACTGATGGCCACCGGCATGGCGACAATAATCACGGCCGTGATGAACTCCGCCTCGGTGAGGCTTACCCCCGCCAGCATCATGCCCCCCTTCAGGAGCAGCATCGTGAGTGCCGGCGCGACCAGCAACCGGGCGAATGTCACTGGCCTTGACCATGGTGCCGAGCTGGGCCCCGGTCGCCAGCAGGGACAAAGGTATCGTCAAGTCGCCGAGCATCTTCAAGGCTCCGAAGAGGCCGTCCCCGAAAAGCCACAAGCCGGTTACCCGCCCTGAATGCCCCAGAGTCGCCGCACCCGGCCACAACAAAGCCAGGGCAGAACCGCCCAGGGTAGCCCATATCCCGACATTCCCCAGAAGCGTGCGAAACACCGATATGCCGGGTTTTCCGCCCTGCAGGAGGCGGATACCGAATGACCACAGCACAATCTGGGCTCCAAAATTATAGAGAAGCACAAACCTGATGCCATCGGCACCATAAAGGGCCTCGGCGATCGGAAGCGGCAGGAATACCCAGTTGGGAATCGCCACCAGAAAAGTAAAGGAGCGTCGACTCGCGGAATCTATCCTGAAAAAAGGGCCCATCATGCGCCCCACCCCGGCGGCCAGAACGATGCTAAACACAGCAAATAAAGGGATCCACCAGCCACGACTTAAGGCAGCAGGGTTCACCGTCCCCATCATTTGAACGATAATCAGGCAGGGAAAAGTCAACTGGACAACCAGGAGGCTCAAGGCCTTCGTCAACGCGGGGGTCATGTACTCCCGTCGGGAAGCCCACCACCCCGCCACCATCACCATGAACATGACGGCTATCTTGAGGAATACGACCTGGCTTTCGAGCATAATGTCACCCCGTGAGTGCGTTCACCACCCGGGCGGCGATGGCATCGGGAGTCAGGCCGAATTTCTCCATCAGGATGGAGGGGGCACCATAGGGAACGAACTCATCCGGCCAACCGGTCCGGATAACCCGTCCCTGATAGCCCTCGTCCAAAAGCGCTTCCGCAATCGCCGTCCCAAACCCTCCGGAAGCCACGCCATTCTCAATCGTCACAAACGCACGGGCCAGTTTACCTTGGGAACGGATCAGCTCCCGGTCGAGGGGAGCCACGAACCTGCCGTTGATGACACCGGCCGAGTATCCCTTGGTGACCAGACGATCTGCGGCAGCGATAGCCAGCGGAAGCATATCTCCCAAAGCCCAGATTTGAATCTCCCAGCCCTCCCGCAGCACTTGCGCGCGCCCTCGGGGAACTTCCTCAAACTGCTCCGGCGACACATACCCTGCGCAGGATCCACGCGGGTAGCGGATAACCACAGGGCGCTTCCACCGCAAGGCGGAATAAAGCATGTGGGCCAGCTCGGCGCCGTCCGCCGGTTGCATGATGGTCAGGTTCGGGAAACTGCGCATCATCGCCATGTCAAAGACACCGTGATGGGTCGGACCGTCATCCCCCACGATCCCCGCCCGGTCCAGGCAGATCACGACCGGGAGATTCTGGAGGCACACATCATGCACGATATAATCCATCGCCCGTTGGGCAAAGGTTGAATAAACCGCAAATACCGGGCTCATGCCCTGCGAGGCAAGGCCGGCGGCGAACACCACGGCATGCTCCTCCGAGATCCCCACATCGAAGAACCGCGTCGGAAAACGCGCAGCGAAGGACGACAACCCCGTCCCGCTCTGCATAGCCGCCGTGATAGCCACGATGGACGGATCCCGGGCTGCCAGCCGCTCCAGTGTGCTGCCGAATACATGCGAGTAGGAAGGGGCCGCAGACTTCGCGGCGGCCTGTCCGGACTCGATATCAAACGCGCCCGTGCCGTGCCAGCTTTCCGGACACTTCTCGGCATAGTCGTAACCCCGCCCCTTCTGGGTGGAAACATGCAGAAGAATCGGACCGGCGTCATCCCGGGCAATTTCCAAGGCGGCGATGAGCCGGGGAATATCGTGGCCGTCTATCGGCCCGATATACCGGAACCCGAACTCCTCGAACATGACACTATGCAGGAAGAGGTTCTTTACCGACTCCTCGATGCGATAGTACATACGGCGTAATGTGCTCGATTGGCCCGACATCCGCTTGAGTACGCCCTCAATCGAGTGTTTCCATCGGTTATAGCGGGGACTAGCCAGCAGTTCTCCCAGATATTTTGAGACCGCGCCGACATTCGCGGAAATGGACATCTCGTTGTCATTCAGGATAACGATCAGGCGTTTCGCCGAGCTTTCGACATTATTGAGGGCTTCGAATGACACACCGCAGGCCAACGAGGCATCGCCCACAACGGCCACAATATGCTCGCCCCCCCCCTTCTGGTCCCGTGCCGCCGCCATGCCCAGAGCCGCCGAAAGGGCCGTGCCGGAGTGACCGGCCCCGAAGGCATCATAAGGGCTTTCCTTACGGCTCAGGAAACCCGAGATCCCCCCGTACTGGCGAAGGGTGGAGAACCGGTCCTTGCGCCCCGTCAGGATCTTGTACGAGTAGGCCTGATGGCTCACATCAAAGAGTATCTTGTCCTCCGGAGGATTGAACACCCGTAACAACGCCACCGTCAGCTCGACCATGCCGAGATTGGAGGCCAAGTGACCGCCGGTTTTGCTGATTGTTTCGATCATCAGCGTTCTGATTTCACCGGAAAGCCGGGTCAGTTCCTCTTGCGTAAGCCCCTTGAGATCCGCCGGCTCATTCACTTTTTCAAGCACACTGCTCATAAGCTTTCAAAGTTATGGCAAGAACCTATCGGAGTCAAGGACGAGGCGGGGGGAGAGGCGGGAAATCGAACATCGAACAGTCAACAATGAACATTCAACGTCGAACGCAAGGAGCGAAGCCCGGTTCAATGTTGACTGTTGAATGTTCGATGTTCGACGAGATGAGGGTTGTGGATTATCTGCATCTTTGTTTTACTTCAACGCCTGAAGCGGACAATTGAATGAAACGAATTTGTACATATTCCATCGGCTGGCCGGGGTGAACTTGAAATGAAGATCCTCCTGCTTGCACCCCATCCCTTCTACCAGGAACGCGGCACCCCGATCGCGGTCAACCTGCTACTGCAGATGCTTTCGGAACTGGGACACACCGTGGATGTCCTGACCTATCATGAAGGCACCGACGTGACCTATCCCGGCGTGACGATCCATCGTATCCGTCGCCCCCCCTTCGCGCGAAATGTCCCCCCGGGACCGTCACTCAAAAAAATACTCTGCGACCTGTACATGACCCCCAGAGCGCTATCCCTGGCGCGGCAGAATTCCTATGATCTGGTGCATGCCGTCGAGGAGTCAGTCTACATGGCCATGCTCATCCGGCGGCGCCTGGGTATTCCCTTTCTTTACGACATGGATTCATCGCTGGCCCGTCAGGTGGCTGAGAAGTTTCCCTTTCTGGGCTTCATCCTGCCGCTCATGACCCGGATTGAGCGTGCCGCAATCCGGGGCGCCCTGGCAGTGGTGCCTGTCTGTGACGCACTCGCCCGGATCGCGACGGGGGACGGCGCCCGTCAGATTGTCCTGTTGCGCGACATCTCACTGTTGTCACCCTCCTCAAAAGAGGACCGGGAAGCGGTCCGCCAGCTGATTCCCCATGATGATGCCCTTTGCTTCATGTATATCGGCAACCTCGAGTCATACCAGGGCGCCGATCTCATGCTGGACAGTTTTGCGGATTTCCTGAAATCCGGATGCCAGGCCCGCCTGGTCATCGCGGGGGGCAAGGAGCCGGACATCCGGAAATACGGGAAAAAGGCCGCCCTCCTTGGAATCACCGACGCCACGCTTTTCCTGGGCCCCCAACCCATCAGCCGGATGGCGGCACTTTTTGAGGCCGCCGACATCCTGCTATCCCCCCGCATCAAAGGCAATAATACGCCCATGAAGATCTATTCCTACCTGGCGTCAGGGAAAGCCATTCTCGCCACCGACCTGCCGACCCACACCCAGGTTCTCGTTCCCGGGGTGGCGATGCTTGCCGCACCGGATCCCGGGAGTTTTGCGCAGGCCATGAAGAAACTGGCATTGGATAGCGCCCTTCGAGGCACATTGGCGGCCAATGCGCGGGAGCTTGCCCAAGCATGCCATTCCCGGGACTCATTCAGGAAGATCGTTACTGAACTCTACTCATGGGTAAAACAGGCCATTCAACCATGAAGCGTATCGTCCTCATTCTGTCGAGCCTGCTGGTTATATTTGTCACGGTAACCGTGATCCACGGCGCCATTTCATTTCGGCTTGCGGGCCCGGTGGTAATTATCCGTCTTATTCTGGGGCTCGCCTCCTTCATTCTGGGCGGCGCCTGGATTCTCCTTTCCCTGTTCGCCATTCCGCGGGCGTTGCTCGCCATATGGAGGAGCAGGAACCAGTCCCCGTCCGATTTCCGCTGGGGTCTTGGCGCCCTGGCCGCCGGGATGGCCCCCGTAATCCTGATCGGCATCCTGATGGTGGCGGCGCCCCGCTGGTGCCTTGTGCGCATGCCCGGCCAAACTTATGAGGGACCGATGCCACCCCTCACGCCGGAACAGACGCAACTCGGGGAAAGGCTGAGAACCCATATCGAACACCTCGCTGTCGACATCGGGGACCGGAGTGCCGCAACCCACTATCGCCAGAACCAGGCGGCAGCCGAGTACATTGCCAACGCTTTCTCCAATGCGGGCTATGCTGTCAGCCGTCAGGCGTTCCACCCTGGGCACCGGTCGCTGGGGGGGAAGCCGTGCGAAAACATAGCCGTTGAAATCAAGGGCAGTAAAGTCCCCGAGGAAATCGTCGTCATCGGCGCCCACTACGATACCGCCATGGGGACGCCCGGCGCGAATGACAATGCCTCCGGGGTGGCCGCGACACTTGAGCTTGCGCGTATTTTCGCAGGACGACCTTGCGCGCGAACCTTGCGATTTGTCGCGTTCGCGAATGAGGAACCCCCGTTTTTCTGGACCCGGGACATGGGCTCCATGGCCTATGCTGCCGAATGCCGGGCACACCGTGAAAACATTACCGCCATGCTGAGTCTCGAGACCATCGGCTGCTATACAGACCAACCGCAAAGCCAGCATTATCCGACAAAGATCCTCGAATGGATCTATCCCCGGACTGGGAACTTCATCGGCTTCATCGGCAATACAGCATCAGGCTGGCTGGTCCACGATGCGGTGGCCTCCTTCCGCAAGCATGCCCGGTTCCCATCCCAGGGGGCCGCCCTCCCGGCCGCCATCAGCGGGGTTGGCTGGTCCGATCACTGGAGTTTCTGGCAATATGGGTATGCCGCCATCGAAATCACCGACACAGCCCCTTTCCGCTATCGCTATTACCATGATTCCCGGGATTTGCCGGAACACATCAACTTTGAACCCTACACCTATGTAGTAAGCAATCTCGAGCCTGTCATCGCTGACCTCGCCAACCCTTAAGAGCTCATCATGCAAGACGACAAACGAAAATTCCGAAGACTGCAAGTCAACCTGTCTGCTGTGCTGGAGGTGGTGGAGTCACCGACAGGCCCGATCCCTGTCAAAGTCGCGGATGTATCCTTCGGTGGACTTGGTCTTTGGGCTGCTATCGCCATTCCGTCCGGAACACAGGTATCATTGATATGGGAACACCCTCCGTTTGAACCCAGCGGCTCAGTGGTATACGAGGGCCGCATCAAGAATATGCGCCAGAAGGGCTCATTATCCGGACAGTTTTTCCTCAACATGGCGTTCGAGAACATAGATAGCCGTCTGGTTCAGAAGATGCTGGATTGGGCACAAATGCAGTCGTTCATGCAAGCCAGGTCCCGCGCCAGAGCCACCAGCAACACCCATTCAAAGCCCCGCCTTGCCTATTAATCCGGCCATTGAATCGCATCGAAAAATCGAGATTCACCACCCGCGTCGCTAGAGCCTGGGGCCTTTAGAGGGTGGACAGGCTGCTTTCAACAGCCTTGATCGCATCGATCGCCGAGCTTGTAATGCCCCCGGAATACCCGGCCCCTTCACCGATCGGATAGAGATTCTTCACCGTGACTGACTGAAAGCCTGCATCGCGTTTTATTCTCACCGGGGATGAGGTTCTTGTTTCGGCGGCCAGTAATATCGCATGCTCGGAGACGAATAATGGATAATCCCCCTTCCACGCGTCAAATGCATTGGAAAGTTCATCTCCCACAAATTTCGGGAGTATGAAATTCAGGTCTACAGAAGCCGTCCCCATCGTGAAAGAATTTGCGTTCATTGCTGTAGAAACACGCCCGCCAAGGTAATCCACCAGATTCTGCGCAGGAGCTTTCCACCCCCTCCCCGCCGCCTCAAACGCCCTTCGCTCAATCTCCCGCTGAAAAGCGATACCTGCCAGGGGATGCGTGGACCTGTAGTCATCCGTATGGCAGCGCACCACCAGCGCTGAGTTCGAGAACTGCGAGGCCCTGCCGGAGTAACTCATACCGTTCAACACCAGCATGCCGTTTTCCGATGAAGCATTCACAATCTCACCGCCCGGGCACATGCAGAATGCAGAGACCCCCCGCCCTGTCCTTCGATTGGTGTTGTTGAAGGAATAGGTGGCAGCCCCGATACCGGGAAAGGCCTCATATTTCTCGCCGTACCTGATGCGGTTTATGATTTCAACCGGATGCTCGATACGGACACCGACCGATATCGGCTTCTGCTCCATCGCGACACCCTTCCCATGCAGCATCGTGAAGGTGTCTCGCGCAGAATGCCCCATCGCGAGATAGATGCTTGAACAACGAACTTCTCCCCCCCCGTTGACCACGACGCCTGACACTTGCCCGTCCGAGACGATCAGATCGGTCATTTTCGTGGAATAATGAATCTCTCCCCCGTTTTCAAGGATGTGGGACCTCATGTTGCGGACAATCCTGCACAAAACATCAGTCCCCAGATGCGGCTTACTGATGTACCCGATTGCCTCCGGGGCTCCGAACTTGATAAAGACATCCAACACGCGATTGGCATGGACTGAATTGTTGGTCCGTGAAAACAGTTTGCCATCCGAGTAGGAACCGGCGCCACCTTCACCAAACTGTATATTGGATTCCGGATCCAGTATTCTTTCGCTGATAAATCGCTGAACATCGACATCGCGCTCCTCGATCTTTTTTCCGCGTTCAAAGATCAGGGGTTTAATTCCATGTTCCAGCAACTCCAGGGCGGCAAACAGGCCGGCAGGACCCAGCCCGATGACGACAGGCCGCTCCTTAACTTTTACGGGGCATTTAACCCTCGCGGAGGGCACCTTATAGAGGGTAACGCCATCCCTGTTTTCATACCCTTCCGGGACCTCTACCACCAACGAAATGCGGTAATAGAATTGCTGATCACTGGCAGCATCCAAGGCCTTGTTCAGTATCTTGACGACACGGATACTCGATATTTGGAGTTTCAGGATCCCGGACGCGGCCCTTGCATATTCGTCCAAACCGTCCTTTTCAACCGGAATCCGCAGATCTTTTAAGATGATGTCCATAAGCAAATACTCAATCCGGAGAATATGTCAAAAACATCGATCTCGCAAACGATTCTGAAATATCAACTCATACCGTTGTTGTGATCAGTATTGCTTCAGGAACCGTATGCCTTATAGTGTCAGGCACGACACGGCATGGTGCCGATGTCTACTCTACAGGAGAACAAGCCATGTCAAAAGCCAAAGACACCAAGCGCGAAACGAAAAAAGCCCCTCTGAAAACACCTGCCGAAAAAAAACAGGCCAAACGCGACAAGAAAAACAGGACCATCTAGTCACCTGGTGAAAAAGCCCGGCTCAGCCGGAGGCGTCGCCCTCCCTTGTGGAAACTCCTGTATTCCGGACTGCCCGCAGTGGCTACGCTGCAGGCGGGTAGGGCGAGGCGTGCCTGCCGAGCCGTCTTCGATTTGATTCAGTTATTCCAACAGTTTCCCCCATGGCAGCTCCACTCACCCAGATTGCGATAGACGGACATGTTCATATCTACCCCGGATACGACGTGGCCAAGGCGGTTCACTGCCTGCTCGGCAACCTGGAAAGAATCCCCCTCACCCCACCCCTCTCTTCTCAGGAGCGAGGGGGACATGTTTCCGTGGGCCTGCTGACGGAGAGCCGGTCATGCCGGTTCTATAAAGATATTCTCCGGCATGGGTCGCCTGTTAAAGTGGACAAACTGAGCCTGATTGCCGGACCGGATGAAGGATGCCTGACAATCCTGGATAGTAACATCATCAAAGGGTATCTCATCGCAGGTCGGCAGATCGTAACGGCCGAAAAGCTCGAGATTCTCGCCCTGGGCAGCGATGTCGCCGTCGCGGATGGTCTTCCGGCTGAAGAAACGCTGCACGCCATACGGACGCAGGGCGCTGTGCCGGTTCTTAGCTGGTCCCCGGGCAAATGGTTTTCCGGCCGCGGGAAGCTTGTGAAGAAGTTAATCGAGACCCATTCTGCCGGGGATTTCCTGATCGGCGATACGGGCCTGAGGCCCACCGTCTGGCCGCTGCCGCGCCTGATGCGCATGGCCGGCGAGCGCGGCTACACGATCATCGGCGGTTCTGATCCCCTGCCCCTGCCGGGCGAGGAACAATGGATTGGCACCTACGGGATAACGGCCACAGCACCATTTGACCCAGGAACGCCCGCCCAAAGCCTGCGCCGACTCCTGACCGACACCTCCACCCGTTTCACCCTGCGGGGACGCCGCTGCCCCCCGCTGGCATTCACCTCGCGCTGGATTCAGAACCAATTCTGTGGTAAAAAGAACGTGAAAACAGGAGGACTAAACCCATGAAACAGTTCATTATCAACCTATGCGTCCTGGCCGCCATACCCCTATTTGCTTCAGCCGCACCCCTTCGCGTAGCGCTGCTGGATTTCGAGGATGAAACGGGTTCCAAACCCGACGCCGCCACTGCCGGGGTCGTCAACACCGCCACGCTGGCAAAAAAGGGGGTTGACCTGATGTCCAAACAATTGATCGACCAGAAAGGCTACACGCTGATCGACCGGCGCGACTTCATCGCCAAACTACAGCAGTCGACCCCGCGGGAAGTCATGGAAGGGCATCCCCGTCCGGCCTTCATTCAGGCTGGCCAAATGCTGGGCGCAACAGCGGTGCTGGGAGGCAGCCTGTCGAGCTTTTCAACAAGCCGCGAGAAGTATAATCTGGGCGGCAATAAAACCGAGCTCACCAAACTCTCCATGCGGGTGACAATACGGGCCCTGGACGTGGTGGACGGCTCCGTCATCGCCGTGGCCGACGGTGTGGCCGAGCAATCCTTCCGCCAGACCGAGGCGGTCCAGACGACCCTGGGCGAGGAGGATATCCTGACCCTCATGGAAAGCGCGATCGCCAAAACGATCCCGAAGCTGAATGCCGCCCTGAACCGGCATCAGAGCGCCGGCCAGCGCCCCAAGGCGACCCTCAATATCGACTCCACCGACAACCCCGCCCTGGTCGAAATTGATGGCATCCTGGTGGGGACTACCCCCATTCTCGGCCTTGAAGTGTACCAAGGCGACCACACCCTCACGGTCAGCCGCCCCAGTTATGTCACCATGGCCAAGCGGATTGTGGTTAACGGGAAATTCCAGATCACCGTCCCCATGCTCAGGACGGACCTCACGGTTGAAGAACGCAAGCAGATCCTCGACAAGGCTCAGATGAAGGTGTTCCTCACCAATGGTAAACCCGACATCTTGATCCAGACGCTGACGGAATAGTTTACCGGATTGACAAACGGTCATAAAACAGACTCAATACGTCCCCTTTAGTCAGAAAGAGGCTGTTATGACATCAAGTGAACAGGCGATTGGAAGTAAGGGTTGGGTTTCATACCGTCCCGAAATCAAGGTAATGGACGTGACAATCCGCGATGGCGGATTGATGAACGAGCACAAGTTCGACGTGAACCTGGTCAAGAAGGTCTACCAGACATGCACCAATGCTGGCGTCGACTACATCGAGCTCGGGTACAAAGGCTCGAAAAAAATCTTTTCCCAGACTGAAAACGGCCTTTGGAAGTTCTGCGATGAGGATGTGCTCCGGGAGGTTGTCGGCGACAAGAAAGGCGACCTGAAAATCTCCGTCATGGCCGATGCCGAGCGCACCGACTACAAAACCGATATCCTCCCCCGCGACAAGAGCGTCATCGATATGATCCGGGTCGCCACCTACATCCACCAGATCCCGATGGCCGTCGACATGATCAAGGATGCGCGCGACAAGGGCTACGAGACCACGGTGAACCTGATGGCCATTTCAACCGTTCCGGAGTATGAACTGGACGGCGCCCTGGAAGTCATCTGCCAGTCGGGTGTGGACATCATCTACCTGGTTGACAGCTTCGGAACCTTGTACAGCGAGCAAATCCGGGCCCTGATGCATAAGTTTCAAAAGTTTGCCAAGGCGGGCGGACAGCAGGTCGGCATCCACACCCACAACAACTGCCAACTGGCGTACGCCAACACCATTGAAGCCATCATCTGCGGCGCCAACTACCTGGACGCCAGCCTGGCGGGCCTGGGACGGGGCGCGGGGAATTGCCAGATGGAACTGCTCCTCGGGTTTCTCCATAACCCGAAGTACCACATCCGCCCCCTGTTGCAATGCATCCAGGAAACCATTGAGCCCCTTCACAAGGATTTCTTCTGGGGATACAGCATTCCCTACATGATCAGCGGGATACTGAACCGCCACCCGCGGGAGGCAATCCAGTTCATGGAAAGCGGCAACTGCAGCGATATCGTCAAATTCTACGACGAAATGACCGCGTTTTAATTTCCGGAGGGCAGGCCACGGGATGATGCCAGCCGAAAACCACGAACGCTACATGCAACTGGCATTGCGTGAGGCCCAGCTTTCAGCGGATGCCGATGAGGTTCCGGTGGGTGCCATCATCGTCAGGGAAGGCGCCGTGATCGGGCGGGCGCACAATCAGACTGAACTGCTGAAGGATCCCACCGCCCATGCCGAGATGATCGCCATCACCCAGGCGGCCTCGGCGGTGGGAGACTGGCGCCTTACCGACACAACCCTCTACGTCACCAAGGAACCCTGCCCCATGTGCGCGGGGGCCATTGTCCTTGCCCGCATTCCCCTGGTCGTCTTCGGGGTGCCAGACCCGCAACGGGGCGGCGCCGTGTCGGTGTTTAACATCCTCAACCACCCCCAGCTCAACCACCGTCCCGAAATCCTTCAGGGCATCCTGGAAGAACCCTGCAGGGCGATGCTGCAGGATTTTTTCAAGGCCCGGAGGGCGCGGGACAAGAGGATCGACTGACGATCACGTATTCCTGTCGGCGGGCTGCCCAGACCGAAGCGCGGCGGCGCTCTGAAGCGAGCGCGAGGAAATCACGGGGTCGCCAGCCACTGATCCCAACCGCACGCCCGACAATGCCACCCGTTCCGGAAATCTGGTCCTGATACTCGGACAGCGGGCAAACCAGGAACGGATAGCGGGCGATCTCCTCCGCGGTGACGCCCTCCGTGACGTCAACAGGCCTGACCACCCCCCCCGACAGGACCCGCACCTGGCTCACGTAATTCAACGAGACACCCTTCATGGCAACCGACGTCCCGGACGGGCATAACGCGAGAAGTTCCCTGCTCATGGCCGGAGCAGGGGAGAGGAAAAAAACAGGCCTTACCAGAATGTCGGTGACTGTAAACAGAATCAGCAGGAGCGCCCCGAACCCCGCGAGAACCAGGGCCGGCGCCCAGCGGTTGAACCGGCTGATGAGGTAAAATGACAGGGCCGAAAAGATCAGCCCGGCAAAGACCAACCCGAAGTGCATCCTGACCCCGCCGACCACCAGGACAAGCCCCCAGCCCGCCACGCACCAACAAAGGCCGCGGAACAGGTTCACGAGGATCGTCCGGGCCGACCGGATCCTGTCTCTTATACACATCTCCGAGCCCACGAGACAGGCAGAAATCT
>CAZMSS010000020.1:4744-22799 GCA_964568965.1 uncultured Verrucomicrobiota bacterium | reverse complement strand
GCCTATAGCACCCGCTTGTCGGACTTTCGCGCTTTCATAAAATACGCGTCAGAGCGGATGAATTTCTATACGCTCCATGATGTGTCAGCAGGAGTGAACAAGCCCGCTCCCTGAGGCGCGGTTCATCGTCACCATCGAACGTTCAGGAAGGCGTCAACGGTGGTGCGGTCGTAGATGGGCCCACCCTGATAGGTCACATCCCCCCCCGCGCTCAGGCGTGGGGTGAACTTGTAACTCGCCACGGCCCGGGCACCCCAGACAAATCTCCACGTTGTATCCCGCTCCTTCGCATAACCCGCCTGCCCGCTGAGCTGCCCGTTCCATTTGACCCCGGTGGCCTGCCAGGCGGCATACGCCTGGTGCTGCTGCAACTGCTCGGGCGACCAGTACTCCGGAACCTTATCCGTGCTGTCCGCGAGACGCCCGGCATAGCCCGCGCCGAGATAGGGCGTTTCCTTCAGGCGACGAATGATCCGGCCATTCACCCACCAGGTCGAATTGCCATCACTGCGCTCAGTGATCGCGCCATCAAGGAAACAATCCCAGAAGTCATAGACACGCGAATAGGTCTCAATGCCCTCCCGGTGGGCGGTGATGCCCTTGCGGAGCGCCTCGACGGTCTCCATCATCTCCCGCTCACTGGTCAACTCGATGTTGCCGTGGAACCGGTGATTGGGAACATGCAACCGCGCCTGCCAGCCGTTCACATCCGGCAGGTCATCCATGAACCATTCCTGCAATCCGGCCTGCACCCAGACCTCAGGCGCGATATAAGCCAGGAATCCCAGATCCGCCCGCGATCCTTCCTCTGAGCCCACATCGGTCTTTTCCCAATGATGTCGGCTCACCCCGGCATTCCATCTGAGCCAATCCCGGACGGGTCCTTCCGCGGCGCCCCGTCCCTCCCAATAGCTCCGGTCCTCATTATCCTGCCATGCCGTGCCCGTGAGCGATGCCGTGGGCCTCCTCATATCCAGGGCCTTCTCCAGCAGCTTGGCGGGGCGCGCATCATCTTCGGGCGCCATTTTCACCGCGGCACGCGCCTTTGCCAATGCCACCGGCAGATCCCCCTCCATCGCCGCATTGGCGGCCTCGTTGAAGGTGACCTCGAACGGATCGGCCCCTGCTTCACCCGCCTTGCGGAACCAATATGACGCCGCCTCGCTCTGGCCATGCCAATAATACAATTTGGCAAGTTCAAGCCGTGAGCGGACAACCGGGTTCCCTTCCTTGAGATGGTTAACCAGAGCCTTGGAATCCCATGCTGCCGGCACGGCTTTAGCCGGCAGGCGCAACCGGTCCGCCCGAACCGAAATAAAGCCGTTGTCATCGCGGCAGAACGCCACATCAAAGCTCCGTCCAACCTGGTTGGACAACACCGTGATGGCCGTGCGGTCGGTATCCAACGAAAGTTGCCCGTAATCTCCCCGGGGATAATAGAACCACCCGGGCTCACCCGTTCCCAGCGCACCTGCTGCGGAAGACAACACCTTGTCCAGCCGGTTCGTCATGTCCGTCAGGGATTCAAGGGTGTCCCCCGCGATAATTCTGTGCGTCAACGGATTCCCCTTCACGCCATCAGCCCGGACCTTTGCCGACCCCAGATCCGGCAGCGTGACTCCGATCTGCCAGCGGCCGCTGCGCTTCAATTCGGCTAGCCGTTTGGGTGAAAGTTTTCGGGGTAGTGACTGGCGAAGATTCTCCGGCCTCACCATCATGACGGCGCACGCCCCGCGGTCTTGAAGCGCCGCATCCAGTTCATCCACAACCGCACTGTCGGGATCCACCAGTATCATCATAACCGACTTGCCTGCAGGGCGGGCAGCAGGGTTTGTGTTCACAAACACAAACCCTTCTTTTGTGAGCATGGCCACATGCGACACCATCTGGCTCACCGTATTCATCCCGGCATAGTCAAAGGGGGTGGTGTTATCGTAAAGCAGGGTTGCCGCCACCCGCTTCTCATCCTGACTGGCCAATGGCTCCAGGATCCGGATCGCCCTTGAGAATCCATCTGCCTCGGCCAGAGTCATGGCATAACGCCGCACCGCCATGTCATCCCAGGGACGCGTATCCCTCAGCCTTTCGGCATAAGGAAGCGCACGGCGGGGCCGTTCCATGACGATCTCCTGATCCCGCAGGAAAACCAAACCCGGGGCGAAATCGGGATTGCGCTGCAAGAGTGACTCATGCCATTCCATCGCATCCTTGACCCGGCCGGCCGCAACCATGGAGCGCCCCACCAGCAGGGACATCGAGGCGGATCCCGGCTCATCAGGCATACAGGCCTGCGCCGCCGCAAGCGTCGAGGTTGCCATCCTGGAGCCATCCAACGCCTCCCCGTTCTCGGCCAGGCTGCGACGAAGCGACGGGGAAGCATAGGATACAAGTCCCTGCCGGGCGCACTCCACCGCATCCGCCGGGCGCCCAAGCGCCGTGAGGATCTGAGCCAGTAATTCGTAGGCCAGTGGTGAGGGGGTCTTCTGGATGATGTCCTTTAAGGTCTCCACGGCTTCAGCACCCCGACCGGTCCGGTATTGCGCCATCGCCAATTCCGTTCCATAGAAGGGAACATCCGGCATTGCCAGATGCAGGAATTGCCACAGCTCCAAGGCTTTCGCATCCTCGCCCAGCTCGGTCCACATCATTGCCAGGGTATCGCGCAATCGAGTCTGCCCCTCGTTTACCCGCGACTCCATCCATCCGGCCTCCTGCCGCGCCTGATCAAGGTCCCCGAGCTTGAGGCACACCTCGAAAAGATATCCATGAACTTCCGGCTGGTCGGGGACCGTCTTCAAGCTGGCGGAATATCCCGCCCGCGCCGCCGCGAAATCACCCCGCACCTCCGCCAGTTTCGCCTCCACGCCGGCCCGGACGGCAGGGACTGTCACCCGCTCGACGATGTTGCTGAGCAGAGCTGTTCCACGCGGCACATCCTGAATCCGATTGGCCAGGTTCCAGGCAATGGGCCAGATCAGGCGGTCGGGATCGCGACCCAGGACTTTCTCATAGAACGTAAGCGAAGTGGGCAGTTTAGAGCGATCCAAGTCATCCCGGGCGAAGGCACTATAGACATCAGTTACCGCCGCGGCCTGATCCCGCCGTCCCGCCAGGGCTTTAGCCGCGGTATCCAGAACTTCCCCTGCGCCGGCTACTCCGGAACACAGACGAAGGGTATCCAGCGCCACGACCACATCTGCCGGGGCCGCAGTGGCGAGGCAAGACGTGATATAGGGCATCATATAGTCCGGCGTTCCCGCATAGACGCCATTGACAGCCCGAACCCGTGCGAGGGCAAACCCGGTAAATTCCCTGTCGTGCCCGCCAGCCCAGGCACGGGCCAGAAAAGGTTCAGCAGCCTTCATCCTGCCTGCCTTGAAAAACTCCATTCCGGCCGCCAGGGGCGTTGTCCCGGGCAACCATCGGGCAAGACACTCCAACGCGGTATCCTGCTGTCCCTCCTCGGCCATGCGCCCGAGCACCTGATTGAGAAACCGGTCCCGCTCCTTGACCCCGAGGGCAAGGGCCCGATCCCATGCTGTACAAGCCTCTTTCCGTTCACCCACTGACCACAACACCCAGCCCAGTTCCTGGCAGGCAACAGCGTCGTTCGTCTTAAGGGAAACAGCCTTTTCCAAGGCCGCACGGGATTCGTTGTAATGCTGCAGGCGTGACTGGACCACGCCCATCTGCTTCCAGGCTTCGGCATCAGCGTTATCATTGGTCACCGCAGTCGCGGCCATTTTCAGGGCGCCTTCCCAGTCACCCGCCGCGGCACAGGCGCGCGATTTGGCGATAAGCAGGTTCCCGGTACCGTAGACCCGCTCCTCAACCATGATCCAATCCTGGAGGGGCATCCGCTTGGAATCCAGGGAGAGGGCCTGCCGGTATAATTCGCGAGCGGTATCATCATCCCCCCGCCGCAACATCCTGACGGCCGCGGTCTCGAACCGCTTCGCCAGGTCAACCCGCAGGGCCGGTTCCACCGGATGATATTTCACGATGCGTCCCCACAGCGGCTTCAGCGATTCATCGTTCTTCGCGCCAAGCAGGCTCTCCCACAACAGGTTGACCTGTTCCGGAGACAAACTGTCGGGAGCTTTTTCAAAAAACACCTTCAGGCAGGCTGAAGCCCGTTCGGAATTACCCTTACGGCCCTCGATCGAAGCCAGGCACAACCCCACCGCCGTTCGGTCCCCGCCCTCCGCCCAGGCGGCCTCCAGGAACGGCGTGGCAGCAGCGCGCCGCCCCGCTGAAAACAACGAAACACCCAGTTCTCCCAGGGTGAATGAGGGCTTCCACTTTTTATACACTTCCAGTGCCCTCGCGTCCTGCCCTGTTTCAGCCAGCAAACTCAGCACGCGGCGGATCAGGGCATCGCGGTCCGGGGCACCGGACTGGACGACGACATCAAGGCTTGCCAGGGCCTGGTTCAGATCCTTTTCCCACAGCAGCCAGGCCAGCTCACGATTCGATCCGGCATCGCGCGGCGCGATCAACAGCGCAGTCCTGAAAGCCTGCGCGGCGGCATTGGTCTCACCCGCCTGAAGGCGCAACGTGGCCAGCAGTTTCCAGGCTTCGGCATAACCCGAATCCCGCGCCACGGCGGCATCCGCCAGCGCCCGGGCACGCGCCTTGTCACCCGCGACCAGCGCCTCCCGCCCCTCCCGCACCAGCTTCACCACCGACCGGCTGGCTACATCCGCGGGAAGTTGGGCCTCTGCCCCCTCGCACCGGCACACCCCTAACACTGCCAGTCCCATGCTCATCCAGATCTTGCTCATGGCTTTGTCCCTCCCGGGGATTTCCACTCGGTTATCTTGCCCACACCCGGAATACGGGCCATATCGGGATCGTCCCGAACCACAAGCTGGGAGGGAGGATGCAGGTGCAGGAACGCCCGTGCGGCCGCAACCCCGTTTGACCCCGTCCCCTCAATCCACACATAATCCATCCGGTTGGTGGCGGTCAGGGGGATGGACTCACCCGCCTTGACACGGTGCATCACCCTGAACCCATGCCGGCGCAACGGCTCCACCCACTCTGACTGCGAAGCATCCAACACAAACCCCTTGATAAAGGGTTTGATATCCTTTTCCGCCAACATGGCCGTCATGGCCTCAATGGCCGGGCCATTTGTTCCGGATGCCAATATCGGCCAGACCGTGGCCCCTTCCGCCACCGCCTGGATGATATCCAGACCCTGTTGCGCTGAAATGGTCACGCCCTGCGGAGGGAAGGGGGTAAGCAACTCTGTCACGCCACCCCGTTTGTCTTCGGGAATCATTCCCCAGGATTCTGCCTGGACCCCCTGCCGCGGGATGGGCGTAACAGTCAGTTGGGAAAGCGCCACCCTCCCTCGGCTGCTTTCAAATCCGATGACTCCAGATGGTGGTGGCTGTGACAGCGGGACCGGCCCGAGCACCGGCAGACCATTTACCGTCAGCCAGGATCGAACGCCCTTCACCCGCCAAACCATTCGAAGCGTCTCCCCTGCCGGCGCCGGGGCCACAGCCAGGGTTGACGCCCCCCCGCCCCGTGATTCCTGCAGACGGATTGTCTTTTCATCCACTGAAAGCCGCAGGCAGTGGGCGGGGTCGATGAACCGGAGATAAAGGGAGGCCACTGTCCCGGGCGACCGGGAGAGAACCAGTGAGATATCAGCATCGGTCCAAAGATCGCTACCCCGCAACCACGCTGCATCGTCGGAATCCAACCGCAGGGTTCCATCCGCGATTCTCGCCCCGTTCAGGAATGACCAGTGCTCGGCGCTTTCAATACCGGAGGACGAAACCGGGAGAGGCCGGGCATGTTGCAGGCTCGTCAGCACCTGCGCCGCCGACCAGTCGCCATTGACACGAAGGCGGGAGAGCGCAAAGGGGTCACGCCCAGGCGGGTTGAAGGGATTGGAAGCAGAGACAAAAGCCATCCTGTATTGCGACGTGACGTTGGAGGTGTTCAACTGGGCCGCCAGGGGATCCGCCCCGACCCTGCGCCCGTCATCAGCAAACGGATACACATAGGCGCCCACGGGATAGCCGTTCAGCTTCCCCAGCAATTCAGCGGAGCGCTTGTAATCTCCGGCGATCCTCTGGCGGAACTCCTCCTCATTCTCAACCCGGGCAGCCTTGGGAAGCCATTTCCTGGTGCTCAGGAAATGATCGGTCACCCCGGCCGACGAAACCTCAATCGGGTTGACCGCCTCATGCCCCATGGAGGCAAGGTTCCACTGCGGCAGCAGGGCTATCTTCCGGACATCGCGCTCCTTCAGGCGGGACTCGTCCCAACTCTCAATTGACTCGGTGGGCACGCATAACGTCGCCCGAAGCCCGAGCCGCCGCAACACCGGATGGGCGCGGATAAAGGTTTCCTTCCGTGCTCCCTCGAAAAGAATCAGCAGCGCCTTGTCCGGCAGCGGCGCCCGGCCTTCCAGGAAAGCCAGGGCATCCTCCGGCGTAATCGTGTTATACCCGACCTTCGCCAAAGCCTCCAGGTGCGAAACCAGAGTCTCGGAAGACGGGTACACGGCACTGTCCTTTCGAGTGACTCCCGCGTAGGAGAGGGTCATGAACCCCTCCCAATTCGACCAGGTTTCAGGGGCATAGACCACAGGCGGGGCAGGCTTCAATACAAGCCACGTGATGAACACGACCGCGCCCAGAAGCGCGGCCCATTGAAGACCATTGATAAGCCGTTTCATCGGTTAACTCCGGGTTCCCCACAAGGTTCGCGAAAACGTCAACACCGCCCATGGTATCTGCCAGATGAGCACAAACATGTAATAGAAACAGAACAGGATGCCATAGAACCACAGCCTCGACCGTTTCAGGAACAGATAGGTGCAGCTCAGCAGGCAGCTCATCAGGAATACCCCCATGATGTAGACAAGCGGGGAGCGGTGCTGGGTCAACGGCACATACAGCAGCGAACGCAGCACCACCGCCGGCCCGAGCAAGGGGAGGATAAAACCCAGGTAGAACGAAATGGACATCAGGGGCGGACGCTTCCACATGAACCCCATCCCCCGTAATGTCTCCCGGAACCAGGAGCGCTTCCATCGCATCTGCTGTCGCAGGAACGTCCTGTGGTCATCCGGCACGATCGTGGTCGTGCGGGAATCATCCTCATACACAACCTTGAGGCCCCGCTCGAGCAGCGAGTTGGTCAGACTGCGATCATCACCAAAGGTCGCAGGTTTCCCGAAAAATGTCTGATTGAGCCATTCCTCGCGCACCGACATGAAGACATCCTTACGATAGGCCGCCAGGGGCCCGGAGAGGCAGGTGACGGAATCAAACACGCTCTCCGCGGCCTTCATGACCTTGAAGGCAACGTAGTAGCGCACCGCCTGCATGCGGGTCAGCACGTTGGTCCAGGCGTTCTCCACGTCACAGTGCCCCGTCACCGCCGCGATTTCAGGATCGGCAAAGGGCTTGACGATGTTCCGCAGGGCATCCGGATCCAGAAAGCTATCCGAATCGATGAAAACGAGAAACTCGCCGCGGGACCGCTCGGCGCCGGCCGACATGCCATGCCGCTTACCCAGGGATTTCGGAAACGTGATGACCTCCACCTCGGGATATTTGCGGCAGGCCTCCTCAATCGATTTTTCCGTTCCGTCCGTGCTGCCGTCATTCACGACAATAAACTGGAGCAATTCAGCAGGGTAAGCCGACTCCATCACCTGCGTGATCATCCGCCCGACATGCTCGCGCTCGTTGAATACCGGGGCCACCACCGTGATCGACGGCAAGGTCGCCAGCGGCTTCGGTCTCCGGTAGAAGCTCGCAAACACAAAGCGGCTGATCAGGTAGGAAGCCACCAGGATGCTGTAGAGGAAAATCGGTATGTCTAGCCAGAAGAAATATAAATTCTCGTATTTCAGCACGAGAATGGCACTGATCGTGATCAGAAAAAAAAGGACACTCCCCCAGCGTAACCGGGCCCAGGTGCCGCGGGCCAAACGCTTCCCGAGCGACTCCTCGAACTCCACACCATACCGGCCGCCGGCGGGATGGCGAAACCGGACATTGGCCTTCACTTCCCACTCCCCATGCACGAATTCCTCCGGCATCACACCCGGCGGAATGCGAAAATCAAGCGTCACCTCGGCAACCTGATCGGGAATGTCAAGCCCCTCCAGCATCAACCCGCCCTCGGAGATATCCGTCACCTTGGCGGTCAGTTCCTCTTTGGTCCCAGTTCCCGAGGTATAGCGGACGGTCAGGGGGAAATTACATAAATATCTGAGATATTTCCGCCGGTCACTGGCATTGGCACGGGAAAGATTTCGCAGGCGCCGATCGAGTTTCGTCACCGGATAACTGGCCCCCGCTCCATTAACTTCATCATTCTTCATTTAAACAAACCCCCAAAGCAATCTCTTGTCTATAGTTGGGATTATGACACTCGTCTTTCGCGTAATCAAGAATTTTAAGAAATAATCAAGTATTTCCATAGACATTGGATTTACGATGTATTTGAAGGTTTTCTCCGGTCATTCACCCGGAATCTTGATGTAATCCTCTCTGGATTAGTAGATTAAGAGGATATCTCCAAAATATACTTGGACAGGACATCCTGTGAAAAGTAATAATTCAACATGAATTTTTCGCGGGCTCTTTATTCCCGACTTCTGACCCCTGCGGGAATCGGGATTGTTCTTTTCACGGGGGGATGCTCTACCCCGCCGCCGCCACCGACGCCGCAACCTGTGCCGGTGGTCCGGCCTGCACCCGCCGTATCCATCGTGACTGCACCGGGTGGAGCCACGCCGGTACTTCTGGTCCAAGCCACCTCCTCGGCGCCGAACGACAGGGAAAGGGAGTACGCCGAAAAAATCACGCAGCGAATGGCTGAATGGCTCCGGGAGGCCGGAATTCCCATCAAGCTGGTGACGGATGACCAGTTCAGCAAAATCTCCGGAACAGGAGCGAAAGCAGCCCTATTCCCCTACAATCCGAAGCCCGGTCCGGCTCAACTCCAGGCTTGCCGGACGTTTGTAGGGCAAGGAGGCAAGCTGATTGTCCTCTACAGCACCGAACCGCAACTCGCCTCCCTGATGGGCTTGAAACTCGGCGCCTTTAAAAACGCTCCCGGGACGGACATCTGGCGCGCTTTCAGCTTTATCGATGGCGCACCTGCGGGCGTCCCGCCCCGGATTGAACAGAATTCCCGTAATATCATGCCTGCCTTTCCGGCGGAAGCGGGGGCAAAGGTCATCGCCTGGTGGGAAACCACCCCGGGACACCCCCAGCAGAGGGATCCCGCCTGGACCCAATCCAGCCGGGGATTCTGGATGTCCCATGTTTTGCTGGAAGGTGATGCAATCCTTAAGGAACAACTGCTGGTGAGCCTGCTGGGGGCCTGCGACGGGGATCTCTGGAAGGTCGCAGCGGCGCAAACGCTCAATAAAGCCGGCACCCTCAACAAGTACCGCAGCGCCGCCCAAGCCATGGAGTCCATCCGCCAGAGCGCGCGGCGTGGCGGCCAGGAATCCCGCGTCCTGACGCTGCTCACCCGCGCGGAGGCGCTTGAGCGAGACCTCGTCACACTCTACCATCAAGGGGACTACCCCCGCATGCTGACCACGGCCCGCTCAATTGATTCTCTGTTGACCGAGGCGGCCGCACGAACGCAGGTTTCCCAGCCCCGCGAATTCAGGGGGTTGTGGAACCATTCCGGCACCGGCTTTACTCCGGGGAAATGGGATGACACCTGCAGGACACTTGTCCACAACGGCCTCACCGCCATCTTCCCGAATGTCCAGAAACCGTGGGCTGCAGATTACCCCAGCAAACTGATCCCCGCCTCGGATGTCCTGACCCGCCTTGGAGATCAAATGGAGGCCTGCCTTAAAGCAACGCACAACCAGGGGCTTGAAACCCACGCCTGGGTGATTCTCTGGTCACTGGCAGGGGCGCCCGAAACCAGCATCGCCCCGTACCGGAGGGAGGGCCGGCTTCAGGTGACCTCCTCCGGGAAGACCATTAACTGGATGTGTCCCTCGCATCCCGCCAATCGTGCCTTCGAACTTTCAGCCATCCATGAACTGGCCGCCCGGTATCCCAAATTGGACGGAATTCATCTGGATTACATCCGGTATCAGGCATCGGACACCTGCTATTGCGGCGGCTGCAAGGTCCGGTTTACAAAAGCGACCGGAATCCACCCCAGGCAATGGCCTGCCGATGTCCGCTCGGGCCCTCAGGCGGCCGCTTACAGGGAATGGCGCCGTGAGCAGATCACGGGATTCGTTTCCGACACGCGCCGGGACTTGAAACGTCTCAACCCCCGTATGAAGCTCTCTGCTTCAGTCTATCCCCTTTATCCCGGCGTCCGGGATTCCATCGGACAGGATTGGGGGGAATGGGTCAGGCGGGGATTGGTGGATTTCGTGTGTCCCATGAGCTACACCGCCAACCTCGGCAAATACACCGAGTGGTACAGGGCCCAGACCGCCCATCCCGGGGTCCGGGGCAAACTGTATCCCGGCATCGGGGTCACCACCTCGGAATGCCGGCTGAATGCCGTCGAAACCATGGACCAGATTAATACCCTCAGGCGCGAAGGTGCCACAGGGTTCACCCTGTTCGAGGCCAACCCCACCATGGAAAAAGAGATATTGCCCTACCTCGGAATGGGAATAACGGCACCTTGATCAGGGCTTCTTCTCGATCTCCATCGCCTCGACCTCCCGCTTCATGGCCTCAAAACAGTGCGGGCAGAGACCGTGACTGATCAGGGCAAGGGAATGATCGGAGACATATTCGTCGAGCTGCTCCCACAGGTGGTCATCCAGCCGGATCTTGCGACAGCCGGAACACACCGTAAGAAGGCCCGTAATGATCCGCTTCTGCTGGAGGTAGGTGTGGCCGACCGTGATAATGGCGACGATGATGACGCCGATCGTCAGGACACAACCCCGGTAGATGTTCATCTCACTCTCCCGGGCGCTAAACCAGAGTGATGTAATATCCAGCACTTCGTTCGCCCAGATCAAGAGGATCAGCATCAGGAATGCCATCAATTGCCAGAAGGCAACCGATATCATCCCGTCCTTTTCCTGACTCCGTTTCTGTCTTTCCTCGAGAATATCCGCCATATATCCTCCCGCATTACGACAGGGTCCCTCCCGCGAGTCCCCTGCCCGAGAATTATTCGCTTTGCGCTTCAGACTTCGTCTTGGCGTCTTCCGCCCTGGCCTGTTCCTGCATGGCCTTCATGAATGCAGCGGCTGTTTTGCCCGCGTCTTCCGGCGTCATTTCCCGGGCCGGCTTCCCCCCTATCCTCTCCATCTCCTGCTGCCAGGCGCCCATGCCGGCCTGCATCCTCCGGGCGCTACGCTCGGCGCTGAGCGACATCAGCGCCAGGAGTGCCGCGAGGATCCCGAATACCATCCAGGCCTTGTTCGCCGGCAATTTGTGCACTTCCACACTCGCCGTGACAATAAGGTACAACCCCCACGCCAATCCGATCAGGCCGCCGAGGTAAGGGATAATGCCCAGTACCGCCATGATCGGCGAGATCGCGGCAACATAGGCCCCGCACCGGTACGCGGTCTCGTAGGACTCGCCTGATCCCATCAATTTCCAGATCACAAACAGGATGGCCGCACCGATAAACCCGCCAATCACAACAGCCACGGGCGTCATGATGACACTGCTCAGGGCGGCCATGACCGACACCACCGGCCCCACATGCACCAAACCCAAAACGGCCCGTATCACGCCGCTGACCACTCCCAATACCACGGCAAAGACAAGGGGATCGGCAAAGCCGCCAATTTTCGGCATGCCGCGATAAAACTCCACCGGATTCAGAATGACCTTCTTGACGGTCTCCATAATGGTTTCCAGAGGCGATTTCTTCTGCGAGTCCATTCCTGTGACATTGTCCATGGCTGTTCTCCTTATAGTTGCCAGTTACTGGCAGTATGTTGCCACTCGCCCCCCCTCAACGCAACAGGAAAGCGATAACGTCCTCGGCGACGCTGGCCCTCGTCACCCCGGTCTGCTTGCGGGCTGCTTCCTGAGCCTTCCATATCGCGCAGAGCTCCTTGAGTTCGGGTAACACCTTGCGGGCGGCCGGGCCATAGTCCTTCAACAGGGGGAGAATCTCAAGGGTCTGGCTGCCCCAGCCGTTCTGGGTCCTGGCATATTCGATGAACACCGGCAGCCCTTCTGGTATTTTATTCCGGGCCAGGAACTGCAGCGACTTCACGCGAATACCCTGGGCAAACATCTCACCACTGGGAGCGGTATCGCCCGCCACCTTGACAATATCAGGAATCAACGGTTGAAGTTCCCGCAGGGTCAGGTTGTCTATCACGCTGCCCGTGTAGGTCCGGCACAAGCCATCGTCCAGCGTGAGCATTCGCCGGACAACGGGGTAAAGCAAGTCCCGGTCGACTCCCTCCAGTGAGTTGGCGATCAAACCGTCAGAACTCGGAAGCGCATCCCTGTATCCAAGCTTGAACAGCACATAATTGAGATAGCGGCACTGAATGGCGCCGGCATCCTTCTGGTCACCAACCACGGCCATCTTCAACAGCTGGGGCACCGCCTTGCGAGCCGGCTCACCAATCCCCTGGAGGACAAAAGAAGCCTGGATCCGCAGCCAGAGGTCATCATGTGACAGCAGCTTGATCAAGTCATCCGTCGCCGGTGCCGCCCGGGGTCCCAGGTACTGCAACACCTGACATGCCCCGTAACGTGCAGTCATGTCGCTGCCTTTCAAGAGGCCGAGAACCGGGGGAATCACCTCATCACCCCGCCTGGCCAGAACCACGGCAGCCCGCTGGCGCACAATGGGGGACCAGTTGACAAGATCCTTGAGCAGCTGCGCATCGCTCTTCGCCATATAGGAACCCTCCGGCGCGTCCTTCCGGAAGTACCTTCCGCTGTCGAGCACGGCCTTCAACTCGCTGCCGGTCAACCGGTTGGCCTGGTGGGTTCCCTTGCCCGTGATATAGAGCCGCTGATGCGGAACGGCGTAGTGCAGGACGAAAAGCCCCGTCATGTCCCAGCCATAGTTATTCCTGTTGTTGGTCCCGAAACTGCCGTCCCAGCGCCGGGCCATGTCGTAATACCCGCGCAATTCCTTCATGTAGGCCGCCATGGCCTCGGGGCCAGAGCGGTTCGCGCCGAGTGCCCCCCAAAGGTAGCCGAAGAAATTGCCGGTATGACCTTCCTCCTTCTCGTCGTACGCACAAACCGCCAGACGAGAGAAGTACTGCGCATTGGGCTTGTCACCCAGAAAATCAAAGGTCAAGGCGGCCGAACCACTCGTGCCGTTGTTGTCGTGCATGCCGCCGCCGGCCGGATGATCCCCATAGGGAAGGCAGCCTTTGAAGGCATAAAAACCGAAGAACTTGCGCGATTTGGCCACAGCCTGCTTCACGGCCGGATCATCAATCCCGCATTTCTGGGCCAATACCATCGACATCCAGCAGATCAAGCCGGCCTGGTTGACGGCGCCATACCCGCCCAGGGTGCCGTTATTCTCCGGGACGCGCATCCCGTGCCCCCATGTGCCAGCAACCCCCTGCCCCTCGGCTATCCTAGCGGAGAACTCCCGGATGGCCGGCAGCACCGCCTCGTCTTTTGTAGCCAGGTAGTATTCCGTCAGGAACAGGTTGTCATATCCCCATGACCAGGCAAACATGCCTTCTTTCATTTCCAGCTTCAGTCCCGGTTTCCCGATCTTGCGGGCATACTCCCTGACGACATCACGATACTCCGGATTGCCACTGGCCATCAGCGCCAGGGCGTTGAGGTCACCCACAATGCCGCCACCGATTCCGCGCTTCAGGATGTTACGGCAGCCCTGCTCGACGATCAGGCTGGACTTCGCGCACTTGTACGGCGCGGAATCGCTGTAGCGGCCCATCACCTTGATTTGGATCGACACGTCGATTTGACTGCCTGCCCGCCAACACAGCAACTTGAGGAGGCCTTTATTCTCCTCTTTTTCAGCCTCCGTGATGGCCTCGCCAAACGCCCGGAGCGCATCGCCGTCAAACCGCTTCCCGTTCACGCCCACGATCACGTCTTGAAGCGCCAGCACCCCTGATGCCGGCGAATCCTTTTCGATCTCGGTCACCACGATCTGACGTGACTCGGAGGTGTCAAGGCCCCTGGAAAAAATCCACCCCTTGGCGCCAGTCGGCCCCAGGTTCCAACCGGGGGTGGAATCCATTTTATCCCCCCTGGTAATGTCCGGCGGGGGCGGCAACGCGAGGACATCCACCGTCCTCTGCGTTCCATCACGCCAGAAGGTGAGCTTGATCGAGCCTGCCCTGCCGCGAAGCTTGGCCTCTGCCACGGCACTGCGCAATGTCTTTACAGCATAGCCTTCAAACAGTTTTCCATCGACTCCCAGCAGCACGTCGCCCACCTTGAGGATGCTCTCCATGTAGGGACTTTCCTTGACGGCGCTGATATAGATCTGGGTTGAGTCTTTGATTTTATCCCCGCCCTCGTTGGGGATGCCCATGACGGTCCCGTTCAAATGCAGAAACGAGGCTTGCGCCCGGGAGTCGGGCTTGTCACCCTTGGTAAAATCCTTCACCGCCGGGAGATCCGCCTCTGCGGCCACAGCGCGCCCGCACAGTAACAGTAACCCCATCGCGTAAAATAGACGGCGCATCCTCATCCCTCCTTAATTGCCTCGTATGGCAATGATTAATCCCCCTGAAGTCGCGGGCGAAGGCTCCCATCACTTGCCATGCCGGACTTTGCGTCGAAGGAAATTAGACCAAAATGAACCTTCGAATACAATGCCGGATAACAACCGCTCTCCATCGTCACGAAAGGCGCGACAGTAACCACTCCATCCGGAATACCTTCCGCCACGATCTTGACCTCGACGGAGCCGATGGGTTAAGGTCTGGCGCTTGAGTCCAATGATGGACACTGATGTTCAATACGGCAGAATCAATCAACTGGCATGGAAAGGCTACGCGAAATGCAGGCTATGACACACAAGGAAAGAGTCCTGAATGCGCTGAACCGCAAACCGGTCGACCTATTGCCCTGCACAGACGGCCTATGGGGCGAAACCCGCCGCAAATACGAGGTCGAGGGGAAGATGGTCAAGGACGAGGACTTCGTCATCCATTTCGATACGAGCATCCGTTCGGCCGGATGGCTCAACAGCACCGCCAATATTGACATCGTCCCGAAGCTTATCGAAGAGACCGAGGAGACCATCCTGAAACTCGACGGGAACGGCGCCCAGCTCCGCTACTGGAAGAAGCGCTCCGGGACTCCGGAGCATGTTGACTTTGCCGTAAAGGAACGCGCCGCCTGGGAGGAAACCATCAAGCCGCACCTCATCAAGGTCGACCGGAGACGCATCCCCTTCGAATGGTACCGGAACGAGAGGGCCAAGGCGGCCGCCGAGAACCGCGCCTTCTGCTGGGCAGGCGTTGCTCCCTTTGAGCAGATGCATCCCGTATGCGGACATGAATATATGCTCATGGGAATGGCCCTTGACCCCGACTGGGTCAAGGACATGGTCCTGACCTACGCCGACTTCACCATCATGCACCTGGAAACCCTCTTCGCCGAGGAAGGCGCACCTGACTTCTTCTTTTTCTACGAGGATATGGGCTTCAAGGAAAAACCCTTCATGTCGCCGGCCATGTACGAGGAAATCGTGGAGCCCGGCCATAAAAAACTCTTCGACTACGCCCACTCCAAGGGCTGCAAGGTCGTGGTCCACTCCTGCGGCTTTGTCGAACCGCTGGTTCCCGGCCTGATTCGCGCCGGCATGGATTGCCTCCAGGCCATGGAAGTCAAGGCGGGCATGGACCTGCCCCATCTGGCAGAGCTGTTCGGCGACAAGATAAGCTTCTTCGGCGGCATCGACATCCGGATCGTGGCAAGCAATGACCTGAAGAAGATCGACGAGGAATTGAACAGGAAAATCCTGCCGGTGCTGCGAAAAGGCACGGGGTACATCCTGCACTCAGACCACTCGATCCCCCCGGAGGTCGAACACGACACCCTGAAGTACTTCTTCGATCACGGAAGACGGATTACTCAGCGGATATAACGCCGGGAGTCTGCTCTCAACCGAAGTTCATGTACGTGCCCCTGGGGCCTGTCAGGGCATCGTTCCACTTTTTCGGCTTCACGGCACCGATGGTGGCGATCTTCTTGGAGGACATCAGGGAGGGCTTGCCGTCGCGCTCGCGGACCGGCAGCGTCGTGGTGTCGAATTCCTGCTGCTTGATCGCGGCGGTCTCCGGCACGTCGTACTGGACATAGAGCACCGTCACATCCTCGTCGGAGAAGAACAAAATCTGCGCGCCGCGGGAAATGCAGCGGTATTCACGGTTGGTGATCGCATTGCTCGTGAATTTCCGGATCTGCGTGAACCCGTCCTCGTTGTACACCACCGTCAGCACCCGTTCCCGGTCCAGTTTGGAGCAATGGATCAGCGAGGCATCCACAAACAGTTTCTCGGGTGGCGACACCACCTTGTACCGCCCGTCCTTCCACACCAGCAGAAGCTTGTCGAGAGAGGAGCACTCGAACAGCGGCTCCCCCGCGATCTTGAACCCCAGGTAGCCCTTCGCCCGATCCAGGTTGATTTTCAGTTCCGATGCGGTCAGTTCGCGGACGCCGACCGCCTGGAAGGCCTCGATCTTCGTCCGCCGCGGAAAGGCCGGCCCGTATTTCTTCTGGAGCTGCCGGAGATACCGGACCGCATAGCCGGTCAAATTGGCCAGGTTCTCGCGGGATTCGGCCAGCTCGACCCGGAGCGACTCCATATCGGTCTGGTTCTTCGCCAGGTCAAACCGGGAGATGCGCCGGATGGGGACGCCCAGCAGCATCTCCATGTCGCCGTGGGTGATCTCGCGCTGCAGCATCGCCAGGAACGGCTCCAGCCCCGCCCGCACCGCCTGCTCCACCTCGTCCAGGGACTGGCAGGTCTCGATGGCCTTATAGAGCCGGTTCTCAACGAAGATCTGGACCAGCGTCTTACGGTGGAGTTCTTCGGTCAGCCGCTTCTGCTGGACCTTCAGCCGGCGCGTCAGCAGCTTCAGCAGCCGCTCGGTGTTGTGGCGGAGCACTTCCTCGACGTCCATCTCTGCAGGCCGGCCGTCGCGGATGACCATGATCCGGCTGGCCACCTGCGCCTCGCACTGGGTGAAGGCATACAGCGCCTCCACCGCCCGCGCGGCGCTTTCCTCGGCCTGGAGCTGGATCTCGACCTCCACCTGTTCGGCCGTGTAGTCGTTGATGCTCCTGAGCTTGACCTTCCCCTTGCGCCCCGCCTCCTCGATGGAGGCGATGAGGGAATCGGTGGTGGCACCAAAGGGCACCTCCCGCACCACCAGTGTCTGGGCGTCGCGGATCTCGATGCGGGCCCGGACCCTGACCGATCCCTTTCCTTTTTCGTATCCGGCCACATCCATCAGTCCGCCCTGCTGGAAATCGGGAAAGACCTCAAAGGACTTCTTCTGGAGAATCGCCACCTGCGCCTCGAGCAGTTCGTTGAAATTATGGGGCAGGATGCGGGTGGACAATCCCACGGCAATGCCGTCGGCCCCGAGGAGCAGCAGCAGGGGAATTCGCGCCGGGAGCGTCACCGGCTCCTCCTTGCGCCCGTCATAGGAAGGCACTGTGTCCGTCAGGTCCGGATCAAAGATTTCGTCCCGGGCCAGCGCCGTCAGTCGGCATTCAATATACCGGGCCGCCGCCGCGGGATCCCCGGTGAGCAGATTGCCGAAATTTCCCTGCCCCTCGATGAGATACTGCTTGTTCGCCAGGGTCACCAGGGCATCCCCGATGGAGGCGTCCCCGTGGGGATGGAACTGCATGCTGTAGCCCACGATGTTGGCAACCTTGATGAACTTGCCGTCGTCATTCACGAACAGCGAGTGGAGGATGCGGCGCTGGACCGGCTTCAGGCCGTCGTCAACGTCAGGGATGGCACGGTCGCGGATGACGTAGGAGGCGTACTTCAGGAAGTTGTCGTTCACCAGGTGTTTCAGGGGCCCCTCGGCGACAGCGGCGATGTCGCGGACCACAAGACGGCCCTT
>CAZMSS010000020.1:0-4644 GCA_964568965.1 uncultured Verrucomicrobiota bacterium | reverse complement strand
CGGCGACAGCGGCGATGTCGCGGACCACAAGACGGCCCTTGGCCTCCGCCCGGTCACCCGGCACCGTCGGAGTCAACAACTCATCGCCATTAAAAAGTTCCGTTTGCTCACTCATCGGCGGCCACCACCAGGTTGTCCATGATATACTGCCTGCGTTCCGGCGTGTTGCGCCCCATGTAGAACCCCAGGATGGCGGGGATGCTGTGCCGGTTCTCAACCTCCACCGGCGTCAGCCGCATGCCCGGCCCGATAAACTGCTTGAACTCACCCGGCGAAATCTCACCCAACCCCTTGAACCGGGTCACCTCGGCCCCGCGCCCGATCTCCTTCATGCTCGTGTCGCGCTCCGCCTCGGAATAACAGTACACGGTCCGCTTCGCGTTCCGCACCCGGAACAGCGGTGTCTCCAGGATGTAAACATGCCCCCCGTGGACGATCGGCTCGAAGAACCGGAGGAAGAAGGTCAGCAGCAGGTTCCGGATGTGCAGGCCGTCCACATCGGCATCCGTGGCCAGGATGACCTTGTTGTAGCGGAGGCGCTCGGGCGACTCCTCCACATCGAGGCTGCGCATGAGGTTGTAGAGCTCCTCGTTCTTGTACATCACGTCGCGGTTCAGGTCACAGGTGTTGAGCGGCTTGCCGCGCAGGGTGAAGACCGCCTGGGTGGCCACGTCGCGGGTGCTGGTGATCGAACCCGCCGCCGACTGGCCCTCGGTAATGAACAGCATGGACTCCGCCCCGGTGCCGGCCTTGCCGTCGAAGTGGATCTTGCAGTCCTTGAGCTGGGGCACCCGGATCGAGGTGGCCCGGGACCGCTCGCGGGCCATCTTCTTGATGGACTGCAGCTCCTTGCGCAGCTTGACGGTTTCCTCGATCTTGAGCAGGGCTTTCTCCGCCGCCTTCGGGGCCCGGTGCAGCAGATCGACCACCACCTCGCGGACTTGCTGGACCAGATCACTCCGGATCTCGGTGTTGCCCAGCTTGTTCTTGGTCTGCGACTCGAATACCGGCTCCTTCAGGCGGATGGCAATCGCACCCGCCATCCCCTCGCGGACATCGTCGCCCTCGAACTTGCCCTTGGAGTACTCGTTGAACGCCTTGACAATGCCCTCCCGGAACGCGCTCAGGTGGATGCCGCCGTCACTGGTGTACTGGCCGTTCACAAAGGAGAGGAACGTTTCCTCAAAACGGTTGGTATGGGTAAAGGCCAGCTCCAGGGTCTTGGAGCGGTGATGCAGGACGGGGTACAGCGCCTCGTCGCCCACCTCGTCCTCCACCAGGTCCTTCAGGCCGTCCCTGGAAAAATAAACCGTCCCGTTCAGTTCGATTTTCAGCCCGGCATTGAGGAAGGTGTAGAGCTGGATACGCCGCTTGAGATGATCGGCAATAAACGACACCGTGCCGAAGATCGTCGGATCCGGCTCAAAGACGACCAGCGTGCCGTCCGGCTCGTCGGTCTTCCCCTTCGACTCGTTGGTGATCTTGCCCCGCTTGAATTCCGCGGCGGCGAATTCCCCGTTGCGGTGGCTGCGGACCATGAAGGCCGAGGAAAGGGCGTTCACCGCCTTGGTGCCCACCCCGTTCAGGCCCACGCTGAATTGAAAGACCTCGTCATTGTACTTGGCCCCGGTGTTGATACGCGAGACGCATTCGACAACCTTGCCCAGCGGGATGCCGCGGCCGAAATCCCGCACCGTGACCCTGGCCCCCTCCACCGCGACCGTCACCCGGTCCCCGTAGCCCATGATGAACTCATCAATGGCGTTATCCACCACTTCCTTGACCAGGACATAGATCCCGTCATCGTAATGGGACCCGTCGCCGACACGGCCGATATACATGCCGGTCCGCTTGCGGATATGCTCCAGGGAGGAGAGCGTCTTGATCTTGCTCTCGTCGTAATTATGTTTCTTTGCGGCACTCATGGGTCAAAGGGCGCGCATTGTACTCATTTGGGGAAGGAATAAAGCAAAATAATACGCTTTCTCTTCTCCGCGTTCTTTGCGAACTTTCTTCAATTCGTGTTACCTAGTGCAGTGTCTCTCAAATGGCTATACATAATACAGATCACCACCCGCTTCGCTGGAGGCACAGAGACACAGAGAAGACAAGAAAGAGAAACACAAATGTGTCGCGCATTTTACGTCTGCCGGGTACAGCAGCCGCAAAATGCGCGACACGGTTTCCTGGAGAGGGAAACAGCCAGGGGGAGGAGAGGTCCAGGATGTGCAACCCCTCCTCTTTCTCATTGAATGACTCCCAGAGGGGTTGCGGGAATTTAAGGCGGGGTACTCGCCGCCTTCAATTCCCGCAACATTTTGACGAAGCAGGGTATTCTCTGTGCCTCTGTGTCTCGAGCGAAGCGGGTGGTGAATCTTCCCGGCTTGAGGCGAATGAAATGAACACCAATTCATGAGACAGCACACTAGGGAGAGCACTATGCATCAGACAGCCTTGGTCACTGGAGCCTCAAGCGGCATTGGTCTTGAAATCGTCCGTCAGCTTTGCGAACGGGGCCTGCGGGTATTCGCCACCGGCCGGGATACCGGGCGACTGGCCGCACTCCGCCAGGAGACCGGTTGTTTTGTCGAAGCGTTTGACCTCGCCGAACCTTTGGCGCCGGCCGCGCTCTACGCTTCCGCCAAGCGGGCGTTTGGCTCCGCGCCTGAGGTCCTGATCAACAATGCCGGCTTCAACCGCCGCAAGGCCCCGGTCGCCGAACTCACCGCGGCGGACTATGACGGGCATATGGCCGTCAACTTCCGGGCCGCCGCGCTGCTCTGCGGCGAGGCCATGCGCGACATGATCCCCCGGAAATCCGGCCACATCATCAATGTCGCCAGCACCGTTGTCTGGCACATGGGCGAAAATTACAGCGCCTATTGCGCCTCCAAGTGCGCCCTGCACGGCTTCACCGTCACCCTGACCAGGGAAGCCCGGCCGCACGGGATTAAGGTCACCTGCGTCTACCCCGGCGGAACGGACACCCCCTTCCGCACCGTGGAACGCCCCGACTACCTCCGGCCCGAAAGCGCGGCCCGCATGATCGTCGACACCCTGTTCGCCCCCGACGACGTCGTCGTCCACCAACTCACCTTCCGCCCGCTCGTCGAGACGAATTTCTAACTGGCATCATTGGACTCGTCATGATCCCGGCTGCTGCGCTTGACTTTCACGCCTGAATTTATTAATGAGTGAGCGCTTACTTATTCAGGAAAAGAGAAAACGATCATGGCTCGACCGAAATCCATCCAGACGGACACGATCCTGGAGGCCGCGCGCAAGGTGTTCATGCGCGACGGCTACCAGGCCGGCACCGCCCGCATCGCCCGCGAGGCCGGCGTCTCCGAGGGCTCGCTCTTCAAGCATTTCAAGAGCAAGGCGAACCTGTTCCTGGCCGCCATGGAGGTGGAGGCGGGGGTGACAGCGTGGGAAGAACGCCTGATGGCTGGCATCGGCCAGCGGGATCCCCGTAAAGCACTTGAATCGGCCGGCATACAACTGCTTGAACAGCTCCGCCTGACACTGCCGCGGCTGATGATGATCAACGCCAGCGGCGTGACGATCCCCAATCACAACCTCCCCGGCGAAGTCCCCCACCCGGTCCAGAAGATGGATGTCCTGTGCCGTTATTTCACGGCGGAAATCCGGGCGGGGCGCCTCTCCATGGCCTCCCCGCGCATCCAGGCACACATCTTTCTCGGGGCGCTCGCCCACTACGCCTGGTGCGAAACCCTGTTCAGCTACCGTTCCGCCACCCCGGCGGCTTATGTGAAAACCCTGGTGGATACGATATTAAAGGCATCCCTGGTGAAATCGCGCAGGGGCTCACGGACAGCCGGGACGACAAGGTCTTCAAGGAAGAAAAACCATGAATAGAAACAGTCTCAATCATTACTCAGTAGTCCTTTTCTCCCTTCTTTTGGCGGGCTGCGTGCAGGCGCCCCCCCCGGCCTCCCGCACCGAGTCCTGGACCCCGCCCTCGGACAGCCGGAAGCCCGACACCGTATGGCAGGGCCTTCGCGCCCAGGCCCCCGACCTGACCAAACCGCTCTCCCTGCCCGCCATCGCTGATATCGCCCTGAAGAACAATGCAGCCACCAGCAAGGCCTGGAATGAAGCCCGGGCGGCCTCCGAGCAGGTCCGCTATGCCGAGGGCTACTTCATGCCCAGCGTGACGGCAGGCGTCGGAGTGAACCGATCCGTCACGGCGGCGCATCCCGACAGTTATGACCAGAACACCATGAGCTATGGGCCCGGACTGCAGTTGAGTTACCTGATCTGCAACTTCGGGGGCGGACGCAATGCGGCGGTGGAGCAGGCGCTCCAGACGGTCTATGCCGCAAACTTCTCCTTCAACCGCACCATCCAGGACACCCTGCTGAATTCGGAAATTGCCTACTACACGGTGATCAGCGCCCAGGCGGGCGTGGAGGCCGCCGCCACCAACGCCCTGGACGCCAAGGCGATCCTCGACGCCGCCACGACGCGGCGCGATGCGGGACTCGGCGTCGACCTCGACGTGCTCCAGGCCCAGACCGCGCACGACCAGTCGCTCTACACCCTCGCCGGTGCCCAGGGCCAGTTGCAGATTGCACAGGGACTGCTCGCCCAGACGATGGGACTCCCCGCCGACACCCCGGT
>CAZMSS010000019.1:0-23206 GCA_964568965.1 uncultured Verrucomicrobiota bacterium | reverse complement strand
ATGATGACGACCAGCAGCCGTTGTAGCCAGGCAACAACGATGCCTGTCGAAACGGCGGCTTGGGGACGTTGGCTGTCGCGGGATCCTTGCATATGCCTCGACTATATCCCGGGTCCGGTCAAAGAACAAGACCCGGAGAGTCCGGGATAGCCAGAGGGTGGGGGGAGTGGTAGTATACCGAATGACAAATTATAAGATACCTGAGCAGTTGAACGACTTTCAGGGCAAAATGTACCGGCATTTGTGCGAGTGGAAGAGCCGGAATATCACCGATCAGCCGGGTAGTTTTGGCGGGAAAATGTACGACGTCATCCTGCCGGGCAGTATGCAGACCAAGTTGCCGCACCTCTATGGACCTGTCCGGGCGCGGTTCCTGGAGCATCAGAAGAAGTTTGCCTTCAAAACGCATAAGTTCGCCGGCCACATGGCCAGTTCACAAATCGCCTGCGCCAACCTGTTCCTTCCGATCCTGGAGTCCCCTGTGATCGCCGCCCGGATCCTGCGTGCCGTGAAGCCGGATTTGAAGTCGATTGCGGTCGAAGAGCTCGACAACGGGTTCCGTCTTGAGTTCTGGGACCAGGGAGTCAACCGGTTGGGGGATCATGACGCGCAGGGCGGAACGGATGTCGATATCGCCATTGCGTACCGGAACCAGGAGGGCGAGGTGTGCCTGTGGTTGATCGAGCACAGGCTTACGGAGCAGGAGTTTCAATCCTGCGGGGCCTACAGGAGTCCGGCCAACCGGCACAGGGATTCCTGTGACAGCAACGCCGCGGCAAAGCGCGGGCGGGAGAATTGCTATTATCATTCCGCGAAACGCTTCAATTACTGGAACATCACCCTGGCCAACAAGGCCTTGTTCCCGACGGAGGCCCTGCAGAAAGAGGACTCATGCCCCTTCAAGGGGACGCTGAATCAGCTGTGGCGCAGTCAATTGATGGCCGCGGCCATTGAATCGGATCCGACCGGGCGCTACAAGAAGGTCTACTCCTCGGTGGCCTGTCATCCCGGCAACGTGAGTCTTCTGCCCGCCATGCAGGCCTTCCAGAATCTGCTCGGCCAGAAGGATCGTTTTTTCTGGTTTACATCCGATCAATTGCTGGATGTTGCTGAAAAGACTGAACACCCCGCCATCCAAACCTGGGCGAAGTGGTACCGGGAGCTCTATTTCTGGTAGCAGCCACCGGCGTGTGACGTTGCAGGTGCTTTTCTCAGGGCTTTCCCCTGATGGTCAAGTGCCTGATGAGGGTGGCTTTCCGCGGGCATAGGCGGATGAGGGCATCGCCGTCCGCCATCTCAAAGTCCGAAAAGTCGAATCCCGGCGCCACGGTGCAGCCGGTCAGCGTGTAGAGGCGTGGATTGTCCACCGTTGCCGCGAACCAGTGATTTTTCCGGATGACCAGTTGCGGCTGTTGTGCGCGCATCCCGCTAACGCCCAGATGGAAAGCCTGATAGCCGCCGCGGGGATCGATGACGTGCACGGTAAGCGGAGAGCCCGCGTAGAAGTGCCAGATTTCGTCGGAGGCCAGGCGGTGGAACCGGGAGATATCGCGCCCTCGCAACAGGTAATAGATGGCCGTTGAGAAGGATCGAGCCCCGGAATAGCGCTTTGGCAGCGCCCTGTGGGACACGCCCTCGTCGGAACGATAGACCTCCCGGAAGTATCCGCCCTCGGGGTGCGGGGCCAGCTTCAATCCTCGAATCCATTGAGCTGCCGTTTTCATGAACCCCTTGTAGACCAAAACCCGGCATCGGGAAAGAATGAAAGAAGCGGTGCCGCCGCATCATCAGGTGAAGCCAGGCTTCATTTCTGTTGCGCGGGTGGGGGGACATGGGGCATGCTCACACCGTGCGGTGAAATTTATGGGAAAACAACGTCTTGATATGGCCGTGGTGGAGCGGGGACTGGCGGAAAGCCGGGAGAAGGCGCAGCGCCTCATCCTGGCCGGGGCCGTCCGGGTCGATGGCCAGGTCGCCGACAAGGCGGGGCGCCCTTGTCCCGAGGATGCGGTCATTGAGGTCGAGGCTGGCGATAAGTTCGTCAGCCGGGGCGGCGGGAAGCTGGAGGCCGCCTTTGAGGCCTTCAAACTCGATGTCACCGGACTCGTCTGTGCGGATATCGGTGCCTCAACAGGCGGCTTCACCGACTGCCTGCTCCAGCACGGGGCGGTGAAGGTCTATGCGATCGACGTGGGTAGGGGGCAGATGGACTGGCGGCTCCGCAACGATCCCCGTGTCGTGGTCAGGGAAGGCCTCAACGCCCGTTTCCTCAGCGAACGGGATATCCCCGAGCCCTTCCAGTTTGCCGTGGTGGACGTGTCATTCATCTCCTTGACCCTGATCCTGCCTCCTGTTACAAAATTGATAGCGCCGGGCGGTCAGCTGGTGACCTTGATCAAGCCCCAGTTCGAGGCTGGTCGGGATCTTGTGGGTAAAGGCGGCGTGGTGCGTGATCCGGCGGTCAGGGAGAGTGTCATTGAACGCATCCGCCAGTTCGGGACAGGAACGCTGTCCCTGGAGTGGAGCGGGTTGTGCGAGTCGCCCGTCAGGGGGCCCGCAGGTAATGTCGAATTTCTAGCCTGGTGGCGGAAAGTACTATGAAAACACTCGGTGTCATTGCGAATTGTGCGAAGGAACGTGCTCCGATGGTCCTGACGCGACTGCGCAAGAAGGCCGAGGTGCTCGGGATAACCCTGCTGCCGGACACCGCAACCGCCGGCCTGATGGGGATGAATTCCGATTCAACCCCCTATGATGTGGTTCAACAGGCCGATATCGTCATGGTTCTCGGGGGCGACGGTTCCATGTTGCGTGTGGTCCGTGAACTCGAGGGGCGAGACATTCCCGTCATCGGGGTGAACCTGGGTGCCCTGGGCTTCATGACCAGTGTGACCGAGAATGACCTGGAGCGGGCGCTGGAATGCCTGGTTCAGGGGAATTACAGCACCTCGCACCGAGTCATGCTGGATTGCACGGTGATCCGCAATGGCAACACGGTGGTAGGCACGTACCGCGCCTTGAATGATGTCGTGCTTATCAGCGGGGGGCGTGTGGGGACGTTGCGGATGTCGGTGGATGGCCAGGAAGTGGGCGATTTTGTCTGTGACGGCCTGATCGTTTCAACGCCCACCGGCAGCACGGGGCATTCGCTGTCGGCAGGCGGCCCCGTGTTGATGCCAACGGCTCCGGCGATGGTCGTGAGCCTGATTTGTCCCCATACCCTGAGCACCAGGCCCCTGGTGATCCCGAATGATTCCAAGGTAGAGGTCAAGGTCGTGGAGCGGGTCGTGGGGGGCAAGCTCTCCGTGGACGGCCAGGTTGGCCAGGTTCTCGAAATCGGAGACATCGTGAGGGTTACCCGCTGCCACAATGGTGTCCGCTTTATCCACCTTCCCGGCTACAACTATTTCTCCGTCCTCCGCCAGAAACTCCACTGGCGCGGTTCGAATGTATAGTCGTCCTAGTCCCGGACTTCGCGGATGAAGCTCTTGTAGGCCTCGGTGCAGGCCGCATAGGTGTTGGCCGTGCCCTTGTCGGGGCGCACGGTTTCCGTGGCGGCCGCGAACTGGGCGGCGAGGGACTTCAGGGGGACGCCCGCCGCGGCATGCGCGGCTCGCATGGCCCCGCCCAGTGTCGCCGAGTCGGCCACCGCAATCAGCTGCACCTCGGCCTGGAAGACATCCGCGATCAATTGGACAATCCCCTTGTTGCGGGACGCGCCACCGGTTACCCGGATGGTTTTGAAGGATCCGATCCAGGCCGAGAGGAGGCGCATGGAGCACACCTGGCCCTCAAGGGCCGCCCGGATCTTGACGGCGGAGGGGGCTTTACCCGTACAGAAATCCGGCGTACCCTGACGGCGCACACCCGGCGTCAGGACGCGCGGGGTGATTTCGGGGACATAGTACGACAGGGCCCGGTTGCCATGGTTCCCGGGCGGGGTTTCGGTCAGCGCGGCGCCCTCCACGTAGGCCCAGTCCACGTTGCATTCATCCTTGACGCGTTCCCGGGCAAGGGAGCCGTTCTTGAAGCAGATCAGGCTCATACAGCCCCCCGCGGGGTTTCCGAAGACATGGCCGCAGCCCTCGGGATCTGTTTTCATCGCGGGCATGGCGGCAAAGAAGGTGTCGCTCGTTCCCAGGCTGATGACGGCCACGCCGGGCTCGGAGGCACCGACCCCGATCAGGCTGCTCGGGTTGTCGCCCGTCCACAGCACGACGGGGATACCGGGCTTGAGCCCGTACTTGGCGAAATAGGCATGGAGACCGCCTGCGATTTCCGTGGCCGGGCGGGCGGGGGGCAGCTTGGCGCGCAATCCCGGGGCCGTGGCGTCCAGCACCTCGCTATCCCAGTCGCCCGTCTTCAGGTTCAGGAGGTTCATGCCCGCGCCGTCGCCGAAATCAATCGCGGCATGCTTGCCGATGAGCACGGAGCACATGAAGGAGGAGACCAGGTGGATGCGGCTGGTGCGCGCATACTCCTCGGGGCATGTCTTGAAGAACTTCCTGATCTGCGGGCCGGTGAAACGCTCGATGGCGGGAGACCCGGTGTCGGTCTGCAGGCGCGGGCCGATGGCCTCCTCGATTTCGCGGCACTCCGCCGAGGTCGAGCTGTCCATCCAGATGGGTGAGGTGGACCGGGACAGAGCGGGGGAAAGTTGTGACGGGAGAGTCCGGGCCGGATCAAGCCCGGCCAGGATCCTGTCGGAGTCAGCGTTCAGGTATACCGAACCATGTTGCTGGCCGTCGCCGCTGATGGCCATGATGTCGCCCATGGGCGCCCCGCCGGCCTTGAGGCGGGAGAGGACCAGGTCGAGGGCCTCCAGCCACATCAGGGGCGGGGAATGTTTCACCAGGGGATCCGGATGGGCCAGCACCCCCTCGGGGCAGCCGTAGCCGGCAAGATCCTTGCCGAAGTTGACCGCGGCCGAGGCGACAATCCTGCCGCTGTCGGAATCAATGACCAGAGCCTTCATGCTCTGCGTGCTGCTGTCCAAACCAAGGGTGATAGGCATGGGATCTCCTGATGCTGAGGTTCCTGGAATAATCTGGACATCCTTCCGGTGGACCGCGCCCTCGGGGAGAGGTCAGACGCCGCCCGGAGGGCGGCGTCCACCAGTGGATGCCTGAATTATTGTGAGACTGGGCTTAAGTTTACAGGTTGTCGTTAACCAGAATCTCGAGCATTTCCTGGCGCCCGCTCTTGAGGGTGGGTTCGCCATTCTTCAGCACCCACTTCTCGAGGGCGACGGCGTCCATCTTGCCCTTGAGGATGTTGGCGCCGATGCCGGTCTTCCAGCTGGAGTAACGGTCGGCGACAAAGCCGGTGAGCGCCTTGTCGTTGAGCATCCGGTCGGCCATCAGCAGGCCGCGCGCGAAGGTGTCCATTCCGCCAACGTGGGCGTAGAAGAGATCCATCGTGTCGGCCGAGCCGCGGCGGCACTTGGCGTCGAAGTTGAACCCGCCCTTGCCCAACCCGCCCGACTTCAGCACGACCATCATGGCCGCGGCCGCCGAATACAGGTTGGTGGGGAACTGGTCGGTATCCCAGCCAAGCATCAGGTCGCCGGTGTTGGCGTCGATGCTGCCGAGTTTGCCCTCGGCGGCGGCGACGGTCAGTTCGTGCTCGAAGGTGTGGCCCGCGAGCGTGGCGTGATTGGCCTCGACGTTGATCTTGAAGTACTCGTACAGGCCGTGGGCACGGAGGAAGCTCAGCACCGTGGCGCTGTCGAAATCATACTGGTGCTTGCTGGGCTCTTTCGGCTTGGGCTCGATCAGGAACTGGCCCTTGAAGCCGATCTTCTTCTTGTAATCCACGGCAATCTGGAGGAAGCGGGCGAAGGTTTCCTGCTCGCGGGCATAGTCGGTGTTCAGCAGGGTCTCGTAGCCCTCGCGGCCGCCCCAGAATACGTAGTTTTCGCCGCCCAGTTCCTTGGTCGCGTCCATGGCGTGCTTCACCTGCGCCACCGCATAGGCGAACACGTGCGAGTCGGGGTTGGTGCCGGCGCCATGGGTGTAGCGCGGGTTTGAGAACAGGTTGGCCGTGCCCCACAGCAGCTTGATCCCGGTTTCCTTCTGGAGCTGCTTGGCCAGCTTGACCATCGCGTCGAGGTTCTTGCAGGACTCGGCGAACGTGGCACCCTCGGGGGCGATGTCGCGGTCATGGAAGCAGTAGAAGGGGATGCCCATCTTGACGCAGAACTCGAAGTTGGCACGCATGGCCTTCTCGGCGATTTCCATCGGGGACTTGCCGACCGCCCACTCGCGGGCCCAGGCGCCGGGGCCGAACATGTCGCCGCCGTTGCCCTTCAGGGTGTGCCAGAAGGCGCAGGCAAACCGGAAGTGCTCGGCCATGGTCTTGCCGCGAACCTTTTTGCGGGCATCATAATACTTGAACGCGAGGGGGTTGCGGCTCTTCGGACCCTCGAAACGAATACGTGACTTGACCTTTGGGAAATACGACAGAGTTGCCATCATCATCCTCTTTCAGTTACGGGTTAATAAATCGCGAAATACAATAGTAAAAATCACGGGAATGGCAATGATGCATTTTGGACGGATTACTCCAGTTGTTTCCGGCTTTCAGTCTGTGCGCACTCGTAGACCACGCGCACCGGGACATTGTGGCGGACCGCCGCCTTGACGCAATCCTCGTACTCGGGCGAGGCGGTGACCGGCGTCCCGTGCCAGCGGCCGATTTTGGCGCGGATGAGTCCGTAGACCGTCGGCACATCGAGCGTTTCGCGTTCCAGCATCGTGCGGCGGGTCAGGTGTTCCCGGACGCCGAAGGTGGTGCTCTCGGTAAAGATCAGGTCGAGCATCACCGGCTTGAGGTCGGGGGCGCACAGCACGGTAAGCAGGGTGCCCGGGCGCTGCTTCTTCATCTGGATCGACGTGGTGAAGGCGTCGTAGGCCCCGCCGGCCATCAGTTTCTGCACGAGCGCGCCGACCAGTTCCGGGGTGGTGTCGTCAATATTGGTTTCCAGGACAAGGCAGATTTCAGGATCCTCCACCTTCGGGGCGGGTGCCTCCAGCAGGGTGGCTCGCAGCAGGTTGGGGCGGTGATTGAGGGTCCGGCACCCGAACCCGTGCCCGACCGCCTTGATCAACCATCCCTCAGGCCAGGTGTTCAGTGTTTTCCAGGTGGTCAGCAGGGCGGCCCCGGTCGGGGTTACCAGCTCAAAGGGTTCGTCCGCATGGCAAACGGGAAACCCCTTCAGCAGTTCCACGGTACCCGGGGCGGGATTGGGGAGCGTGCCATGGGCGCACTCGATCGTGCCGTGTCCCTGGGGCAGCGGGGAGAAGCCGACCTGGTCGATGTGCAGAAGATGGAGGGCGTGGCAGGCACCGACAACATCGAGGATGGCATCGAGGGCGCCGACCTCGTGAAAGTGGATGGATTCGGGCGTCTTGCCGTGAACCGTCGCCTCGGCTCCTGCCAGGCGCTCGAAGACCGCGATGCTCTGGCGCTTGACGCCCTCGGGGACCGTGCTCAGCTCGATCCGCTGGCGGATATCGGAAAGGTGGCGGTGGGGGGCGTGCCCGTGGTGGTGTTCCTCGTGGGCGTGGACCGTGATGCGCGTGCCGTGCATCCCGTGCTCCGAGTGCTGTTTGGCTTCGAGGGAGAGATGGAAGCTCCCGAGCGAGGCCAGCACCTCATTGAGGTCGGCGGGCCGAACCCCCAGATCGACGAGGCAGGCCAGAATCATATCCCCGCTTGCCCCTCCCACGCTGTCGAACCATAACACCCGTTTCATCGTCGCGTTGCTTTCTTCCGGATTCGGACGCCTGACTTCGGTCGCCGGACTCCCGGTTCCCGGCGCGTGTCTCCCCGATTAATCATGGCCGCCGCCACGCCTGCGCCGAACCCGTTGTCGATGTTCACCACGGTGATGCCCGGCACGCAGCTGTTCAGCATGGCCAGGAGCGCGGTGAGGCCGCCAAAACTGGTGCCATACCCGATGCTGGTGGGCACCGCGATGATGGGGCAGTTGGTGAGGCCGCCGACGACCGAGGGCAGGGCGCCCTCCATCCCGGCAACCACAATCAGAACCCGGGCCTTTTTGAGGGCGGGAAGATGATGGAGCAGGCGGTGGAGCCCGGCGACGCCGACATCATAGACCCGCTCGACCCGCGCCCCCATGGCCTCGGCGACCAGGGCGGATTCCTCCGCCACGGGGATGTCGGTGGTCCCGGCGGAAAGCACGGCGACGCACCCGACCGGCCGGGCGCGCGGGGCGGTCTCGAGCGTGATGACCCGGGCGGCCTCGTGGTAGCGGGTCTTGGGGAACGCCTTCTTTACCGCATCGGCCTGTTCCCGCGAGGCGCGCGTGGCCAGCACGTTCTGGCCGGCTTCATGCAGCGCGCCGACGATGTGGACGACCTGGCTGGCGGTCTTGCCCGGGCAGAAGATGACTTCAGGAAAACCCCTGCGGCGCATGCGGTCGGTATCGACCCGTGCGAACCCGAGGTTCTTTTCGCGCATGGCCTCAATCTCGTGTGCCGCCTTGCCCGGTTCGATTTTTCCCTTTGCGACCGCATCAAGCAGTTGTCGTAAGCTCATGGACACAGGATGGGAGAGACTCTTAAAGGAATCAAGGGTGAAGTTGGGGAGCAAATCATCGCCAAATGCGGAAGGAAGTGGATTCTGAGGGGCAATAGGCCCTGTCAACTTGAGGTTGACCTTCCTGATAGAGGGAATAGAGTAGTCCTGTATTAGAGGAGTCTACTATGCGATTGAATTGGGGTATGTTGTCGGTTCTGGTGATCGTTGCGGGCCTGCTTTCCTGTGCGTCCTGCGGGGATCAGAAGCCTGTAAGCTATTTTCTGATCTCCCCCCCGGCGGGCATGGCGGAGATTCCAGAGGCGGACCGGGACAGGCTTTGCGCCACGCTGGACGCTTTTGCCGCCAAACACAAGATGGCCAAGGTCAAGGCAGGCCAGGCGGGAATTATCCGCTACTACCAGCCTAACTCCGAATTCGAGATCGGCTTTTATGCCAAGCGTGAACTTAACAGCATGAAGGTATTTGCCCTGCCGATGACCCCCTCGGTAGCGTTCGAGGACTATTACGTGAAGTTCCGTCAGAATCTCGCAAATGTCCTTTCCCAGGCGTTCCCCGGACGCGTACGTATGGCCGCGGGGCAATAATGATTATTCGTTAATAGTTGTGGGTTGTTCGTTGTCGGTTCTCTGGCATGTCACGGCAATCATGACCAATCACCGATGACAAGCGCCCCGTCATGTTTCTGGAAAAATCCATTTGACTTTTCTTGCCGCTGTTTCTATACATAGAAACATTATGTATCCGAATGAAACAACTTATGCCGGGCTGGCGCAGTCGTATGACATCGTGCCGGTGTACAAGGAAGTGCTGGCGGATCTCGAGACGCCGGTCTCCGTGCTGCAGCGATTCATGAACCGGGAGAACGCCTTTCTCCTGGAAAGTATGGAGGGCGGCGAGAAGTGGGGCCGGTATTCCTTTGTCGGCATCGACCCGCGCCCTTACCTCGAGGTCGATCACCGCAAGGCCGCCGCCGGGCTCGAGGAACTCCGCCGCGTGTTCAAGGGCGTGCGTGTCGCGCCCGTCCCGGGGCTGCCCCGCTTTATCGGCGGCGTGGTGGGGTTTGTCGGGTATGAGGCCATGCGCGAGTTTGAACGCATGCCCGAGCCGAAAGCCGGCCAGACCGGACTGCGACTCCGCAGCCGGTTTGTGCAGGCTGACCGGATGATCGTGTTCGACAATATCCGGCATACCATCAAGATCGTCGTGTGTACCCGTCCCTCGGAATCAACCTCGCCGGAGGCGGCCTACCGCCGGGCTGTGTCGGAGATCGAGGGAATCGAGCATACGCTGAACCAGCCGATTGAGCCCCAGTCGTACGAGGGTGGCGGCGAGGTGCGCTTCGAGTCCAACATGTCGCGCGACGAGTTCTGCGGGATGGTGAAGAAGGCGAAGGACTACATCTACTCGGGCGACATCATCCAGGTGGTGCTGAGCCAGCGGTTCAGCGCGAAGGCCGATATCCCGCCGCTGTACCTGTACCGCGCCCTGCGGTTGCTCAACCCCTCACCCTATACCTTCTTCCTCAAGATGGGCGGCCAGACGCTCGTTGGGTCGTCGCCCGAAGTCATGGTGCGCCTCACCGGCAACCGGGTGGAACTGAGGCCGATCGCCGGAACCCGTCCGCGCGGGGTTGATGATGCCAGGGACCGGGCGCTGGCGGATGAACTGCTGTCGGATGAAAAGGAGAAGGCCGAGCATGTGATGCTGGTCGACCTGGGGCGAAACGACATCGGGCGGATCGCCGAGATGGGCAGCGTTCAGGTCACCGACTACATGGTTATCGAGCGCTACAGCCACGTGATGCACCTGGTGTCGCATGTGCAGGGCGTCCTGCGGAAGGAATTCGACGCCTACGACGTCATCCGCGCCACCTTCCCGGCGGGAACGCTCTCGGGCGCCCCGAAGATCCGGGCCATGCAGATCATCCACGAGCTTGAGCCGGAGCCGCGCGGCGTCTACGGCGGGGCGGTGGGCTATGTCGGCTACGACGGCAACATGGACCTGGCGATCACCATCCGGACCATGGAGGTTGGCGGAGGGGTAGTCTCGGTGCAGGCCGGCGCCGGCGTGGTGTATGATTCCGACCCCGAGAAGGAATTTGAGGAAACATGCCACAAGGCGCGCGGGATGCAGAACGCCGTGCAGCTGGCGGCCAGGGCGCTCGAACTGAGTGGAGAAGTGTCATGATCGTGCTCATTGATAACTACGATTCGTTCACCTACAACCTCGTTCAGATGATGGCCTCCATCGGGGCGGATATCCGGGTGTTCCGGAATGACGCCGTGACGGTGGAGGCGGTGGAGGGGATGAACCCGGAGGCGGTGGTGATCTCGCCCGGGCCCTGCACGCCGAACGAGGCGGGCATCTCTGTCGCCCTCATCCGGCGCATGAGCGGCCGGATCCCGGTGCTGGGCGTCTGCCTCGGGCACCAGTCGCTGGGCGTCGCCTTTGGCGCCACGGTCTCAAACGCCAAGCGCATCATGCACGGCAAGGTCTCACAGGTTCGGCACGACGGCCAGGGGCTTTATAAGGGAATGGGAAACCCGTTTCAGGCCGGTCGCTATCACTCGCTGGCCGTGCTGAAGGAAACCCTTCCGCCCGAGCTGGTGGCGGATGCATTCAGCGAGGATGACGAGATCATGGGGATGCATCATGCGACGCATCAGACCTATGGCGTCCAATTCCATCCCGAATCCGTGCTGACGCCCTCGGGCAAGAAGTTGCTGCGGAACTTTCTGGAGATTGTCGGGGGCAGGGGATAGGAGAGTATTCAGTGTCCAGAGGTCAGTATTCAGAAAATACCGAGTACATTCACTGAACACTGAAAACTAAACACTGAACACTGAAAACTGAACACTTGTTACTATGAAAAACTACCTGCAGAAACTGATCAAGGGGCATCATCTCGGCGAGGCGGAGATGGGACTTGCGTTCGATGTGATTATGAACGGCGAGGCCACGCCGGCCCAGATGGGGGCCTTTCTCGCCGCCTTGAGCATCAAGGGCGAGACCATCGATGAACTGGTCGGAGCCAGTCGCTCCATGCGACGTCATGCGGTGTTTGTGGATCCCCGCGGCAAGCAGGTCGTGGATACCTGCGGGACCGGCGGTGACTCGCTGGGGACTTTCAACATTTCCACCACGGCCGCCTTTGTCGTCGCCGGGGCGGGCATTCCGGTGGCCAAGCATGGCAACCGCTCCATTACCAGCCGCTGCGGGTCGGCGGATGTCCTCGCCGAGCTGGGGGTCAACCTCGAGGTGCCCCCGGATGTGATGGAGGATTGCATTCACGAGGTCGGCATCGGCTTCCTGTTTGCCCCCAAGCTGCATCCCGCGATGAAGCATGCCATGGGGCCGCGCAAGGAGCTGGGATTCCGCACGATCTTCAACCTGCTGGGGCCGCTGGCCAACCCGGCCGGGGCAAAATGCCAGGTGCTCGGGGTGTTTGCCCCGGAATTGACCGAGATGTTTGCCGAGGTGCTCCTGCGGCTCGGCAGCCGCCGCGTCTTCGTGGTTCATGGCCATGACGGCATGGATGAGATCACGGTCACCGGAACCACGCGGATCAGCGAGTTGCGCGATGGGGTGATCCGCACCTATAACTTTGATCCCCTGACGGTGATGGAGGACTATGCCGATCTCTCGGCCCTCATCGGCGGTGACCCCGCCACCAATGCCGGGATCACGCGGGCCATCCTCGAAGGCGAGACCGGGCCGAAGCGGGATATCGTGTGCCTGAACGCGGCCGCGGGCTTGATCGCCGGCGGCAAGGCGACGGATTTCAAGGATGGATTCAAAATGGCAGGTCAGGTCATTGACAGCGGGAAAGCCCTGCAGGCCCTGGAAGGCCTTGTCGCCGCAACACGGCGCTAACGGGTGGGAATCATAAAGGAAACAAATGAGTTCTGGGGAAAACATACTGGCCCGCATCATGTGGGAACGGAAGAAGGACGTGGCAGCCGCGAAGCGCGAGGTGTCGATCAATGAGCTGTTGTGGGAGGCCGAAAAACGCACCCAGTACCACAGTCTTGCCGCCGGGCTCCGGGCCGCGCCCCAGCCGAGGATCATTGCCGAGGTCAAGAAAGCCAGTCCCTCCGCCGGGTCGCTGAGGACTCACTATGACCCGACGGCCATTGCGCAGGCCTATGTGTCGGGCGGAGCGGTCGGGATTTCGGTGCTGACCGAGCCCCATCATTTCCTGGGTTCGCTGGATGATCTGCGGCGGGTCCGCAAAGTCGTCAATGTTCCCGTGCTGCGCAAGGACTTCATTGCGGACTCCTACCAACTGGTGGAGTCGGTCGCGTGGGGGGCGGACGTGGTGCTGCTGATTGTCGCGGCCCTCGAACCCGGGCATTGCGAGGTGCTCTACCGCGAGGCCCGTGAATTGAACCTGGAGGTGATTGTCGAGGTTCACACGGCTGCGGAACTGACCGTGGCGCTGGCCTGCGACGAGGCGATCATCGGCGTCAACAGCCGGGACCTGAAGACCCTGCGAACAGACTTGGACGTGGCCCGGGAACTGGCTAAGATGATTCCGGATACCCGGTTGTGCATTGCCGAGAGCGGTATCCGGACGACGGAGGATCTCGCAGGCTTGCAGGCGGATGGTTATGACGGGTTTCTCATCGGCGAGTCGCTGCTCCGGGAGCCGTTGCCCGGCAAGGCGCTCAGGATATTGATGGGTAAAACGTGAGACTTGGACTGTGAGGCATCATTATGCTGACAATCAAGATCTGCGGGTTGACCAATCTGGATGATGCGCGCTGGGCGGTTGAGGCGGGAGCGGACTATCTCGGGTTCGTCCTTTACCCCAAGTCGCCCCGCTACCTGACCGTCAAGGAGCTGAGCCGGATTTGCGACGAGCTTCCCGAGGAGGTCCGCAAGGTCGCCGTCTTTGTCAACGAGGCTCCGATCCTGATCAAGGAGGTTGTCTCGGTGTGCGGTTTGGCGGCGGTTCAATTGCACGGGGATGAGGATCCCGAAGACTTTGAGGATGTCGGCGCCCCCCTGTGGCGGGCGATCCGGCTTCAGGCAGGAAAGTGGACTCCCGATCCCCGTAAGTGGTCGGCGGAGCGCTATGTCATGGATGCCTTTTCGCCGTCCTATGGCGGGACGGGTGTGACGCTCGATTGGGCCGCGGCGGGAGCCTTTGCGGCCCGGCATCGCGCCATGCTGGCAGGCGGGCTCACGGAGGAGAACGTAGGGGAGGCGATCCGGCGCGTGAGGCCCTTGGGGGTGGATGTCTCCAGCGGAGTGGAATTGGAGCCGGGCCGCAAGGATCGCCGGAAGGTAGCCGCCTTCATCAGTGCGGCGCGGGCGGCGGACGAAGCGATGCAGAGTGAGGAGTGAGTCATGAAGAGTCTGGATTGGAACAAGGCCCCTGATGCAAAGGGGCATTTCGGGATCTATGGCGGGCGGTATGTGGCGGAGACGCTCATGCCCGCCCTGATCGAGGTCGAAAAGGCCTATCGGGCGGCCCAGGCCGATCCGGCCTTTGAGGCCGAATTCCGGGGCCTCCTGAAGCATTACGTCGGCAGGCCCTCGCCGTTGTACTTTGCGCCGCGCCTGACCGAGGCGTTCGGCGGCGCCAAGGTCTATCTCAAGCGCGAGGACCTCAACCACACCGGTGCCCACAAGGTGAATAACACGCTGGGGCAGGCGATACTCGCCCGCCGCATGGGAAAGAAAAAACTGATGGCCGAAACGGGGGCCGGCCAGCATGGCGTGGCCACCGCGACGGTGGCGGCACGCTTCGGCATGGAGTGCGATGTGTACATGGGCGAGGAGGATATCCGGCGCCAGGCCCCGAATGTGAAACGCATGAAGCTCCTCGGGGCGCGGGTGGTTCCTGTGAGCAGCGGCACCAAAACCCTCAAGGACGCCATGAGCGAGGCGCTTCGCGAATGGGTGGCGGCGGTGGATACGACGTTTTATGTGATTGGAACCGTTGCCGGTCCCCATCCATACCCCGTCATGGTGCGTGATTTCCAGAGCGTGATCGGGATCGAGGCGCGCGAGCAGTTCCTGGAGATGGAAGGCCGCCTGCCGGAGATGGTCATCGCCTGTGTCGGCGGGGGCAGTAATGCGGCCGGCATGTTCCATCCGTTCCTGAACGACGCCGGCGTGAAGCTGGTGGGGGTTGAGGCGGCGGGGCTCGGGATTTCCACCGGACTGCACTCCGCCAGCATCGAGGCGGGCCGGCCCGGGATTCTGCACGGGAGCAAATCCTATGTACTGCAGGATACGCAGGGGCAGATCCTGAACGCGCACTCCATCAGCGCCGGTCTCGATTATCCCGGCGTCGGACCCGAGCATGCGTTCTGGGCGGATCTGAAGCGGGTCGAGTATTCGGGGATCACCGATGTGGAGGCCGTCGCGGCGTTTCACGAGCTGGCCCTGCTGGAGGGAATCATCCCGGCGCTTGAATCCAGTCATGCACTGGCTGAGGCGCGGAAACGGGCCAAGGCCGTGGGCAAAGACGGCGCCATTGTGGTATGCCTCTCAGGCCGCGGCGACAAGGACCTTGAGAGTGTTTTGGAGTATGATGCGAAGCAGAATACAGCAGGCAGCAAGCAGTAGGCAGTAGGCAGCGGGCAGAGAGGCTGCCTTGATGAGCCGGGAAAGTGATCACTATATGAGCAGGATTGAACAGACATTCCAGGCGTTGAAGAAAGAGAACCGCAAGGCGCTGGTGGGGTTTTTGGTGGCCGGCGACCCGGATCTGGAGCGCTCGGAGCGGGATTGCCGGGCGGCGTTGGAGAACGGAGTGGACGTGCTGGAGCTGGGCGTGCCGTTCTCGGATCCGACGGCCGATGGCCCGGTGATCCAGGTGGCAGGCCAGCGCAGTCTGGCGGCGGGGACCACGCTGCCCAAGGTGCTGGAGCTGGCCAAACGGCTCCGCAAGGATTTTGCAGCTCCGATCGTGCTCTTCGGGTACGTAAACCCGTTTTTCAACTATGGTTATGAAGCCTTGGCCCGGGATGCGGCTGCGGCAGGGGTGGATGCCTTCCTGGTGGTCGACCTGCCCTACGAGGAGAGCGGCGAGTTCCGGGTTCATCTGGACAACGTCGGCCTGGAATTCATCTCCCTCATTGCCCCGACGACGCCCGATGCCAGGCTGGGTACCATTCTGAAGGACGCCCGTGGCTTTGTGTATTACATCATGGTCAAGGGCGTTACGGGTGCGCGTGCCGAAGTGGCGACCGATGTGGCCGGCCATCTGGACCGGCTCAAAAAGCATACCCGGCTGCCCGTCGCGGCGGGATTTGGCGTCAGCAACGGAACCCAGGCCCGCGACGCAGCCCGTCATGCCGATGGCGTGGTCGTTGGCAGCGCCCTGGTCAAGGCCGCCGGGGAGGGGCGTCTGGTTAACCTGGTTCGGGAAATCCGCCAGGCACTGGATGCCTGATTCGCCGGCAAACAGTTCTGGCAGTGACCCCGCCGCAGGACGTTTCGTACAATCATAAAGAAAAGTGATTGCGTTCGGGGCGGGGGATCGGCTATATATACACGGCTTTTTTGGAAGGAAGGTTTGATTTTATGAAGAAGGATATACATCCCGATTATACAGACGCGACGATTACCTGCGCTTGCGGTTCAGTGATGCAGGTGAAGTCCACGAACAAGGCGATGCATGTGAATACGTGCTCCGTCTGTCATCCGTTCTACACCGGCCGCACGGCCATGGTTGATGCCAAGGGGCGTGTGGAGCAGTTCCGGAAGCGCTACGCGAAGAAGTAGTCAGACGGGCGTCAGGAAAAGGCTGGAAGACCGAAAGGGATTCCGGCCTTTTTTCTTTTTTTCGCTGTCTGCATTCCGTCTCGAGCTGGCCTGTGCCTTGACTGCGGTATCCCATGATTGAAAAAGCCTACATTGACAAACTGGACGCGCGGATGAGGGAGCTGGAGGCGAATATCGCCAATCCCGCCCTGGCCGCGAACCCCAGGAAATTCCGTGAGGCGGCCAAGGAACATTCCCGGCTCCGCAAGATCCTCGACAAGTCCGACGTTTTTTTCCGCATCAAGCGCGATCTCGATGAACAGCGCGCCCTGCTGGCGGCCGAGGACGCCGATCCCGATCTCAAGGCCCTTGCCGCCGAAGAAGTGGCGGGTCTGGAAAAGGATTTCCCTGTCGCCGAGAAAGACCTGCTGACAGCCTTGCTCCCGCCTGATCCCAATGATGACCGCAACGTCATCATGGAAATCCGGGCCGGGACCGGGGGCGATGAGGCCGGGCTCTTTGCCGGCGACCTGTTCCGGATGTACAGCCGGTTTTGCGACGGGCGCGGCTGGAAAATCTCCCTTATCGACGCCAGCCCGTCCAGCCTCGGCGGATACAAGGAGGTCGTGTTCTCCGTCACCGGGGCCCAGGCCTACAAGGTCCTGAAGTATGAGTCCGGGTGCCACCGCGTGCAGCGGGTCCCGGCAACCGAGGCGTCCGGGCGCATCCATACCTCGGCGGCCACGGTGTTCGTTCTGCCCGAGGCGGATGAGGTGGATGACATTGACATTCCCGCCTCCGACATCCGGGTGGATATCTTCTGTTCATCCGGCCCGGGCGGGCAGGGGGTGAACACCACGTATTCCGCCATTCGCATCACCCATCTTCCGTCCGGCCTGGTGGCGCAAAGCCAGGATGAGCGCTCGCAGCACCGGAACAAGGAAAAGGCGCTGAGCGTGTTGAAGGCACGCCTGCTCGACTGGCAACGCCAGCAGGATGAGGCGAAAAGTGGCGCCATGCGCCGCACCCAGATCGGCAGCGGGGACCGGAGTGAGAAAATCCGGACGTATAATTTCCCCCAGAACCGCCTCACCGACCATCGGATCAACTTCACCATCTACACGCTCAACCGGTTCATGGAGGGCGAGATTGACGGCTTGATCCAGACGCTTCAGGATCATGACATGGAATTACGCATCCAGAAGGAAATGGCGTCCGGCAAAGGATGAAAAAGCTGCTAGAAGTCCTGCAGGCGGGCGCCGAGTACCTCACCGGGAAAGGGGTGGAGAATCCCCGCCTGGTGATGGAGCAGTTGATGAGCCATGTGCTCCAATGTCCACGCCTCCAGCTCTATGTGCGTTTTGAAACGATTATCCCCGAGGACAGCCTGGTTTCGCTGCGCCTGGGAATCCGTCGTCTCGGTGCTGGGGAACCCCTGCAGTATGTTGTGGGGAATACAGAATTCATGGGGCACCGCTTCAAGACCGACAAGCGTGCCCTGATTCCCCGCCCGGACACCGAGACGCTGGTCAATGCGGTGCTGGCCTGCGATGCGCTCTGGGCGGCGGGGCGCCCGGCTGTCGCGGAGATCGGTGTCGGCAGCGGGTGTGTGGTGATCAGCCTGGCCCTTGCCCGGCCGGAAGTCAATTACGTGGCCGTGGATGCCAGTGAAGTGGCCCTTGCGCTGGCGAGGGAAAACGCAGAGTCCAACCGGGTCGGGACCTTGATTGCGTTCACGTGCGGGGATCTGCTTTCCGGGTTCGAGCCCGCATCCCTGGACGCCGTGGTGGCCAACCTGCCGTATATTCCGACTGCGGAGTGCTCGACCTTGCCCCGCCATATCCGTGAGCACGAGCCCTTGTCGGCCCTTGACGGGGGGGCCGATGGGCTGGATCTCGTGCGCCGGCTGGTTCAGCAGGCGACGAAAGTACTGCGGCCGGGTGGACGGATTTTCCTCGAAATCGGTTTTGATCAGGCCGCCCGGGTTGTGGACATTCTGAAGGCTTGCGGATTTGTCGAAATGGTTGTACACAAAGATCTTGGAGACCGGGATCGCGTGGTGCAGGCAGCCCGGTGAAAGGAGACTATCATGAGCTTTCTTGATCTCGTGAATAAGCGGTTCAGCGTTCGTGCGTTTGATTCCAAGCCGGTTCCGGATCAGGACCTTGAACTGGTCCTGGAAGCGGGGCGTCTGGCTCCTTCCGCGGCGAACCGGCAGCCGGTTCATTTCATTGTCCTTCGCGGTGAAGAGCAGCGCCGTGCGTTGGGTGTGGCCTATCCCCGTGACTGGTTCTGGAAGACGCCGGTGCTCCTGGTCGTATGTGTCGACACAGCGCGGGGGTGGAACCGGACCGACGGGAAGAATTATGCGGATGTGGATGGCGCCATTGCCATGGACCACATGACCTTGTGCGCGGCAGATCTGGGTCTGGGGACCTGCTGGATCGGAGCTTTCGACCCGGTGAAGGTCCGTCGCATCCTGAACCTGCCCGATGGGATTGAACCGCTTGCCATGACGCCGCTGGGGTATCCCGCCGAAGCCGTCCGCGCCAAGAGCCGCAAGACCCTGGATGAAATTGTCCACCGGGAAACGTGGTAATGTCCTAATGGTTAAATGAACCGCAGGCTCTCCAGTTTAATCCTGATCGGGCTTGCGCTTTCCATGCTTGGTCTGGCTGCCTGGATCGGCGCGCATTCCCGGGACGGGGGTGAACGTGACGTCAAGCCGGCGCTCGGGTCGGATGCTCCTGCAGGCGTACGGTTTGTCACGGTTGCCCTGGGTGGATTTCGAGGGCTTCTGGCCGACTATCTCTGGTTGCGCGCATCCGATCTTCAGGATGAGGGGCGTTTTTTTGAGGTGGCCCAGCTGGCGGATTGGATCACCCGTCTGCAACCGCGGTATCCCCAGGTGTGGGCCTATCATGCCTGGAACATGGCCTACAATATCACGGCGGTCATTGCCGATCCCGCCGACCGATGGCACTGGGTCAGGAATGGCGTCCGCTTGCTTCGCGACGAGGGGATCCCCTCCAACCCGCGTGATCCCAAGTTATACTGGGAGCTCGGCTGGATATTCTATGACAAGGTGGGCGGGCGGTGGGATGAGGCCACGCTGTTTTACCGGATAAGTTGGGCCGGGGAGATGAGTGAGGCAATGAGCGGGGCAGGGGATGATGCCGCGCGGCGATTGGCGGCAAAGGGACTGGATCCAGTCCGGATGAAGGCCGTCGACCGGGAGTATGGCCCGCTTGAGTGGCGCCTGCCGGAATCCCATGCCCTGTATTGGGGCTATTGCGGACTTCCCTATCAGCAGTCCGATTCACGCTGGTGTGAACGGCTTGTCTGGATGGGAATGGTTGAGACCCTGAAAAACGGGGCTTTGGCGTACTCACCCGCCCAGCGGATTTACGTGCAGGGGCCAAGGCTGGATGTCGCGGCGAAGGGAGTCCGGCTGTGTGCCGAGCGGGCTGCGGGCGTGGAGCCGCTGGTCCGGCTGGTGATGGTCAATTTCCTGCGTGAAGCGATTCTATGTTTTGATGTCTTCGGGAAGACCCGGGAAGCGGAGGTCGCGTTGTCGGTCTTAAAGCGGTTGCCAGACCAGCAGGGCGCGGATATGGCGCTTAAGGATTTTATCGGGCAGGAAATCCATGCCCAGGTGAAACTTCAGGACGCAGCAGGCAGGCGCGAACACATTGTGCGGCTGTTGACACGGAGTGACTCATGGCGCCGCCTCACTGTGGCCCAATATGCAGACGGGTACGAGCTGCAGGCGCGCCTGTACCATGAGGCTTGGGTAAAAGAGGATAAAACGGCCCCCTCCTGGGACGTGTTGCAGGGCGAAGGCAGGGAACGGGCCCTGCGCGACATGCCCGAATCACCTAAAACCCAACCACAAAGCCCTTGAGATACTCCGACTCCGGGAATCCCGGCTTACGGGGGTGATCTGGCGGCTGGCCGAGCAGGTCGAGGAATTGAACCGGGCGGTGGGCATCCCGGGCTGCGCCCTCAATGACCTTGCCGAAGAGATCGCGATCAACCAGCCCGCTACACGAGTAGGAGAAAAGCACCCCTCCGGCATTCATGAGCTGACAGGCCAGCAGGTTGATGTCTTTATAAGCACGCAACCCTTGCTGCATCTTGGCCTTGCGGCTGACCAGCTTCGGGGGGTCCAGGATAATCAGGTCGAAGCGTTCCTTGTCCTCTCGCAGTTTGCGCAATAGTTCAAAGGCGTCGCCGAGACGATATTCGCGCCGGGCAGGATCGCATTCCGGATTCAGGGCCAGTTGCTGATCCGCAAGGTCCTTGGCTGAGGAGGAGGAGTCGAGCGACAGGACACTTCCGGCGCCCGACTTGAGTGCGCAGATGCCGAACGAGTCGGTATAGGCAAACACATTCAACACGCGAGGTTTCCCGAGCTGTGCGACCCAGTGCGACAGCGTCTGGCGGTTGGTCCGCTGGTCGAGGTAGAAGCCCGTTTTGTGGCCGTTTTCAACGTCAGCCAGGAAGCGGGTGCCGCCCTCCTGGAAGGGAATCGGGGCACTCAGCGGGGCCCCGGCGAGCAGGCCTTTCCGGGGTTCCAGTTCCTCGTGGCGGCGGACATCGACATCGGACCGCTCCCAGATCGTACGCGGATGCAGAAGATCCTGAAGGATCTCGACAACGGTCTCCCGGCGCGATTCCCAGGGGGCGGTGAGCAGCTGCACAACCAGCACATCAGCATACCGGTCAATAATGAGGCCGGGAAGGCTGTCGCACTCGGAGGAGACAAGCCGGGCCGCGGTATCGAGTCCCCAGGGCAGCCAGCGTTGCCGGCGGTCAATGGCCAGTTTGAGGCGTTTCCTGATCCCGCTGGCATCAAGCTGTTCGCCTGCCTCGGTGGAGAAAACACGGGCCCGGATGTCGGATGAAGGATGGACAGTGGCCCTTGCTATGAAGCTGCCGGAGGCGGCAATGATGTCCGCCTCGTCGAGGTTCCTGTTGCCCTCGGCTCGCGAAATGGCGCCCGACATGATCCAGGGATGCCCGCGCACAATTGGAATTTCCCGGCCCGGCTTGAGATGGAGTTTCAAAGTCATATGTGCCATGCACTCAACCACATTGAGGCCTGAAGGTCAAATTGTTGATGGGATGTCATTGTTCATGCTTGAGTAGGCCTGTTCTCCCGCTATTATCTGAAGGAGTTATGGGAGGATTTCAGGAATGAGACCTTGTTTATTTCTGGCAGTGGCCCTGGGGCTTGCGGTGAGGCTCACCGCCGCTGAATATTTTGTGGAGAAGGTGGGGGATGACGCCAATCCCGGCACCAGGATGCAACCTTTCAAGACGATTCAGAAGGCGGCGAGCTTGATGGTGCCCGGCGATGTGTGCACCGTCAGCCGCGGGGTTTATCGCGAGACCATCCGGCCCGCGGTTTCGGGAAAGCCCGGAACACCGCTCCTGTTCCAGGCGGCGACGGGAGAAACGGTTACGATCAGCGGCGCGGACGAGTCATCCCGTTGGCAGCAGTATACCGGTGGCGTGTATCGGGCGAATGCGGAAGGAATGATCCAGATTCTGGTGGATGAATCCCCCGCGCTGCCCTGCATGTCCATGCTGCCCGATACCACCGTCCCCAAGGCCATGTGGTATTACGAGGCGGGAACCGGCGACGTATTTCTGAAGCTTCCCCGGAACGATGCCCCGGGCGACCACCATATCGAGATCCAGACGCGCATCTGGGGGCTGGATGCCTTGGGATTATCGCACATTGAACTCAAGGGGTTCAATCTGGTGGCATGCGGCGTGAATCTGACGAATGCCGTGATGTGCCGGCTGGATGACTGCCATATCTGGTGGAATGGCAGTCCGGCCGGCGCGGTGCAGATGGGGGGCAAGGATAATGAAATCGTCAACAGCTCCATCATTGGAAGTTCCGGCTTCGGGGTGGTCCTTCTCCCGGGGGGCGTCAATAACCGGGTGATCAACAGCCTGTTGCGGGGTCGGGATGTTGTCCCGGCCAGCAGTATCGGCATCTTCGCGCAGGGTACAGCCCCGACGATTCGCCATGTATCGGTGCTGGATTGTTCAGGCGGCGCCCTCCTGTGCAGCAATGTCATGAATGCCCGGATCGAGAACAACGACTTCCATCATGCCGGAACGGGATTCACCAACACCAGCCTGGTCCGGCTCACGGGCGATGGCAAGGGGACGGTATTGGCCTATAACTGGGTGCATGACAATGCCGCCGTCGGCGGGGTGGGAATCCGGCTGGAGGGCCCGGTTGAGAATTATGTCCTGCGTCAGAATGTGATCTGGGGACAGCCCGGTGCGGGCATCAAGCTGGCAGGATCCTCCCGCTACAATTTCATCTTCAACAACACCGCTACCGGCAACGGATGCGGTGTGGATGCGGAGAGTGCAGGGAAGGATGTGACCTTCCGCGAAACCCGCTTCATGAATAATATCCTGGTTGGCCCGGTATGGCCTTCCTTCGGGGGTGTTACGCCGCCGAAACTGGAGTGGAAGAAGAATTACACGGGATCGAATCCCGGTTTCGTGGATGAAACCAACCGGAATTTCTCGTTGACCGCGGGATCCCCCTGCATTGATGCGGGGCAGGAGGAGCCGGAGTTTACGGATGAATTTTCCGGGAAACTGCCGGATATCGGGGCCTATGAAGCGGGGAAGGAATTTCCCGTTCCCGGCTGTCACGTGACGGAAAATGCGAACAAGGCGGTCGCCCCGGTCGTCAAGATTGTCCTGGAATCCGAGACCCCGGGAGCGGAAGTTCGCTATACACTTGACGGGCGGACTCCTGATGCGACCTCCCTGCTTTATACCGGTGCCGTGCCGGTGGTCTACGGGGCCATGGTCAAGGCCCGGGCCTTCCGTCCGGGAATGGAAGAGAGTTCAACCGCTCATGTCGAGGTCCGGCAGCTGCAAT
>CAZMSS010000018.1:0-24054 GCA_964568965.1 uncultured Verrucomicrobiota bacterium | reverse complement strand
GTGATATGCATGGCGTTCACCAGGACCATCCCCTCCCGGATCCCGCTGTCGGCCAGGGCCTCCTCCACCTGCGGCGTCATGTTGACATAAGCCCGGCGGGTCGGCGTGTTGAACCACATTTCCTTCCGGTAGCTTTTCATCTTTCCCTCTCCACACGGCATTTCGTATCCTCACCCAACGTATGGGAAAATTATTACGCGGCAGTATACTGATTTTCGGGATTTTAGCCATCCTTGGTCTCGGGCTTTATTGGACCTTCCGCTTTGAGATCCAGTATTACCGAAACCAGCCCCTGATTGATGCCGCCGCCGAGCGGTATCAGGTTCCGCCCCGGCTGATCGCCGCGGTCATCTGGCAGGAAACCCGCTTCAATCCGGCCTGCCGCGGGAAGGCAGGCGAAATCGGCCTCATGCAGATCATGCCGCAAAGCGCGGGGGAATGGGCTAAGGCGGAGCGGATCATGGACTTCACGCCCGGCACCCTGTTCGACCCGGGCACGAATGTCCTGGCGGGAACCTGGTATCTGGGCCGGGCCATCCGCCGCTGGGGCAACCAGACCAACCCCATCCCCTATGCCCTCGCGGAATACAACGCCGGCCGGTCCAATGCCATCCGCTGGGAACACGGCACGTCTCTGCCACCGGAATCGTTCGCCGAGGCGATCAGCTTTCCCAGTACCCGTATCTATGTGAAGAACATCCTGCGGAGTTACCGGACCTTCGGCAAGCCATGGGAACGCTGGTGAGAGACGTCAACGGCGTTCGCGCTTCAAAATAGCGGGCATATCCCGTTCGATATGGCGCCAGAAACGCTTGAGGCCGGGGCAGAGGTAATTGAGGCCGGGATCACCTTCCGGAGAACGGATGAAGCGGTTTTTCGGACACTCCCCCCAGCAGAGGCGAAGGTGGGGGCACGCCCTGCAATAGGCAGGCAACGTGTCGCACTTGGAAAAACCGAATGTCTGCTGGGCCAGCGAATAGGCCATGTCACCCCAGTGCGTCGAGAGGATATTGCCCATGCGATACTCGGGATAAACAAAATGGTCGCAGGCGAACACGTCGCCATTGTGCTCCACCACCATGGCTTTGCCGCAGAACTCGGCTGACACACAGCGTTGCGCGGGCATGCCCATGGACTGCGCAACCGCTGACTCAAAGAGATCCACGTGCACTTTGCCGTAGTCCCGCTGATACCAGTCGTCCCACACCTTGCACACAAACGTCCCCCAGTCATCCGGATCCACAGACCAGTCCGTCACAACGGAATCCGGAGTCCCGGGCCGGGCCTGCGGCGAGCCGACCAGCGGCATCTGGCTGGCTTCCCACAGCCGGGGTGCAACGCGGGCAAACACCTTCGGCTCAACGCAGGGAATGAACTGCAACCGCTTGACTCCCAGCTCGCGGGTCAGGAACCGGTACACATCGAGGGGGCGTTTGGCATTCTCGCGGTTCACAACGCACAGAATGTTGAACGACACACCGGCTTTCTTCAACAACCGGGCGGCGGCCATCACCTTGTGATGAGTCGGTTGCCCCCCCTTGTCGACCCGGAACCGGTCATGAAGCTCGCGGGGACCGTCGACACTCAACCCCACCAGGAAGTTGTTCTGCTTCAGGAATGCCACCCACTCCTCGTTCAGCAGCGTGCCGTTCGTCTGCAGGTCGTTTTCGATGCGCTGGTCCGTCTTCCTGTACTTGGCCTCCAGGGCGATAACGGTTCTGAAGAAATCCAATCCGAGAAGCGTGGGTTCGCCCCCCTGCCAGGAAAAAACGACCTCATCGCCAGACTGCGACTCGATATACTGGCGGATGTGCTGCTCCAGGACCTCGTCCGTCATCCTGGGCACGGGGGTCTGGCCCAGCAGGCTCTGCTTGTGCAGGTAGTAGCAATAGGCGCAATCCAGGTTACACGCCGAGCCGCCGGGCTTGATCATGGCATGGAACCGGTGGCCTCCGCCGGGGATCGGGGGTGGCAGTTGATATTTAGGTGAATGCGGGGAACTCAAATTCAACCGCCCAGACTGCCGAGGTAACGCTCCGCCTCCAAGGCCGCCATGCAACCCGTGCCCGCAGCCGTCACGGCCTGGCGGTAATGGGGATCCTGAACATCACCGGCCGCGAACACGCCGGTGACATTGGTGAGGGTATGGTTGGTAACCAGGTACCCGGCCTCGTTCATCGTGAGAATGCCCTTGAACGGCTTGGTGTTCGGCTCATGCCCGATGGCGGCAAACATCGCCATCACCGGAATCTCGGTCAGCGCGCCGGTCTTGACGTTTTTCAGCCGCAACCCCGTCACTTCATTGCGCGACACATCCAGCACCTCGTCGACCACGGAGTCATAGTGGATCTCGATCTTCGGGTGGGACGTGACGCGGTCTGCCATGATTTTTGAGGCACGGAACTCGTTCCGACGATGGATCAGCGACACCTTGCTGGCGAAGCGGGTGAGGAAAAGCGCCTCCTCCATGGCGGTATCGCCGCCCCCCACCACCGCCACGGGCACATCACGGTACAGGGCGCCGTCGCAGGTCGCGCAGGCCGAAACACCGCGGCCCATGAGTTTCTCCTCGGACTCCAGCCCGATGTACTTGGCCCGGGCCCCGGAGGCGATGATAATGGTAGAGGACTCCATAACCTGGCCCTCGTCCAGGGTCAGCTTCAGCACCTTGCCGGAGAAATCAGCGCCAATGACCTCGCCGCGCACAAACCGGGCGCCGAACCGCTCCGCCTGCTCGCGCATCTTCATCACCAGCGTCGTTCCGTCCATTCCCTCGGGAAAGCCGGGAAAATTCTCCACATCGGTCGTGGTGGTCAGCTGCCCGCCCGGCTGGATGCCATCGATCACCACCGGCTTCAGATTTGCCCGCGCCGTATAGATGGCGGCGGTCAATCCCGCCGGCCCCGTGCCCATAATGATAACTTTTTCCATGTCGGTCTCTCTTAGGTATATCGCAGCACTTCCTCAACGGTCGTATAGCCATCGAGGATATTCTTGATGCCATCCTGCCTCAGGGTGCGCATCCCGAGTTCAATGGCCTTGGAACGGATTACCAGGGTCGGCTGACGCTGGTTGATCAATTCCCGGATCGGATCGGTGATGCTCAGAAATTCGTAGATTCCCTTCCGGCCCTTGTAACCGGTGTTATTGCATTGTCCGCAACCCGTTCCATAGTAGAAATTCTGATCGCCAACGTCCGTGCGCGTCAGGCCGAGGCGTTCCAGGATACGGTCATCGGGCTTGTAGGCCGTTTTGCAGTTCGAGCACACGCGGCGGACCAGCCGCTGGCCGACCACCGCCTCCATCGTGGAGGAAATCAGGTACGGCTCGACCTCCATGTCGATCAGACGCGTCACAGCGCCGGCGGCATCGTTGGTGTGGAGCGTGCTGAACACCAGGTGACCGGTCAGCGAGGCATGAATGGCAATATGCGCCGTGGTCAGATCGCGAATTTCACCGATCATCAGCACATCGGGATCCTGACGAAGAAACGCGCGCAACACCCGCTCGAAGGTGTTCCCGATCGCGTCATTGACCGGCACCTGGATGATGCCGTCAATTTCGTATTCGACCGGATCCTCGGCCGTCAGCAGCTTGGTTTCCGTGGTGTTCAAGCGGCGCAACGCGGAGTAGAGGGTGGTCGTCTTTCCCGAGCCGGTGGGGCCGGTCACCACGATGATCCCGTTCGGCTTGTCGATTTCCAACATCATCGCCTGAAGGATGTCGTCCGGCATCCCCAGGTTGTCGAGATCGAGCGATACCACACCGCGGTCGAGCACGCGCAGCACAACGCTCTCGCCGAACTGGGTGGGGAGGCACGACACACGGAAATCGATCTGCCGGCCGCCGATGGTCAGCTGGATACGCCCGTCCTGGGGGAGCCGGCGCTCGGCGATGTTCAACCCCGACATGACCTTGAGTCGCGAAATGACCGGCAGCGCCAGGCGCTTGGGCGGCGGGGCCATCTCATAGAGGGCGCCATCGACGCGGTAACGGATCTTGAATTCGCTCTCAAAGGGCTCAAAGTGAATATCCGACGCGCGGTCCTGGACGGCCTGGTACAACACCAGGTTCACAAAGCGGATGACCGGCGCGGACCCGGCGGCCTCTTCCAGCCCCTTGGTATCCTCCTCGGCCGCATTGAGTTCCAGGAATTTGTCCGCCTGCTCGATTTCGGACTCCAGCGCATTGAGCATATCGCTCACCGAGCTGCTGTCGTCGCCGTACAACTGGTTGACGTGGGCGCGGATATCATCCTCGCGCGCCAGCACCAGCTGGACATCCTTTGAAAGCACAAAGGCCAGTTCGTCAATTGTGCCCGGGCTCATCAGGTCATAGGTGGCCAGCGTGACGGAACTGACGCCCTTGTCCACCGGCACCACCATGTACATACGCGCGACACTGGCGGGAATGGCGTGAACGACTTCGGGGGGGATATCCGTGGCGGGCAGATTGACCACACGGGTCCCGAGGCTGTCGGCGATCATCGCCAGCATCGTATCCTGGGGGCAGATCTCCATGTTGATGACGATCTCCCGCACGGATTTCCCGCTGCGCTCGTGCTCGTCCCAAATCTCCTGAAGCTGCTCAGCCGTCACCAACCCATGGGATTCCAGGAGCTGGAGGATCGGTTCGCTATGATGGACATCCGGCATGCTTTATCTACCTCTTTTTAGCCCGCTGGTTCTCTTCCAGTTTCAGCACGACTGATTCCGGATCCTGTGACTTCGTGATGAGATCCTCATAAGTGATCCGACCCGCCTGGTACAGCGCCATCAGGTGCGCATCCAGGGTGATCATCCCCCACTTCGCCCCGGTCTGGATTTCAGAGGTGATGCGGTAGGTCTTGTTTTCGCGGATCAGCGCCTGAATGGCAGCGGTGGTGATCATGATCTCAAAGGCCGCCACCCGCCCCGGCCCGTCGGCCCGGACCAGCAGGAGCTGGGAAATGACGGCGATAACGCCCGAGGCCAGCTGCGTGCGAACCTGGGCCTGCTGCCCCATCGGGAAGGCATCCACGATACGGTCGACCGTCCGGGCGGCGCCGGTCGTGTGCAGGGTGGCAAAGACCAGATGCCCGGTTTCCGCCGCCGTGATGGCCGCGCTCATGGTCTCCAAGTCCCGCATTTCGCCCACGAGAATCACATCGGGATCCTGGCGCAGGGCGCGGCGCAACGCCTCGCTGAAGGAGGGCACATCCACGCCGATTTCACGCTGGGTGACCACGCACTTCTTATGGTCGTGGTAGTATTCGATGGGGTCCTCAATGGTGATGATGTGGCCGTCGCGCTCCATGTTGATCAGGTCGATCATGCAGGCCAGCGTCGTTGTTTTCCCTGAGCCAGTCGGGCCGGTGACCAGAATGAGTCCGCGCGGGCGGAACAGCATTTCCTTGATCTGAGACGGCAGGCCGATCTTGTCCAGCGACATCAGTTTCGAGGGAATCTGGCGCAGGACCATTCCGACACAGCCCTTGGACTTCAGGACACTCACGCGGAACCGGGCCGCCTTACCAAACCCGAACCCGAAGTCTGTTCCCCCGCCCTCCCGGATGCGCTGCTGGTGGTCCTCGGAGGTGATGCTCTTCATGAACCGTTCGGTATCCTCCGGTTTCAAGGGGGTGGCATCAATGGGCGACATCCGCCCGTGGAGACGCAGTACGGGGGGCACGCCCACTTCCAGGTGCAAATCGGAAGCACCCTCGTCCACCACAAGCTGCAGGAGCTCGCTCATCTCAATCTGGCTGCTGTCGATCATTATTCCTGGTCTCCCATGGTGGCCCTCAACACTTCATCCAGCGTCGTGACGCCCATCACAACCTTGCGCAGACCGTCTTCCCGCAGGGTGCGCATCCCCAGCTCACGCGCGCGCTGGCGGATTTCAACAGCCGAGATCTTTTCAAAGATCATCCGCTGGATCTCGTCGTTGATCACGAAGATTTCAAAAATGCCGGCCCGGCCCGAGTACCCCGTCAACGAGCACTTGTTACAGCCCCGCCCGCGATACAACTGGATGCCGGCAAATTGGACGGCCGCCGCCCCCAGCAGCTTGAGTTCCGTGGCAGTGGGCTTGTGTTCCTCGCGGCAGTGCTCGCACACATTGCGGACAAGGCGCTGGGCCAGCACGGCGCGGATGGAGGAGGCCACCAGGAAGGGTTTGACGCCGATATCCTGCAGACGGGCAATGGCACTGGTCGCGTCATTGGTATGAAGCGTGCTGAACACCAGATGACCGGTCAGCGACGCCTCGGTGGCAATCCGGGCGGTTTCGCCATCACGAATTTCACCGATCATCACGATGTTCGGGGCCTGGCGGAGAATCGACCGCAACGCCCCGGCGAACGTCAGCCCGATGTCTTCCCGGACCTGCACCTGGTTGATGCCCGACATCTGGTATTCCACCGGGTCCTCAACCGTGATGATTTTCCGGTCGGGCCGGTTGACGAAGTTCAGGCAGGCATACAGGGTTGTGGTTTTGCCCGACCCTGTCGGGCCGGTCACGAGCACAATACCGTCGGGCAGCCCGATCAACCGCGTGAAGAGTTCCTGGTCATCGGCCAAAAATCCCAGCTTCGGAAGACCGAGAGCCAGGTTCTGCTTGTCCAGGATACGCATAACCACGCTCTCGCCGTGGCCGGTGGGAACGGTCGAGACACGGAGATCCAGTTCGCGGCCCTTGACGTTGACCTGGATACGGCCGTCCTGGGGGACCCGCTTTTCCGAAATCTTCATGTTCGCCATGATCTTCACGCGGCTGATTATGGCCGCCTGGAGGCGCTTGGGCGGACTGTCCACCTCCTGCATCACCCCGTCAATGCGGTAGCGGACGCGGAACCGCTTCTCAAGGGGCTCCAGATGGATATCCGAGGCCCGGTTGCGGTGGGCCTCATAAATGATCAGGCTCACCAGCTTGATGATCGGCACGTCGGACTCGGACACATCCGACTCCTCGCGCATGTCCGAGCGGCCCGAAGTCACCATGGCCACGGTGCCTTCGGTGAGCTGGTCGATCATCGTCTCCATCGAGGCCTCGGTGGCATAGAACCGGTCCAGCGCCACGCCAATCTCGGCGGGCGGAGCCACGACGCCCTCGATCTCGCACTTCAGCAGATAACGCAGGCTGTCGAGGGTATCCACCTCGAGCGGGTCGCCAATGGCCACCGTCAGCACATTGTCATGCTTGGACACAGGCATGATCTTGTACTTGCGGGCCACATCGACAGGGACGGCGGCAATCGCCTCGGCGGGGATGTGCAGGTTTATCAGGCTGATCATCTCCATGCCGAACCGGCTGGAGAGCACGGAGAGCACATCTTCAAATGACAGGATCTTCGAGGCGATGAGGGCATCAACCACCGAGGTGTGCAGCGGCATCACCCGCTGGGCTTCCTCGATCTGCTCGGGAGAGACCAAGCCCTCTTCCTTGAGGACCTCCATTACGTATTCGTCATTCGAGGTCAAATAACCGCCCTCTCATCTGAACTGGTTTCACCAACAAGCCGGAAGACTATCACCATAAGCCCGTGATGGTCAATTCGACAACTTCCTCTGGAGCATTTCACCGGCCATCTGCGGGTTGGCCTTACCCTTGCTCAGCTTCATCACCTGCCCCACCAGGAACTTGAATGCCGCCGCCTTGCCACCCCGGAAATCCTCCACCACCTTGGCATTCCCGGCAATGACCTCGTCGACGATCATCTCGATCGCGCCCGCATCGCTCACCTGCGCCAGCCCCCGGGCCGCCACGATGTCACCCGCCCGGCCGCCCTCTGCCAGCATGATGGCAAAAACCTCCCGCGCCGTGTTGGAATTGAGCACCTTGGTTTCGGCGAGCTTCACCAGCTCCGCCAGGGCATCGGGCGGGATCGGGAAGGCGGTGATGGGAATATCCCTCTCGGACAAGGTCCTCATGACATCGCTCATCACCCAGTTCGACACCGCCTTGGGGTTCGGGCACTGGCGTGCCGCGATCTCAAAGTAGTCGCCCACCGGCTTCTCGGCCGCCAGCACCTTGGCGTCGTATTCCGGCAGGCCATACTCACGGACAAACCGTTCCCTGCGCTGGGCGGGTAGTTCGGGCAGGGTTGCCGCCCACTCGGCGACCAGCGCATCGGGGAGGACCACGGGCATCAGGTCCGGCTCGGGGAAATAACGGTAATCATGGGCATCCTCCTTGGTCCGCATGGAGAAGGTCTGGCCCAGGTCCGCATCCCACCGCCGGGTTTCCTGGACGATCCGGCCACCCGAGGACACCACATCCATCTGCCGGGCGATTTCATATTGGAGCGCCGCGAACACCCCCTTGAAGGTGTTCATGTTCTTGATTTCGGCCTTGGTCCCGAGTTCCTTCTGCCCCTCGGGCCGGATGCTGACGTTCACGTCGCACCGCATGTTGCCCTCCTCGAGGTTGCAGTCACTCACCCCGGCATAGACCAGGATCTGGCGCAGCGCCAGGAGATAGGCGAAGGCCTCCTCGGGCGACTCCATATCCGGTTCCGAGACAATCTCCATGAGCGGCACGCCGGCGCGGTTGTAGTCGATCCCGCTCCACTTGGCGTAGTGGAAGTTCTTGGCCACATCCTCCTCCTGGTGGATGCGGGTGATGCCGATGCGCCGGGCCTTCCCGTCCACCTCGATATCCACCCCGCCCCCGCTGCACAGGGGCTTGTCGCACTGGGTGATCTGGTAGTTCTTGGGCATGTCGGGGTAGAAATAATTCTTCCGGTCGAACTTGCTGAATGCGTTTATCCTGCAGCCCAGCATCAGACCGGAGAGCACGGTCAGGCGGATGGCCGCCCGGTTCATCACCGGCAGGCTCCCGGGATACCCGAGACACACGGGGCATACCTGCGTATTGGGTGACTCCCCGAAGTTGGTGCTGCAGGCGCAGAACATCTTGGACTTCGTCTTCAGCTGGACATGAACCTCCAGCCCGATGGTTACGCGATAGGCTGTCATGACAGACTCCCGCTAAATTCAGGCCGCTGTGAACGCCACGCCGTTGCCTGCTCATAGGCGTACCCCACCCGCAGGATCGCCTCCTCGCCCAGGGCCGGACCCACAACCTGCAGACCGACGGGCAACTTGTCCGCCGTGAAACCGCAGGGCACCGAAAGGCCGCAGATCCCGGCCAGGTTGACCGGCACGGTGAAAATATCGCCCAGATACATCTGCAGGGGATCGGCGCTGTTTTCGCCGACCCGGTAGGCGGGAGTCGGGGCAACCGGCGAGAGAATGGCATCGCACGACTTGAATGCCTCCTCGAAGTCGCGACGGATCAGCGTCCGCACCTTCTGCGCCCGCAGATAGAACGCGTCATAATACCCGCTGCTCAGCACATAGGTACCCAGAATGATCCGGCGCTTCACCTCGGCGCCAAAGCCCTGCGCCCGGGTCTTCTTGTACAAGTCAATCGGGTCTTCCGCACCGGCGGCGCGGAATCCGTAACGGACACCGTCGAACCGCGACAGGTTGGACGATGCCTCCGCCGGGGCGATGATGTAGTAGGTGGCAATCGCCTCGCGGGACCGCGGCAACGAGACCTCCACGACCTTGGCGCCCAGTTTCCGGCATACCTCAATGGCCTCCTGTACCCGGAGTTCCACATCCGCGTGAAGCCCACCAACAAAATATTCGCGGGGCAGGCCCAGCGTGACCCCCTTCAGGTCCTTTTGGAGAGACGCCCGGAAATCGGGAACAGGGACGGAAAGGGAGCTTGAATCGGCGGGATCGAGGCCGGACATGACCTCCAGCAGAAGAGCGGCATCAGCCACCGTCTTGGTCATCGGCCCGATCTGGTCCAGTGAGGAGGCGTACGCCGTCAGCCCGTAGCGGGAGATCCGGCCATAGGTCGGCTTCAACCCGACGCAGCCGCAGAAGGAAGCGGGCTGGCGCACCGAGCCGCCGGTGTCGGACCCGAGCGCCGCAATGGCCTCATCGGCGGCCAGGACAGCGGCCGATCCGCCGCTGGAGCCGCCGGGCACGCAGTCCATGTTCCAGGGATTCCGGGTGACGCCGTATGCTGAATTTTCCGTGGTCGACCCCATGGCGAACTCATCCATGTTGGTCCGCCCCAGAAAGACAGCGCCCTCGGCGCGAAGCCGGGCGATCGCAGTGGCATCGTAGGGCGAGGTGTAGCCCTTCAGGATTTTCGAGCCGCAGGTGCAGGGCTGCCCGCGCACGTTGAGCACGTCCTTGACCGCGATGGGAACGCCCAGCAACCGCCCCGTCCTGCCGGCGGCGCGAGCCACGTCGGCCGCCTTGGCCTGGGCCAGGGCGTCTTCGGCATCCACCGTCAGGTAGCCATGGATCCGGTCATCCTTCCGGCGGATGGCATCCAGGACGGCTTGAACAACATCCTCGGATCGGCATTCACGCCGCTCCAGGTGTTCAACAATCTCATGAAGGGTCAAGGTATTCAGCATGGCATCACTCAACAATCGTCGGAACCATGATCACTTCGGGGTTATGTTCCGGGGCATTTTTCAATACGGTGTCGCGGTCCAGGCCGGGCCGGACTTCATCCTCGCGGAAGACGTTCTGAACCGGGGTGGCATGGGCCATCGGCTCCACGCCGTCCACATCCAGGGCGCGCAACTGGTTGAAATACTCGACAATGTGGTCCAGCTGCCCCTGGAACTGGGCGACTTCATCATCCGTCAGGCTGAGCCGTGCCAGATTGGCAACGTACCGGACGTCCATTTTTTTGGCGGATTGTGCTTTATCGTCAACCATGACCACTCCTCTCCCTCACCCAGGCCCGAAACAAGACATCCTAGATAGCCGAGAACCCCTGCCCGTGCAAGCCCGATTACGCCCAGGGCAGACGCAAAGACGCCTGTATAATACCAGCCAATCCAAGAGAATTGAACAGAAGCCGCGAAGATCGCTAAGGCTGGTGCGGCGACCTGCCCGCAATGCTTCGCATAGCGATGCAGGCGGGGTACGTAAACCATGTCGTTTTCGCCGCAGGCAAAACAAAAGTCTTCTTTGCGTTCTTTGCGACTTGAGCGAAGCGGGTGTTCAAATTCCTCGGATTTCGTTGGCGTTTAGTAGACTCGTCACATCAGACAGGGGTGACGCCTTTCTTGAGGATGATGTTGCCGTACTTGGCGGCTTCGCCGGTCATGACGACGGCAAAGGCCTCCTTGGCGCGGTCATAGAAGGCGAAACGGTCTATCCGGGCGATGGCGGGCGTTCTGGGGGCATGCTTGTCCACCGCGGCGCGATACATCTTTTCCACCTTGGGATCGAGCTTGTCGCCCGGCACCGCCGCCATCATGACCAGGGGGGAATCCACGTAGCTGTCCAGTTCCAACACCGGCAGGATGGCATCAATCAGGTCGGGGATCCGCAAACCATCCGCCCGGATCACACGCTTGCCGAAGGTGTCCCCCGGGAAATGGGCATCCGCCAGGACGATTTCATCACCATGCCCCATCCGGGACAGGACGGACAACAGTTCAGGACTCAACAACGGCGACAAACCTTTCAGCATAATCGTTCTCCTTTTTGAACTAACACTTACAATCACCAGTTAAGCTTCATACCATCGCAGGCGACATAGACGGAGGGAGGAAGGGACTCCTGGGTCTCCTCGTGGTCCAGATCATGGCAAATATGGGTGAGATAGGACCGTTTGGCGCCGATCCGTCCCAGCAGAGACAGGGCGGCCTCCACGGTCAGATGGGTGGGATGCGAGCGATGCCGCAGGCCGTCCAGGATCATCACATCCACCCCGGCCAACCGCGCGATGGTCGAATCGGGCATCTCCTTGCAATCCGGCACATACCCCAGGGTACGCCCCTCCCACTCAAGGCGGTACCCGTAGGTTTCTGTCCGGCCGTGAACGACCGGCAGGGCCTCCACCTTGACAGGCCCCGTCATAAAGGAACCTGCCATAGTGCAGAACGTGAGGCGAGGGCGGAATACCCCTGGTTCCGGGACATGCTGGTCGACGTAGGTGAAAATCCGTTTCAAGTCCGCGATGGCGCCGGCCGAGCCGTAGACAGGGATCATGGCCCCCTGGATGGTGTTGAACCGCCGGATATCATCGAGCCCGAAGATATGATCGGCATGGGAATGGGTGATCAGGACGGCGTCAATCCGGGGCACCTTGTAGGCAAGCACCTGTTCCCGGAAATCCATCGAGGTATCAATCACGATGTGGAACCCGCCCGCCTCAATATAGATACTCGACCGGCGCCGGTGGTTACGGGGATCCTGGGATATGCACACAGTGCAATCGCACCCGATGACCGGGATCCCAACCGAGGTACCTGTGCCTAAAAACGTGATCTTCATACACCCTCATGGAACCACACCGGACTGCGGATTGTCAATGGACAGGAAATGGAATTAACCTTGTTCCTCCAAAAGAAGTCGCTTTGAGACGCTATCCCAAGGCCTGTTGAAAGGCCCAGTCCACCGCAGCCTCATAGGTCCCGCAATGACAGCGTCGAATGCGGGAAAAGACCGTAGCAGGATCCGCAAACGCGTGAGCCAGGTATTCCCACTGTTCCCGCATCTTGTCCAACCGGTGCTGGGCGCCGCTCAACCACTCTCCGTAGCCCTCGAACAACAGGCCATGGAACTCGAGCAGCTGCGCCCGGCGAAGTTCCGGTGACGGCAGGGGATTCCCCTTGATCAGGGAAGGAAGAAAAGGATTTCCCAGCGCCCCCCGGCCGAGCATCCAGCCAGCCGCCCCGGGAAACTGTCGGCACAGGTCAAGGAAACGGTCAAGACTGGTGATCTCCCCATTGTAAACAAAGGGATGACGGCACAGGGCAAGCGCCTGAACGGCCCGCCCGACATCCACCTCACCGTCATACATCTGGTCAGCGGTGCGTGGATGCAGGATCACCTCACTCAGGGAGTGGCGGTTCAGCACATCCATAACCGCCTTAAATTCATCGGGATCGTGATACCCCAGACGCATCTTCACGGAAAGACGGACAGGGGCATCCTTGAGGACTTCCGCGAGAATGGCGTCGATGCGATCCGCTTGCGGGAGCAAGCCCGCCCCCTTCCCCCGCCCTGCCACCGTGGGATACGGACAGCCCAGATTCCAGTTCACTTCCCGATGACCGGCTTTACTCAATTCACGCAACGCGGAGGAGAAGGTTGGAGGGTGCTGCGTGAGCACCTGCGGGATCGTGCGAAGTGCCCGGTTATTCGCGGGGGCGACCTGTCTCAATTCCACCGGACGTAACGAATGCCCCTGACGAAGCGGCAGAAATGGGGCCACCGCGTAATCAAGACCGCCGAAACAGCGGGCAAAGGCATCACGGTACACCACATCGGTAACGCCACGAACCGGGGCCAGGATCAACACGGGGGGGATGGGATCCATAATGGTTGATGAATCATGCTTCTGTTTCCCGGCTGCTGTCATGCCAACTCCTGAAAGACGACCGGGCACACTCTGCCTGCATCGCCCCTACCCAGTCCAGCTATCTTTCAAGGACAGAAGGTTTCGGACGCGGCAGGTTACCCTCGGAGCCCAGGAAGACGGAGGGGAATTGTCCGTCGGCATGCCTCAACAGATCCGCCGGTTCATCCATCTCCAGCGCATGGCGGGCCAATTCCTCGGCATCTTCCAACGTGATGCGTTTGAGTGCGAAACGGACTCCCTGAGCGCGAACCGGGCTCATGGACAGGGACCGCACCCCCAACCCGACCATCACCGAGGCCAGCAACGGGTCGCCCGCAGCCTCACCACACAGGCAAACGGGGCACTTGTGGCGGCCGGCAATATCGGTAACGGTCTGGACAACCCGGAGCATGGCGGGATGCAGCGCCATTTCATGCGCCTCCATGCGGGTCTGGCTGCGATCCTCGGCCAGGACATACTGGGCCAGGTCATTACTCCCGATGTGCAGGAAATCAACCATACCCACAATATCCTGCAGACTGAACACAGCGGCGGGCGTCTCGATCATGGCGCCCACGGGGGGACGCCGGGGCAGCCCTTCCTTCTCGCACTGCTCGTCAAACAAAGCGAGTGCTTCACGCAGGCACGCCCGCCCCACCACCATCGGGAAAAGCACCCGCACATTGGCATGCTCGCGGCACACCCGGGCCAGGGCGCGTAGCTGCACCTTGAACAGCCTCCGCTCCTGCAGGGCGAACCGCAAGCCCCGCAGGCCCTTCAGCACCGACACTTCCCGTTCAATATCCAGAAAACGCGGAATTTTATCGGCCCCGAAATCAAATGTGCGGATCGTAATCGGCAACGGGACAAGGGCTTCGGCCGCCAACTGGTAGTCATGACACTGCTGTTGCAATCCGGGAGCTTGCTCATCCTTCAGGTACAGGAGCTCACTCCGGAAAAGCCCGATCCCATCGAAGTGGTGTTCCTTGACATACACAATATCTTCGGGCCGCCCGATATTGGCCTGTATGCTGATCCGCGTTCCGTGCTTCATAACGCATTCCTGCTGTTCATCGGAACCCGTGAACAGCCGGGTCGTCTCAAAACGGTGGCGGCGGGTGGCAAAACGACGGGCCTGGACCGGCGTGGGGTCGATGATCAGAACGCCCTTGCCGCCATCCAGCAGCAGGCGTGTCCCCGTGCGGATTGTCCTCAGGATGTTGTGAACACCCGTAATGGCGGGAATATCCATGGAACGGGCCAGGATGGCGGCATGCGAGGTTGCGCCGCCCTGTTCCGTGACGAGTCCGGCCACATGACTGCGATCCATGGCCATCGTGTCCGAGGGCGTCAGCTCCCCCGCCACAATGATGCTTTGCTGCGGCAGGGTTTCGAGGAGCGAGCAACCATCCCTTCCGATCAGGTTCCGGACCAGCCGGTTTCCCACATCCTTAAGGTCCAGCACCCGCTCCCGGATGTATTCAGCCTGGCAAGCCCCCAGACAGGCCATGGACTGGCGGATCTCTTCGGAAAGCGCCTGCTCGGCGTTGATCAGTTCAGAGCGGACGCGTGCATAGACACGATCCGCCAGTTGAGGATCCTCGAGGAAGCAAAGGTGGGCATCAAAAATGCAGGCTTCACTCGTCCCCACTTCCTGCTCAACACGGGCCCGCACCGCCCGGATTTCCTCGGCCGAACGCCGGACCGCCTTTTCGAACCGTAAAAATTCGCGGCTAATGCCATCGTTGCCAATGGTGTAACGCGGAATTTCGTCAAGGCTGGGCTGGCGGTATACAAACGCCAGCCCCTCCACACACCCCGGCGATGCGGCCACGCCATGTAGGATACCGGACGCTTGAATCAACGGAGGGAATGACGCCTCAGTCATATCAATCGGCACGATCTGGCTCTCAGTCATCAACGCCATCCCCAACCTCCTTCACATCCCCTGCTGAACCATAGGGATCCACCCCTTTTCCGGCAATTAGTGAATTTCTGATTTGAGGGTAGAAAATCTCCCGTCAGGACGGCGCGATCCCGTGTTATCAGCAAGGCTTGCCAAGGCATCCTGCTTCATGCAATTTTACTGCCATGGAGTTCACAAAAGATGCCAGCAAATAAACGGAAGCCATGGTTCCTGTATCTCATTGAATGTGAGGATCTTAGCATTTACACCGGCATCGCGGTGGATGTTGCCGCACGCTATGCGGCCCACCAAAATGGAACCGGCGCCCGCTATACCCGTGCGCATCCCCCGAAAGAACTGCTGACCGTGGTTGAATATAAGAGTCGATCCGCCGCCTCACAGGCAGAATATATGATCAAACAGATGACGGCCCGTGAGAAGCGGGCATTCGCCCGCAGCGTCGTGTCAGGGACTTACTCACGTTCCTGAAACAATCTGAACATCCTCCAAACGTCACCTTCGAGCAACCTTGTGGCAGGCAAACAGGTTGCGGCTTCGCATGCGCGGAAATACCACCGCAGTGGACATACCGGGATGTCCAGGGTATACTTAACGAAATAACAAAAGAGGAGAACACATGAACGAAGTCGAAGGTCTGCAACTGACTGACACCCAAATCGCCTCAGCCAACAAAGCCAACGCACTGGCCGCCCAAGCCAATACGATAGCCGCCGCCAGCGCCGGCAGCACCGCTTTCCTCTCCGCCGCCGCCTACCTGGCCGCGAATCCGGAGGTTAAAGGGTATCAGAAATAAAGCGACTCGGTCGCCCGACGGCGCCAATTAACCTGCTCACGGTTGACGAACCAGGTTGGATTGGCGTGTTGGTCCCTCACGGTCCTCACCCCTAGCTACCACCATGACCAGTACCCGCCCCCGCCTTTCCGTGATGATGTTCCTGGAATTCTTCATCTGGGGCGCATGGCTCCCCCTCATCTTCGGCTACCTGCCCAGCCTCGGGTTTTCGCCGGGCCAACAATCCTGGATCCTCAACGCCTTTCCAATCGCCGCCATCGTCGGCATGTTCTTCAGTAATGAGTTTGCGGATCGGAACTTTGCCGCCGAAAAGGTACTTGCGTTCAGTCATCTCGTGGGTGGCCTGGCCATGCTCTCACTCGCCTGGACGCGCAGTTTCTGGCCATTCTTCATGTTGATGCTCGTTCATTGCCTGCTTTACGTGCCGACGCTTTCCATCGTCAACTCCATCGCCTTCGCCAATCTTAAGGATGCCCGGAAAGATTTCGGGCGTGTCCGGCTGTGGGGCACGATCGGCTGGATCGCCTCCGCCTGGCCGTTCACGTTTATCCTTGTGGACTGGGACAAGGTCCACACCGCCAACCCGTCCGGCATGGTAGAATGGCTCGGCGCCGTCCTCGGGTCCGGCCTGACCGGGGACCCGTTGAAGCATGCGACCCGGTGGACGTATATTGTTGCCGGCATCGCCTCACTGGCGCTGGCGGCATTCAGCCTCATACTGCCGCATACCCCGCCGAAAAAAGCCGATGAGACGGAAAACAAGCTGGCCTGGCTCGAGGCCATGCGGCTCCTCAAACACCCCTTCGTGCTGGTCCTGTGGCTCGTGACGCTCATGGACGCCTTCGTTCACAACTGCTACTTCAACTGGACCGGCTCCTTCCTCGGTGCCAGAGCCGAGGCCGGCGGGGTGGGCATTCCCGGGAACTGGATCATGCCTGTGATGAGTATCGGGCAAATCGCCGAGATCCTGACCATGATTGTTCTCGGCATGACGTTGAAACGCCTGGGCTGGCGCTGGACCATGGTGATCGGCATTCTGGGGCATGCCGCACGCTTCGCAGCATACGCCTTTTTCCCGCAGCACACCGGCCTGATCATCATCGTGCAAATCCTTCATGGCATCTGCTACGCGTTCTTCTTCGCAACGGTCTATATCTTCGTGGACGAATTCTTCCCGAAGGATGCCCGGTCGAGCGCACAAGGCCTGTTCAACGTGATGATCCTGGGCATCGGCGCCCTCATCGCCAACTCGGTGTGCCCCACTCTGATGCAGAGGGTATTTACGGGCAACGCCGGGACGGATTTCAAGAGCCTGTTCCTGGTGCCCATGTCCGGCGCCATCCTTGCCGCCCTGGCACTGGCCTTGTTCTTCCGTCCACCGCTGAAGAAGCAACCGGGCTGAGTTACGCCATCAACTGCTGGATCGCCGACTTGATGTCGGCCATCCGGTTGTTACCACCTTCGCGCTCAATGGCCACGGCGCCCTGGTAGCCGGTAGCTTGCAGTACTCCGATGAATTCCCTGGCGTCAACCTCACCGGCTCCCCAGGGCACTTCCCTGCCCCACTGGCCGGGAACCTTCGTTCGGATGGCATCCTTGATGTGAACGTGCCGGACCCACGGCGCGAGAATGCGAACCGCGTCCTTGGGCTCGTCCTTATCGTAAAGAATCATGTTGGCGGGATCAAAGTTGATGCCGAGCGCCGGATGGTTCAACGTTTCCATGAACCGTCGCAAATCCGCCGCGCTCTCCTGCCCGGTCTCCAGCAGCACCGTAATGCCCAGCTCCCCGGCAAGGTCGGCGAGGTTGCGGATCCGGTCGTGGAACTTCGCCGCATAGGAGGCGTCGGTGTGGTCAATAAACCCCGCATGCATCGACAGAAACTTCACGCCGAGCTTTGCGGTGACTTTTGCCGCCTCGCCGAACACCTTCCGGTTGCCGGGCCACTCGGCATCGGGCGCAATACCGCCGGTCCGCCGGATTGAATCAAGTGTCGAATAATCCTCCTGGGGAAACCCGACCATGGTACTGGTGACCAACCATCCCGGCATCGGCGGCCTGTCGATTTCGAGATGAACATGGGTGATCCCAAGCTCCTTCATCGCCTCGTCCATCCCTTTGTTATCGCGCCCCACCGACCAGCTGCAAATTCCTATCGGCCATCCCTGTCTGGTTATCATAAGTGAACTATCTCCTTCCGTTGCGCAGAATTCTTTTCGGCCAGGACGATCCTGATCGTCTCACGTGACTGCCCTGCCGTGAGAACCTGCGGCAAGGGATTCCCGGCAACAACGCCGGCAAAATGCTCGATCTCCCGGGAGTATCCGTCGCCCGGAAGCAGTTCCGGGGTGAACGGGGCGCCGTCGGCCGGACAAACCCGGAAAGCGGGATTCCGGGTACAGTCGAACTGGAGAGTCGCCCGTTCCAGCACGATAGTGAAACTCATCTCAAACCCGAATGAGGTGGGCATCGCCCAGCTGGCCTCGGCGCTGACCGCCGCATCATTGTCGTAAAGGTACTGGGTCTGCATATGCCGGCGCCCGCCATCCATCACGCTGAAGACCGCGCGGGGAACGCCGAGCAGGTAATGCACGTAATCCGTGTCGTGGCAATGCAGGTCCAACGCCACGCCGCCGCTGCGTTGTTCGTCTGCAAACCATTTGTCAGGGTTCCAGTTCGGGAGCGACCCCAACCGCCTGAAGCTTGCGGCAAGCAGGGCGCCGTACGTCCCGTTTTGGATGATTTCCCGGGCGGCCACGTACTCCGGCCAGAACCGGATACATTGGCCGATTTGGAGCCACTTGCCGGCGGATTTTGCGGCCGCGATCATCCGGTCGCACTCCGGCAGCGTCAGCGCCATCGGCTTCTCGCAGAGCACATGGACCCCGGCCTTGAGGGCGCGTTCGGTCAGGGTGGCGTGAAGAAACGTAGGCACCGTGATCGAAACGGCATCGAGTTTCATTTCCGCCAGCATGGCATCGAAGTCGCTGAAGAGCCGAACCCGCCCGAGGTCAATGGTATCCGCGGCCCCGGCAATGTTACCCGTGGTGCCCAGGCGCGACTTGACGTCCTCGATCGCAACATCCTGCACCGCGACAAGCTCCGCCCCCGCCACGTTGAGCCAGTTCCGGTAGTGCATGCGGCCCATGAACCCGAATCCAACAATACCGACGCGAATCACGGGATCCTCCGGATGAAGAGGTTGCGGAACCAGAGTGTGTTGCCATGGTTCTGCAACTCGATCTGACCGGTCGGGAAGATCGGCTGCTTGCGGTCCCAGTAGTTCTCAAGCGTGACGTTATCCACCACAAGCATGTCGTTCAGGTGGACCGTCACCTTGTCGCCCACCATTTTAATGCGGAACGTGTTCCACTCGCCGACAGGCCGGTCTGCGCAGCTGGCCGGATTACAGAGGTTCTTCTGGTTGTTGTAGAGCCCGCCGGACCCCACTGGATTCTTCCCGGCATCCCAAATCTGAACCTGCGGAGAACCGCGCAGGTATATACCGCTGTCGCCACCCGGCAGGATCTTCCAGTCCACCAGCATCTCAAAATCCCGGTAATCCTCCGCTGTCGCCAGCGACCGGCCTTTTCCGTCGAATACCAGGACACCATCCTTGACGCTCCAGTGGGCGCGCATGTCAGCATCCGCGGTGGTCTGGGCCTTGGCAAGCTCGTCCGGGGTCAGCTTGGCACGCATGAGTGGATTATCGTTCGGCTCCGCCAGTAGACCCTTCCAGCCGGTCAGGTCCCGGCCATTGAACAAGGCGGTGAACCCGGCCGGCGGCTCGGAAACACCGGATGCGGCGTCATCGGACTTCCCGCCGTCCGCCACTTCCCTGAGGCGGATGTTCCGGAACGAGATGACATCGCCATGCCCGAGGAATCCGATGCGGCCGTACTTGTTGTGCAGGCCGGGATGTTTGGCGAGATTACGCATCTGCGGTTCGGGCAATTGCCTGATCTCGTCGAGGTTCGCATCCACGATCACGGCTCCGTTGAGGGTGACCTTGATTTTCGGCCCAATGGCGCTGATTTCCTCGACGTTCCACTCGCCGACCGGCTTGAGATGGCCTTGCTTGGCCGGCACAATCCCGTAGATGGAACCGTGAAATTGATAGGCGTGCAGGGTCTTGTACTTTTCCGCGGTATCATCAAGGACTTGGATTTCCATACCGCTGTATGCCGCATCGCCTTTCCCGGACCAGCGGATACCAACGCCGTTGTTGCATCCCGGGGTCAGCTTGAATTCGAAGCGGAAAACGAAATTACTATACTCCCTTGCCGTGAAGAGGTTGCCGCCAGGCCGGCAGATGATCATGCCCTCCTCCACGACGTATCCCTTTGTGTCGCCCTCCCAGCCCGCCAAGTCTTTTCCGTTAAACAATGGCGTGAAGCCGGCTTCCTCCGCGTGTGCTGTAGCCAGGGCCAATAAACAGACCAGCATGATTCTCATGGTTTTGCCTTTTCCTGCAATCGACGCAATGCCGCCAATGCCTGTTGTTTTTCCTCTTCCCGTGGCGCGGCGTCAAGAATGCTTCGCCACATCACGATGATCTCGTCCTTGCCGGCGCGTGAGTGCTCCGCCAGCCGCATGGCCCCGCGTGCCGCCAGCACCTTGTGCGTGTCAGTTTTCCCGCCCCGGCAAATCTCAAGCAGAAGGGGCAGCGCACTTGCATCGCGACTGTTCGACAATGCCCGCACGGCCGCATCCTGTAACACTGCGTCATCCTGATGCGCTGCATTCGCCAAGGCGGCGAGGGCATTCGTCCCCCCAAATGAGGACAAGGTGACGTAGAACCGTGAGCGGGTTGCCGCCTGCGACTGAGACATCGCGGTGAGCGCCAGAGCACCGGCCTGTCCATCGGGCAACTCGCCCCCCAATTCGATCGCCAACGCCTGGGCCTCCTGAACCTCAGTCTCGCCTTGCAGGCGGCCCAGCAACGACAATGCCGCAGGCAGGTCAGCCGGGCTACCCCTCACCTTCAGGGCAGCCAGCGCAGCCAGCCGGACACCCGCATCCGCGTCATCGGTTGCAAGCCATACCATCCGGTCGAATTCAGCGCAGTTCAACGCCGCTACGACACTCAACAGGGCGACTTTCATTCCGGCATCCGCCTTGCTCCAGCGCCCGGTCAGCTCCACAGGCCGTACAGACTGCAGGACGCGCGCAATACCAGTCAGCTCATCCTTCGAAGCGTGCGGCAGAAAATCGACCAGCAGTCCTGGTCCTGCCTTCCAGCCGCGGATCGCTTCGGCACGGACGACAGCGTGCGTATCCGTCAAGGCCGTCGCACAGGCGGCCTGCGCGGTTCTCTCGTTCAGCTGAACGAGAGCGCCCAGTGCCGTGGCACGAACGGCCGGGTCGGAATTCCGCATCGCATCGCGCAACAGGCGGCGCGCCTGCGACGAGGACATTGTCGCCAGAGTCCGAACAGCCGTCAGGCGTACGGCCGTTTCCGTGGACTCCAGAGCCTTCCCGACTTCAGGCAGGGCGTGTCGGCCGTCCACCTCGGCCAGGATCTCCAGGGCTTGCGAATGCTCCGCCGGGGTCGGTTGTGCCTGGAGCACGTATCTGCAGATTGAGCCATCCTCAAGGCGCCGCGCCAGACGGAACAGCTCGGCGGTTGCCACGAACCGGTCGGCTTCGCGGTATTTCTTCAATACCGGAACCAACGAGCGGTCGCCGCATTGCGCCAGCGTGTACCAGGCCGCACGCCTCAGCCCCGCGGCGGTATCGGTTGCAAACCTCTGCACATCGGGAATCGCCGGCGTGTAAGCCAGATCTCCTAGTGCCTGCACAACGCTCACCACCCTGCCGGCATGCGCCGAGCGTAACGATTGGAGCAGCGCCTTGGCCGCCCGGCGCGTGCCTATGCTCACCAAGGTTCGCGCCGCCGGATCGCACAGGCGTTCGTCGGCAAGGTATGCAGCCAGGACCGGCACCGCATCGTCTTTGGCCGTGAACTGCAATTGGCCGATAATCGAAGCCTTGGTTTCCTGGTTGGTTTCGCTGCCCAGCTTCAGGAGAAGCTCATGGGTGGCGGCCCGTAACGGCGACACGGCAGCGAGAAGGAGCACCGTGATCCCGCAGAGGAAAGCGCGAGGGAAGGTGCGTTGACGGAAAGCAGGCGATAGGGTTACAGGTGCCATGGTGCCCTCATGGGTTGGTTGAACAGGCGGTTGGCCGCGTCGTCGTTGGCGCGGAGCGTGACAGGATCGAAACGGAAACCGCGCCCCAGTCGCCAGGCGGTGGAGGCAATCTGGACGAGCAGGCATGACCTGAAGCCGTTCTGTTCGTTCAGCGCAAACGGCCGCCGCGTTCGGACACTTTCAGTGAACTCGGTAATCTGCGGCACCGGATCCGGCATGGTTTTCAGTTTCCGTTTCCAGTCCGGCACGGTGCATTCCATGCCCGGATATAAATTGCCGTGCGGCCCGGAGATAAACGGAACACGCCCCGTCGTGCCGGCGTCGATGATGATTTCGCACCCATCGGCATACCGCAGCAGGATGCGGCGGAAGGAACTGGCCGCGTCGGGATCCTGTTGCGGCGCGTCCACCTCCACCTCGACCGGGCTCGTGTCGTCTTTTCCAAGGATATACTGGACGGGATCGAGGTAGTGCTGGCCCATGTCGCCAAGCCCCCCCGCGTCGTAGTCCCAGTAGCCACGGAACGTACCATGGACCCGGTGAGGGTTGTAGGGCTTGTAGGGCGCCGGGCCAAGCCAGAAATCATAGTCGAGATTTGCCGGGACGGGTTGCGGCTGAAGATTCGTTTTTCCGCTCCAGTCGAACTTCCAATCGAACCCGGTCGCGCGGCTGACGGTGACCCTGAGCGGCCAGCCGAGCATCCCGCTGGCAACGAGTTTCTTGATCGGCTGGACCGGGGTGCCGAAACCGTAGAAATTGCTCTGGAAGCGAAACCATGTATTGAGCCTGAATATTCTTCCGTGCTGCCGGACGGCTTCCACGACCTTCACGCCCTCGGCGAGCGTGCGGGTCATGGGTTTCTCACACCAGATGTCTTTGCCGGCCTGCGCTGCCATGATGGAGATCAGGCCGTGCCAGTGCGGTGGGGTACAGATGTGGACAATGTCGATATCCGGTCGAGCCAGCACGTCGCGGAAATCGCGGTATCCCTTGACATCAGGGCGGCCCTTCATTCTCTCCGCCAGGTGGTTTGAATCCACGTCACAGAGCGCCAACAACCGGCCGTCAGTCATGGGGAGATGGGACTCGGATATACCACCACACCCGATGATCGCCCGCGTGAGTTCCTCGCTTGGCGGCGTATATCCGGACCCGCCCAGGATCCGTCTCGGGACAAGCATGAAGGCAACCCCTGCAGCCAGCGATTGCGTCAGAAACCCACGTCGTGAAATGCGTCGGCTATCTGTTACTTTCATGAATTAAGATGACAAATCCGCGGGGACAGCGCAAGAATGCAAATCACGAATGTGGAAAGAAGGTTGCGCGCCTGGTCAGTCAGGTCTTGGGAGGAGTATCGCCCAACAACCGATGGACCTCGCTGCATATTGCGCCCATTTTCGAAGTCTTCGGCAGGTAGCTGGACACATTTTTGCCGATGATTTCCTCAATCACCTCGGTATCAAAAACCATGCCGGTCAACAGCAGGACCGGCACGTCCGGCAAGGTTCTCCGGATCTCTGCCGCCAGCGTCAAGCCGTCCGTGTCCTCCAACTGCTGATCCAGGATAATCAGGGCAGGCGGATCGGATTGCACAATACGCCGGGCGGCCTCCGCCGTGGCGGCTGTTGAAACCCGGTAACCCTCCATCGTGAGGACAGTATCGATCAATTTGCAAATCCTGGCCTCATCATCAATGCTGAGAATATGCTTCTTCATGAGCGCTCCGCAACGTTTTGATGCATTTCCCGGGGTTACCCGGCATCCGCCTGTTCTTTCTGGCGCACGTGCACCGTCATCACGCACCCAACCAC